>DASRSE010000278.1:0-5085 GCA_035656655.1 Pirellulales bacterium
AAACTCAGGCGGCAAGGCGGCCAGTTGCTCGGCGGTAAGGGGAAATGCAGGCGACATGCCCTCAGTTAACCAGAACCCCCCCGTGCTAGCAAACAGCAAAATCCCTTCCCGGAGCGTGAACGGTTACCTGAGGGGGTTTACTGGATGGATGGGCGGGAACCGCTGTGATAGCTCGCGCTGCTTCCAATGGGCCAGTGCGGTAGAATCCCGCCATGTTCGACACCACGCCCATCACCGCTCCGCCCAAGCGCCACTGGCATCAATTCAGCCTGCGGACGCTGTTCGTCGTCGTCACGCTGCTGGCGATCCCGTGCGCCTATGTGGGTTGGCAGGCCAAGATTGTCGTCAAGCGGAAGGTGATGATTGAAAAAATCGTGGAAGGCGGAGGCGCGTTTAGTTATTTCGTTCCGCCCATCCCTCCGGCAAATTATGCTCCGCCAGAATCAGTGCCTTGGTGTAGGCATCTTCTTGGGGACTGCGAAGTCTGGATTATCGCGCCGCCGGCGTCAATGGAGGATGATCAAGCGTATGCGATTAAGGAAATGTTCCCTGAAGCCAAAGTCCAAGGAATTGACTGATGCGTTAAATTTTCGGCAACACACTTTTGGACACTACCTGCTAGAATAACCCCTATGCCGCGCCCTCATTTCAGCCTACGCGATCTATTCTTGGCGACGACGCTGATAGCGGCCGGGGTCGGCGCGTTCGTCTATTTTCGCGGACAATTGACACACTTGGCCTTTTTCCACCCGTTCTGGTATCCGCTGATTTACATGGCGGCGTCGGCATCAATTGGAACTGGGCTATTAACTCCGTTTCATAGGAAGGTCGCGGGATTAATCCTCGGAGCAATTATCGGCTACATTCTGTGCGGCCTTTTTTGGCCAAGAGGCGTTTGGGTTCCATGACGATATGTCACCGATTTTTTCCCAGCAACACACTTTGGACCCTGCCCGCGAATGGACCGGTACGCACTATCGGTAAATTGGCGTTGCCGGCCATCCCCACGCCCCTCCAAACGCCGCTGGTAGTCTCTGAGTTTCCACCCTACCCGGTTCCGTTCGAGATGACGAAATTAGGGTCCGAAAGGGACCGGTTTGTTAACTCTAAGAGGTCTGTTAATTAGAGATTCGGAGAGTTCGAGCGCGTTTTTTCGGGGTGCGAGGGGAACCTTGAAGGTTCCTTTCGGACCCCATTTGATCTCTGTCGAACTAGAGAGCGCCGTGCAGGCCGGAGAAATGGCGTAAATCGTTGCGGCAAAGGCGATAAACGCAAAACGCCCGGCGGCCGATCTCTCGGGGCTGGGCGTTAACCGGTGTGGCGGTTGCGACTCGTAGAAAAACGAAAAGCTCCCCGACAAGGGCTCGAACCTTGGACACGCGGATTAACAGTCCGCTGCTCTACCGACTGAGCTATCGGGGAATGGCCTGGGACAGGCGGGCGGTACTTTTCAAGCCGGGCGTGGACCGGACTCGCTGAAAAGGGGCCGCGTGGAAACAATCTACCAAAAAAACCTAGCATGGAAAACCCGTCCAGTCGGCCCGCCAAGCCCGCGTGGTCAATTTTTTTTCGGCCGTTCACGCTGGCTGGGAGCCGAGCCGACCGCGTCCAAGGGGGCGGCCCCCATGGTCAAAAACTCTTTCGGCCGCTCACGCTGGGAGGAAACGACCAACGACGGGTGCCACAACCGGGCCGACTCCGATTTTATGCGGCCGGCCAAGTGGCATGATCCACCGCCTAAATCCGCCGCTCCATTGAAAAACCCGAGCGGGCGCACGATTCACCTCGCGACGCGCGAGGCAGCCACCACCCGCCCGCCGAACCAGAAATTGGTCCGCTTTATCGTGCCATGTGCGGCGAACGGTCCGTCCGAGGGCGCCTCTCCCGGCTCAAGGCCTGGTGAAAAAAAGCCCGCGAGCGGCCGCGGGATTATCCCCTCGCCGAGTTCAGAATCCAACTCCGCACGGCTCGCAAACAAACGATTGGGGCACCCTTCTTGATAAGTCGCGCACCTCGGTCGGCCGTCGCACGGTTCACCGGTCTCGCAGCCGCTTCAATTTGCTCGGAAGCGGCGGAGCACAAACACGAGTAGCGTCAGGCCGCCGATGCCGGCCAGAATCGTTTTGCCTTGTTCCAGCGGCGTATGGCCGGCGACCCGTTCCCAGATTTTTTGCACCGCATCATCAGGCACGCGCGATGCAGACGGCTCGGCGGCAGGATTAGCTCCGGTCGCGGACCCTCCGCGCGCCACGGTTCGTGTTTCCGGAGAATTCTCGGCCGGCGCGAAGACCGGTCGAGCGTCAAACGTGGCGTGCGGACCGGCGCTATTCGGTTGCGGCGGAAGGCCGCTCGGGAGCGAACGGAACGCCGCGGACGAAGAATCGCCGAGCAACGGCGTCATGGGCGCCGCGCCTGCGAAGAATGGATTCGCCGCGCCGGATGGCGCGGCAGTGCTTCGCGCACTTGCACCATACGGCGTCGCATTTGAACCCGCGAATCCGCCAGACGACACGTTCGCTCGCGCCGCCGCGGTTCCGGGCGGCCACGTTGCGTCTGCCCCAGCGCCGGACGGCGCGGCGGCAAACGGGTTGGGCGCTTGGGCGGCGGCGTTGAGCGGCGTTAGACCGTCCGAGCCGAGCGGCGCGGAGCTTGGCCGCGCAGCGAGCAGGGTGCGGCCGTCGTCGGCCGGCAGGACGCTAGTCAAGAACTCGCGCACGCGGCCGCAGTAGCTGCCCATCGTGGTGTTATAACTCGCGCCGAACAGGACGCCGGCCAATTCGCCTTGTTGATTAAAGATCGGTCCGCCCGAGTCGCCTTGTCGCGCCGCGACGGAGACCTCGACGAGCTCGAGCGGGAAGTTTGGTTTCGGGGCGAAGTATTGGGTGCAGCGGCCAGAAATGAACCGATAGGTGCCGCTGCCGTAGCCGGCGATGGCGAGCCAGTCGCCCGGCCGCGGCGGAATTTTGGCCAGCGGCACCGCGCGGCAATTCGGCCGCCAAATGGCCAGCGCCGCGAGATCCCAAACCTTATCCACTTTGAGCAAGCGTGCCCCGGTGACAAAGCCGTCGGGAAATCGGACCGTAATCTCATCCGAGGCGCCATCGACGACGTGAAAATTCGTGAGCACCAGACCATGCTTTTCACGCAGGTCGACCAACGTACCGGAGCCGAACGACATGCCGTCGCGGTTCGGGACAATGATCCGGGCGACCGAGGGGTGAGGGGCGGCCGAGGTGACGGTGTCGGCGCGCGGCGCGGAATTCGCGCCCCAAGCGATACGCGCTTCGGGAGGAGCGAATTGCGCTTTCGCGAGGTGCCCGCTGAAGCACAGGATCAAAGTGGCAAGCGCCGTAGTTCGCACGGAGAGTCTTATTTCGCGGTCGGTGCTTTGCGCTGTTGTTCGTTTTTGACAATCATGCGGAGCAGTTTTTGCCGCAGCTGTTCCGCTTCATCTTTACGCTGAGTGACGGTTTTAATGATTTCAGACATAGTCCTACCTGACACGATTACGGCGCGCATTCGGCGGAGCCAGCGGCAGCCGGGTTTACCGCCGCCGGAGGGATTCCGGCTGGGTTTAGTCCGGCTCGGTGCTTATTCCGCAGTGCGCACGGGCGTAATCAACAGCGTGGGTCGCTCGATTTCGCAACGCTTCCTTGACTTCAATCAAGCAGGCGACAACAGATCGCTGTTTGAAGCGAAACCAGGCGCAACGCTCCGGCGGTCCTTTGCACGCCGTAGGTGTGAGAGGTCAGGCCGCAATCGGCCGACCCCCTTTGAGCTCTTCGGCTCGGGGAGGAAAATCCTGTCCTTGGTGATGAAGTTCCTTCAGACGCTGCAACTCGGCTCGGAGCGCATCCTCGGCCAATTTCGTGAGCGTCAAGCGCGCGGGGGGCCCGGCTAAATAGACGGCCGCGTTGCGGGCTTCGTCCAATAGTTCTGCCGAAAGATAGAGCGTCGCTCGCACTTTGGCCGCGTGGCGATGGACTCGCGGAAAACCCATGGAGCACCCAGTTCACGAAAAAAGGCTGAGCGGATTCGCGGCCTCGGGCCGTGAGGCTGCCGCCGGAAGAACCTCTAGCTCTCTTTTCGGAACCGGCCGCCGCCGAAAATCACTTGCGTGACGAAACGTCCTACGTTTTACGCCGCCGCCAAGGTCTGCTCAGTCGTCAAACGTAGGACGTTTGCCGATTTTCGCGCGGAAAAGTTTGCGCGGATCGCGCCCATCGAGCGCCGGCTGCACGCAACGGCCGCGCGCTTTTTGCCGCGCCGACCGCGGTGAGCCGCCACAGTGCCCTGGCGATTCCAAGCTCGACGTCATCATCCCGGCGGCCGGCTCAGCGCGGCGCATGCCGCGAAAAGAGGGCGAAAGTCGACGTCTCATCGACTTCGCCATGAATGTAGTTCTTCAGATAGTGGTTTTCCATCGTCAGTGCGTCGTGCTGCGCTTTCACGACGTCGCCAATCGAAATGATTCCCACTAGCGCCCCGTCATCCATGACCGGCAGATGGCGGACGCGGTGCTCCGTCATGAGCCCCATGATCTCGGGCACGGTATCGTTGTACGCGCCGGTGATCAGCTCTTCGCTCATGCAATCCGCAACTTGCAATTGCTCGAGTGGCTTCTGCCGCGCAGCCGTGGCGCGCAGGATATCGCGTTCGGTGATAATGCCGATCATCTCGCGCGGATCGTCGTCCTCGCAGACGACTAACGAACCAATGTTATGGTGCACGAGGTTTTGCACGACCTCGTCTAGCGTAGCTTGGGGCCGGATCGTGCTCACCTTCGAGCCCTTGATGCGGAGTATTTCGCGAAGCGTCATGATCAGCCTCCCGTACGGCCAAAAAAAGAAAAGAGAGAGTTCACTTTGCTCGACAAAAGCTTCTCCGCCCGGCATCTCAGTGTAGACCGCCGTGCGCGAAAATGTCAAAGCAATTTGCGCTCGTGAAAAAGATCACAAGGCGTGGGCAGATTGGTCTGATCACTGCGACCGTGCCCATGTTAACGGTCTGTTGGGACGGGCAAGCCAGCGAAGATTTAGCGGCAGAAGGGCGCGCCTTCAAACGGACTGATGAGGCGCGTTTCGT
>DASRSE010000279.1:0-3697 GCA_035656655.1 Pirellulales bacterium
CGACGCCCGTGGTCCGCGAGTAGGGATAAACGCTCAATTTCGCTTGGTCGGCAACTTGGTCGACCGCTTGCCAGAAGGGGGTTTTTTGAAAATCGATCTTGAGCTTCGGATCGGTGACTTCTTGGTTGAATTGCGCGCGTAAATCGACGAAGGGGTTGCCGGATTGCTTTTGCATCGCGGCCAGGACCGCGGACAAAGGCATGGCATCACCCGCCAACGTGATCTGCCGCGCCTCGCCTTCGGCTTTCGCGCTGGCAGTTTGCAACGCGGCTTGCACGTGCTGGAGCGATTGGCGAACCTGCGCTGAGGAACTGGCGTTGGCCAGCGGGGTTTGGATCAGGGGCAAAATCTCCGGACCCATTTGAATTAATGCGTCCTCGGCCTCTTGCCGCTTCTTCAGTTCGCCCGCGTCGAGTTGGCGAATCAGTTTGCGCGTTTTAGCCGCCACAGAGGCGCTCGCGCCCTCCGCCGGCGCCGCCTCGGCCGCAGGAGTCTGCGGCGCGGCCGCGTCGCCTGCCATGCCGAAAAACGGCAGACAACAGACGGTCAGCGCGGCCCTGGCCAGCACGCGGAGCCGCGGTCGAGAAACCAAGTTCAACCGATCGCGGTTCGCGCGATCGAAGCATCGAGTTGGGGGGGCCACAGGCATCGCTCCGCAAACGGCGCAGTCATGAAAACAGAATAGCTCCATTGTAAATCGCGCGGCCTCCGCTTCACAACCGGCGCGAAGGCCGGAAGCTGGTTCTGGAACCGCGCCACAGCCCCATTTGGCCTTGCGAGAACGCGGCCGGGCCGGTTATCAAACAGAGCCGGGCCGCGTGGCCGCCAACCCTTTTTTCCGCTTTTGCGAGCCCTTATGCGTTGTGCGTGGCTGACCGATTTACATCTCGATTTCTTGCCGCCTGACGAAATCCGCCGGTTTCTGGACGGAGCCCGCGACAGCGCGTTCGACGTGGCGCTGCTCGGGGGCGATCTGTCCGAAGCGCGCGATCTCGTTCACGATTTGCGCACGATGGCGCAGCGATGGCCCTTGCCGATTTATTTCGTGCTCGGCAATCATGATTTTTATTATGGCTCGATTCGGCACGTCCGGCAACGCGTGGCGGAGTTGTGCGAAGAATTGCCGAACCTGCACTATCTCACCTGCGGCGGCGTGGTCCGCTTGTCGGCGCAGGTCGGCTTGCTCGGCCACGATGGATGGGCCGATGCGCGGCTGGGAGACTACGAGACGAGCTTTGTCATGATGAACGATTACAAACTCATTGAAGAACTCGCCGCGTTCGACAAAGAGGGCCGCTGGAGCGTGCTGAATGCGCTCGGCGATGAAGCGGCGGACCACGTTCGGCGGTGGCTGCCGGAGGCGATGGACCAATTTGCGGAGACGATACTGCTGACCCACGTCCCGCCCTTTCGCGAAGCGTGTTGGCACGAGGGCCAAGTCTCCAATGACGAATGGCTGCCGCACTTTTCTTGTCGCGCAGTCGGCGACGCGATCCTCGAAGTGATGCAAGGCTATCCGCACCGCCAGTTGACCGTGCTCTGCGGTCACACGCACAGTTCGGGCGAATACCGTCCGCGCGAGAACATCTTAGTACTGACCGGCGGCACGAAGTACGGCCATCCGAGCATCCAGCGCATCATGGAACTGGAATAGGATCGCGACGGGTTTGGTTCCCGTTGCCGAGGACCAAGGCCGCGCGAAGTGCGAACGCGGACGCGCGGCGGGGGCCACGTGGTCGTGGCTATTCGGCAAAAATGCTCGCGGCCTTCGTCCCGTTGACCGGCTGAGCCAGCCCTTGGCTTGTCACTTGGCCGTTGACCTTCGTGTCGCCCGCCGCCGTGGCGATCGCGCTGACTTCATAGGTCATCGATTCGCCGCTGCGGAATTCTTTGATCGGCTCGAACCGGATCGTGTTATTCTGCGCATCCGGCGTGCCGCGCAAGAAGCCCGGCTGCGTTCGCATTTGCGAAACGCGCAGTTGCGGCGGAATCTGCACGACCAGCACCACGTCTTTGTCAGCGGTTTTGCCGGCGTTGGTCACGACGAACTGAAACTTCGTCTCGCCCCCCACTTTCACCGGCTCGACGGTCGAAGCAATATCGAGCGTCAGATTGGTGGCAGTGGACCCTGTGCCGGGGCTGGTCGGGTTGACCGCGCCGCTGGCGGGCAGGACGTCGATGCACGTCTTGCCGCTCTTGGCCGCCCCGCTGTCGTCGGTCACGTCGCTTTGCACGCACAGACCCATGCCTGGATTTTGCGTCACGCTGCTAAAGCGAAACGACGTGGATTTTCCCGCCTCGAGATTGGTGATCGTCCAGACCAAGCGGCCCTTTTTCGCTTCTTCCGGATCGCGGCCCCCTTCGGCTTCAGCCGGGCCGGCCATCAACGCGGGATCAGGAGTCGTTACCAACTTCAGCCGCGAGATGGGCTGCGTTCCATTGTTCGTCACCGTGGTCGTAAACAAGGCCGTGCCGCCGGCGGTGACCGTCGTCGGACCGGTTACATTGACCGTGAACGACGCCGCTTGCGCGGCAGCCACGCCGGTAACGCAGGCGGTCCGCGTGACCTCTTGGCCCTCGGTCGATTTCACCGTAACCGTGTGGCACAGGCGACCCGGCTGCCGAACGGTAAATCGCAAAATGACCGGCAGCGTTTGTCCCGGCTCGATGTCCTTCAGCGTATTGCCAATGGGCGACTTGGAAGGATACTCCAAGCCCGGCTCGAAACTATCCGAGATCGTCAGCCCATGCGCGGTCGTCGTGCCGCGATTGGTCACGTTGATCGTGAATTTGGCTTCGCTGCCGACGGCCGCCTGCTCGGGACCGGTGACCTGAACGTCGAACGTGGTGGCGGTCGGAGGGATGGCCGGGGTCGTCGCCGGCGGAATCGGATTGCTCGGCGTCACCGGGATGCTCGGAGCGCTGGCCGCGGGAATCGAAGCGGCCGGCGCGGCTGCGGGAGCCGACTCAACCCAGGTCACCTGCGTATTGTAAGCGCCGATCAGGGCTCGCTTGCTATTCGGATTGGCGGGATCGGTCGCCCGGAACAATTGGACATTGACCGGCACGGTCGAAGGGCCCGGCTTCGGCTGCGCGATTTCCACGCTGGCCTTGCCGCTGTCGTTGGTTGCGACTTCGACGACTTGGCTGCCCTCGGCGGTCGACGCGGCCGCGCCGGCAGGCTGCCCCAGAATTTCATAGCGCACCCGCCAACCGACCAGCGGCGTGCCATCGCTTTGCCGGTTGACGGTCGTGGTCAAGATATATTTTTCGCCCACCTTCACCACCGCCGGGGCCGGCGGCGTCCACTTGGCGTCGACCCAAGAGATGGTCGTCGTCGCGCGGCGCTGATCCCAATTATGAACGTCCGGGCCGAAAGCGCTGACGTAACTGGTCCCTTCGACGGGCGAGGTCACGCTGATCCAAGTTTGGCCGACCGCCAGCGCGACGTCATCGCGATTGGAAGCGGTGCCGCGCGTGATCAGGACATTGATCGGCGACGATTCGCCGATGGCGTAGGTATTGGACACTTTCTTGGGCAGGTTCCGCGCCTCGTGAAAGAGCGAGGTTTCATCGCGATCTCCCAGCGTGACGAACTCGCCGACGCCGCCTTGCGCCAGCAGCCACTCGACGCGACTCCCGCCGAGCGGAGCGCCGTTGGCTCCGTAGGTGGTCGAGACGACCACGACTTCGCTGT
>DASRSE010000280.1:0-26750 GCA_035656655.1 Pirellulales bacterium
TCTTGACCCTTGGGAATCGGTTCTTGCCCAATTTGGCCCGCCGCGACTTGGATGTTTTGCTCTTGCACCGCTTTGACGACGTCGCCCGCCGACAGATTGCGCGACGACATGTCGTCCGGCCGGAGCCACACCCGCATGCTATAGTCCTGAGCGCCGAACGTGAAAACATCGCCGACCCCGTCGACGCGAGCCAACGCATCGAGCAGATTGACCGTGGCATAATTGCTCAAGTAGAGCGGATCGTATTGGGGCTTTTTGGTTCGCGGGTTATCGGCGGAATAGAGATTGACGACGAGGAGAATATCGGGCGAGCGTTTTTTTACCGTCACACCGGTCGCTTTCACCAAGTCGGGCAACTGCGGCTGCGAGATCGCCACGCGATTTTGGACCAGTACCTGGGCGATGTTCAAATCCGTGCCAATGTCGAACGTGACGGTCAAGTTGTACGAGCCATCGTTGCTGCTCTGCGAAGACATGTAGAGCATGTGCTCGACGCCATTGACCTGCTGTTCAATGGGCGCGCCGACCGTTTTCGCGACAACCTCGGCATTCGCGCCTGGATAGACGGCCGTTACGTTGACCGTGGGGGGCGTCACTTGCGGATATTGGGCAATCGGCAACAAGGCCGCCGAGAGCCCGCCAATCAAGACCACCACCAGCGAGATCACCCACGCCAGCACGGGGCGATCGATAAAAAAGCGAGCCAGCATGTTGAAGATCCAAAGATGCGAATCGCAAAGCCATCACGCTGCGGCAACTAAGACCGTGGCCCCGCGCGGTGAACCCCAGGCGAACGCCGCCGGCTCATTCTGAAGAGCGGCGCTCGCCCGCTGGCGCAGGATTCTGAAAGCAACAACGCTCGCAGAGGCCTCTGGGGAAGCGCCGTCGGCCGATTTTTTCTCCGTCGTGTTTTGGGACGGCGTCCCTCCGGACGTCGTGTTTTGGGAAGGCTCTTCGGCTGGCGTGGCGGCGCCGTTCTCCGGCGGTTTACTCGGCGCGGGCTCTCCGGATGATGGTTTGGCGCCGGCGCCGGTTGCACTTTCCGGCGGCGTCTGCTGAGAGGACGGGTCCGTCTTTTCGTCCGGTTTATTCGACGGTTCGGGCTTCGAGTGAGAGCCGCTGTCGGTGGCTGGCGTGATCGACTTTTCCTGTTCTTGTTGCTTTACCAATTTCGGCACGACTTTCAGGCCTGGACGAATTTGCTGAAGCCCATTGATGACCACCCGGTCGCTGCTCTGGAGCCCTTCTTCGATCGCCCGCAGTCCGTTGTGCTGTTTGCCGAGCGTTACGCGACGGGTTTCGATTTTGTCCTGCTCATTGACGATGTAGACGATCTTCTCACCTAGATCGGTGTCGATCGCACGGTCGGTGATCAGGAGAGCCTGGTGCGGTTGGCCGATCGGAATTCGGACGCGCACGAATAGACCCGGCGTTAAGATCTCTTTGGAATTTTCAAAAACGCCGCGGATCCGCAAGGTGCCGGTCTTCAGATTGTTTTGGTTGTCGACAAAGTCAATTTTCCCCTGATGCGGAAAGCCGACGTCATTGGCCAAGGCCAAGTAAACCGGGATCGTTGTATCGCGGGCCGACTTCGCCTTGCCTTCGCGAATCAAGCGGCGGACGTGCAAGACCGTGCGCTCATCGACATCGAAATAAGCGTACATCGGATCGATCGAAACGATCGTCGTCAGCAACGTTTGATCTTGGACGATCAGGTTGCCAATGGTCACACTGAAATTGCTCGTCCGGCCTTTAATCGGCGCCGTGACTTTGGTGAACGAGAGATTCAATTTATTCGTTTGGAGCGTCGCCTGGGCCTGCTGCAAAGCGCCGGCGGCGGCGTCTTCCGCGGCTTGCGATTGATCGAGATCTTGCAACGAGATGGCGCCGGGTGATTTCGCCTCGAGCTCCTTGTTGCGAGCGTTGTCCGCCTTAGCCCTTTTTTGAGTGGCCTCGCTGGAGGCCAACTGCCCCTTCGAGAAGTCGACCAAGGCTTGATACGGTCGCGGGTCGATCTCGAACAGTTCTTCGCCTTTGTCCACCAACTGGCCTTCTTTGAAGAAAACCTTGTTGAGGTAGCCGGAAACGCGAGCCCGCACGTTCACGGAATCGACCGCCGCAGTCCGACCGGTGTACTCTTCGTAATCGGTCACTTCTTCGTTGAGCGGATGCGTGACCTCCACGGTCGGCGGCGTATTCTGATTCTCCTGCGACTGGGCTTTGCTGCATCCCAGCGGAAGCGCCATGCAGCAGAGGCCGCCGACTGCGGCCAGAACCGGCCCGGCCAGCGAAAAACGAACTCTTGCGCCGCGGTAATCCGACATGGCACAGAACTCCTGCAAGGTTAGACTAATCCCCGGTGGCGGCGTATAGCCCATTTCCGCTGATGCGCGAACGAAAGCCGTTCACCGCGAGGGCCGTAGGCAAAATCGGAAAACAATGAATTGCCATTCATTCACCGCCAATTTGGTTATCATTCCCGATTGCCAGCAGGTTCGCAAGCCGTGGCCAATGCGCGGGGCCTACAATCAGCCATTGGCCAGCGCAATTCGTTGAAAGCAGAACGGCTGATTCCGGCGCAGCCCTTTGATATTAGAGGGCTTGCCCAAGCGAGCAGGCTTCCTGCGGCGCGGCCGCACAAGTTCCAGCGCGACCGCCCGTAGCGATGCAAATTGGGCCAGCATGTTTCCGCGCGAACCAAGGGTCAAGGCGAACAGGATCACGGAACTTCGGTGTAGTTCACGACATTCTCGACGCGCCCCGGCACCTTTTTGCGGGGCTTTTTACCAGTGAGCTTCTGTTCGACGCGGCCGACCACCTGATCGGTTTTGCCTTGTCGTTTCAATCGTTTGTTATCGAGAATGGCGCCTGCGGCCTCTTCCAATCGCCCTTTGATTTCCTTAGCTTTCCCAGCCATGAGAGACTCCTTGATCAAGTAATAAACTCCTGCTTACGAATCTGTGCAGCAAATCTTGCGCCCGGATTCAACGTCGCAGACGCTCCGGAAAACAACGCGATGCGGAACGGGGCAATCTCCAACGGTTTGACTTCCGCTCGCCAGCGTTATTGAATAGACGCGGTCTTGCGCTGCGTTACCGGTTGTTTATTTGGGAGATTGCGAATTGTCACAGCCTGTTGCTCACAAATGGATTGTGCCTGTCCCCCGCGATGAGTCCCTTCTCAATGCGCGTCAGCGCATGGTGTCGTGGAAGCGCACGGTCTGGGCGGTTGGACTATTGTTCCTGGGCGCTCGATCGATCGTGGCGGGGGACGGGATCTGGCTCGAGGGAGAACAGCCGTCTCATAGCAGCCTGCCAACCAAAATCGAGAGCTGTGCCACGCCGGCTTGGTTGTCTGCCGGCAAATGGCTGATGGTCAATATCGACGCGGACAAAGTCGAAAAGGAAGCCCCCCAAGGGGGCACTCTCCGCTATGACTTTACGGCCGCGCAAACGGGCAAGCACGAGGTGTGGAACCGGGTCGGCTTCGAGGCGGTGCGCTCGCCGTTCGAGTGGCGCATCGACGACGGTCCGTGGAAGACGATTGCGCCGCAGGAATTGTCGACGGACTTGTACGAGCTTTCGGTGTGGATGGAGGCGGCCTGGGTGCGGCTGGGCGAGACGAACCTGACCGTCGGGGCGCACCAACTCGAGATTCGCCTTCCCTTGACCCACGACGACAAGGGCAAAGTCGCGCGGATTCTCTATGCTTCCGACGCCCTGCTCATCACGCCGACCGCCTTTCATCCGCATGGCCCTCTGAAGCCGGGCGAGCAAGATCGCACGCCCGCCGATGAAGCGGCGGCCAAGCATGTTTTTGATTTGCCGGCGGCCAAGTCGCGCGGCGACCGATCGTCGGTTCTCTTGAAAGGCGATTGGGAGATTTGTCGCAATGATGAGCAGTTGCCCGGCGATGTTGCCGAGCCGATCAAAGACTTTCCGCCAGATCCGCAGTGGCACGCGATCGCCGTGCCGGGCGACAAGAACACGCTCCGGCCTGAGTTGTTGATGGCGCATCGGCTCTGGTATCGAACTCGGGTCAAGATTCCGGCCAATCTGGCGGGCCGGTCGTTCTTCATGACCTTTCCACAAAACAGCTTGAACACGACGGTCTACGTCAATGGCCAATACTGCGGATTCAATAAGTTCCCCTACGTTCACTTCGATCTCGATGTGACCAAAGGGATCAAGCCGGGCGAGATCAATGAAGTCTGGGTCGGAATTCGCGACGCCTGGTACGCCTACTCGACGAAGCCGGGCGACCCAATGAAGCTCCGCAAGATGTTCAATCTACCGCCGAGTTTTGCGAGCCACGGGTTTCAAGACTTGGCTTGGCCCGTGTGGAACGCGTGGAAATCGGGCATTCTCGTTACGCCCTCGCTGACAGCCGCCGGTCCCGCCTATGTGAGCGACGCTTTCGCTAAACCGTCCGTGGCCAAGGGAGAATTGGCCATCGAAACGACCGTCAGCAACCCTAGTTCGCAGCCAATCAAAGGAGAAATCCAGTGCGAGGCGATCGATCTCACCTCGGGCAAGGTCGCTAAAGCATTTTCGCCGAAAAGCTTTATCGTGGCCGGCGGCGCGTCGTCCGTCGTCGAACTCGTCGAGACTTGGAAAGATGCCAAACTGTGGTGGCCTGATGCGCCTCAGCTTTATCGCCTCCGCACCACGCTCCAGATTGGCGGCCAGCCGCGCGATACGTCCGAAATTCGCTTTGGCTTCCGCGAATGGGGTCATCAAGGGAAGAACTTCACCTTGAACGGCATCCCTTGGCACGGTTGGAACATGGGCGTCACCGGTTCGACTCCTGAGCAGTGGCTCGAAAACTATCGGCGAGACCATCAAACGATGATGCGGCTCTGTGGAGCGGCTCAGGGAGGCAGCTTGCCGTTCTTCGGCATGTCGCCCGACGAAGCGCTCGATTGGATGGATGAGCATGGCGTGCCGGTCCGCCGCTGCGGAATTCTCGACGGTGAGGCGATCGGCTACATGGCCATCGAAAATGATCCGGACTTGCAGAAGCTCTACGGTTCAAAGATCAAAATGCAGTTGCTCAACAATTGGGTCGAGCAAATGGCGGCTCAGGTAAAGGCCGAGCGCAACCACCCGTCGATTCAGGTTTGGTCGATCGAGAACGAATGGCTCTATATCAATTGCATTAATTTATACGGCAACTTGATGGACGATTTTGAGCGGATGGCCGCCAAGTGCGCCGCGGCGGTCAACGCGGTTGATCCAACGCGGCTAGCGATGACCGACGGCGGCGGCGCGAACAAGGACCAATCGATGCAGGTCCATTGCAACCACTACGTCGCCGGTCCCATCACGACTTACCCCGAAACGGCTTACTTGCCGAACCCGACCGGCGGCGGCCGCGGTCGCTGGGTCTGGGATGAGCAGCGGCCGCGCTATCTTGGCGAGGACTTTTACTTCACCGGCAATCATCCGGAACTGGCCACGATCGGCGGCGAGGCGGCCCTCGGCGGCAAGGCCGCCACGCTCGAAGCCTGCGGACTAATGGTTCGCATTCTCCAACAAGGCTATCGCTGGGCCGGCTATGGCGCCTGGGATTTCTATCTCGGCCCGAACGACACCGACGGCAGCCAATGGCGCTACTTTCAACCGCGCGTGGCATTGGTGCGCGAATGGGATTGGTCGTTCGGCGCGGGGCAAACGGTCCAGCGGACCGTCGGCGTCTTCAACGACACCCACTCGGACGAGCCGATCAAGTTCACCTGTGTGCGGCAGATCACGGGCCAAGCAGATGTGAGCGAATCCAGCGTGAAGCATGTCGCGCCCGGGACGCATGATGAAACCAAGCTCCGCCTGGAGCTGCCGCCGGTGCCGGTTCGCGCCGAGGGGGCATGGATTCTCACGCTCGAGGTCGGCGGTAAAGAAGTCTTTCGCGATCGCAAGCCCTTTTCCATCTTGCCGGCGAAAGCCTCGGGACCGGTCGCCGCGGCACTGGCCGGGTTGAAGGCCACTCAAGTCTTGGTCGATGATCCGGACGGCGCGGTGGATAAGTTTCTAACGGCCCAAAAGATTCCTTTCACGCCCATCCATAATCTGAAAACGCTCGACCCCGCCGCCCGGTTGCTGATTGTCGGCAAAAACGCGCTCGATGCGGAAGAGAGCGCCTCCAGCCATCTTGCCGCCTGGGCCTCGGCTGGGAAAGCCGTGATCGTCCTCGAACAGGAGCATCCGCTCCGGTTTCAAGCGCTGCCGGCGGAAATCGAAACCGCCCAAAATATCGGCCGCGTCGGATTTGCCGAAGATCTCGACCATCCGGTCTTCGCCGGGCTAGCGCAAGCCGATTTCTTCACCTGGGGGAGCGACGAAATTCTGTATCGAAATGCCTATGCCAAGCCCACCCGCGGCGCTAAGTCGCTCTTGCAGTGCGACGAACTGTTGAAAAACTCGGCCCTGGTCGAGGTGCCGGCAGGCCACGGGCTGCTGCTCTTGAGCCAATTGACGCTCGGCGAAAAGTTGGCGGAAAATGCGGTGGCGCAGCGCTTGCTGGAAAACCTGATGGCTTATGGCGCGACGTACAAGCAATCGTTCCGCGCGGCGACGGCCGTCGTGCAGAGCGACCCGCAATGGGCCAAGGCCATCGACGCGATTGGGCTGCAATGCGACAACAGCGAAGACCCGCTCGCAGCGCTGGCCAAGCCGAACTCGATTGCGCTGATCTCCGCCACCCCCGATCATTTGAAAACGCTGGCCGCGCATCTGCCCGAGGTGAAGAAGTTCACCCAGGGCGGCGGCTGGATCGTGTTCAGCGGATTAACTCCCGCAGGGTTGGATGCCTACAACGCGATCGTCGGTTGGCAGCATATGATTCGCCCGTTCAAGCGCGAACGCGTGTTCTTTCCTGCGAACCGCTCGCCCTTGGCCGCCGGCATCACGACGGGCGACGTGGCGATGTACTCGTCGCAACGAATCTTTTCGTGGACCGAAGGCAACTACGTGGTTTCGGACGAGTTCAAGTATGTGATCGACTATGACGAAGTCGCGCCGTTCGCCAAGTCGTCGTTCAGTTCGTATGACAACATCGTCAACGGCTTCACCAATGCCGATGGGTGGCCGCTGATTATCAATTTCGGCGTCCCCAAGTCCGGACCATTCGACATCGAGTTGAAATTCCCCAAGCCCCAGACGATTACGGAATTCACTTGGATCGGCAATCTGAACTATTGGCCGACCACCAAGCTGAATTTGCGCTTTGCGGGCGATCAGCACGGCGACGTGGCGCTGCCGGTGCAACCGACGGGCGATCCGCAAACCTTTCCGCTCGATCCGCCGCGAACCGCGCAAGAGATGACCTTGCAGTTGACCGAATGGCAGCCGCGCCCCGGCGTGAACGGCCTTATTGGCATCGACAACATCTATCTGAAGGCCCAGCGGCCGCCGGAGTTCTATCAGCATGTCAAGCCGCTGCTGAATGTCGGCGGCTTGATGGCCTATCCCGAGGGGAATGGAGCCGACTCCGGCGGCATTCTGCTGTGCAATTTGAATTTTAAGGAAACGGAGGAAGTGCCGGCTAACGCGGCCAAAAAGCGGACCATTCTCACGGCCCTGCTCCACAATCTCCGTGCCCCCTTCAGCGGCGGCAAAAGCGTCATCGCCGGCGCGAATCTGCAATATGCGCCGATCGACATTTCCAAGCAAGCGAATGCGTTTCGCAACGAGCAAGGCTGGTTTGGCGATAAGCAATTTACGTTTCGCGATCTGCCAACCGGCAAGCAGATGCTGGCAGGGGTCCAATACGACATCTACGAATTCGCCACGTCGCCTGTCCCGACGGCGATCGTCCTGGACGGACCGCGTGTGCCGAACCATCTGGCCAAGGAGGTGACAGGGATTCCGGTCGAACGGAAAGCCGACGCTTTATTCTTCTTGCAAGCGGCCCGCCTCGATCGCCGCCGCAACCCGGACGAGCGGAAGCACGGCAAGAAACTTGAAGTCGCTCGGTACGTCGTGCACTACGCGAACGGCACAAGCGAAACGATTCCTGTCTATAGCGAGATCGACGTGGACGATTATCGGCAGACGACGCCGGCTCCTTTGCCCGGCGCGCAAATCGCTTGGACTCGGCCGTATGAAAAGTCGAATCAAACGGCCGTCGCCTACTCGATGCAGTGGACGAATCCGCACCCCGATTTGGAAATCAAATCAATCGACATCCTGCCCGGCGCCGATCAGGCCGGCGTCCCCGCCGTCTTGGCGATCACCGCCGCCACCGCCGCCGGCAAATAACCCGCCCGCCGCGGCTGGCGTTACTTTACTCCCAACTCTTTGAGCTTGGCGGCGACGTCGCGGCCGTGCGTCTCGGTTTTGACCTTGGAGTCGATGAACAGAATCTTGCCGTCCGCGCCGATGATGAACGTTGTCCGTTTGGCCGCGGCCCCTTCTTTCGCGTCGGCTGGAACCACGCCGTAGGCTTTTGCGGCTTCGTCCGTCGGATCGCTCAAGATGGGATAGTCCGCACTCAGCGACTTGGCGAATGCCTTGTTCTTTTCGGCCGGATCCGTGCTGGCCGTAAAGTAGGCCACATTAAACTCCTTCATCAGCTTGCCGTCTTCGGCGAACGATTTGCACTCCTTCGTGCAACCGCCCGTGAAGGCCCGCGGAAACCAAGCGAGGACTACGGTCTTGCCCTTCAAGTCCTCCAGTTTGTGGGTCTGTCCGTCGGAGCCGACGAGCGAAAAATTCGGGGCCGGATCGCCTACCTTGAGTTCCGCGGCAGTCGCCATGGTGGTTGCTCCAAAGAGAAAAACAGCGCCGGCGGCCAGCGCCCAGGCAAAAGGACGAGTCATGCGAGATCTCCAAAATTGAGGTGCGAAGGGTGCGGCAGGACCGCGTTTCAAACTACCACACGGCCCTGGTGTAGTCCATCATTTCCGGTCGAGCGGCGCGTTGGCGGCTTGCCTCAGGCGCATGGGCAGCCGCCACCGGCTACGTTATAACGGAGCCAGATCGATTCGCCCTTCGAGCGATCGCCTGTGTACTTTCCCGTAGCGAGCCCGCATCATGAGAATTTCCCCACGGCTGCCAAAGCGCGCTCGATACACTCGGTGGGCTATCTCCATCGCGGCGGCGGTCGTTTTGACAATTTCATCGAGCGCGACGGCAGAGGATCTCGCGGTTGGGCCGCTGCCTGACTCGCTCCGCACCCAGTGGCATCTTTCCAAGTTTTATACCAAGGGAATCGTCGCCGGTGGACTGCCGATTATCTCGTCAGACAAACCTTCCGACTATGCCTTGAAAGAAGCCCGCTTTCTGATCGATCGGATGCTGGAAGGGCGCGATGATCTACGCCAAGCGATCGTGAAGCAGCACGTGCGGATGGCGGTCATGGCCTATTCCGAAATGACGACGATGATTCCTGAGCATAGCGATTTGCAGCCGACCAAGTATTGGGACAAACGGGCTCGCGGCTTGGGGGCCACGCACGCGCGCCCGGCCGTCAGTTGTGCCGAAGAAAACTTGCTGGAGTATCCCGGCGATCCGTATGTTCATGAGAATATCCTGATCCACGAGTTTGCGCATGTGATCCATGAGATCGCGCTGGCGGAAGTCGATCCGACGTTCGACGGTCGATTGCGTAAAGCCTTCGACCAAGCCCAAAGCGAAGGACTGTGGAAAGGAACCTACGCGGGCACGAATCACAAAGAGTATTGGGCCGAAGCGGTGCAGTGCTGGTTTCAGTGCGGCCGGACCGATCCGCCGCAACATAACCACGTCCGCACGCGTGCGCAGCTCCAAGAATACGATCCGCGCGTGGCGAAGCTCATCGCGGAGGTCTTTCGCAATGGAGATTGGATCTACACGGCCCCCTCTCAGCGGTCGGAGGCGGGCCATTTGACCGGGTTCGATCGTGCCAAGGCTCCGCGCTTTGCTTGGCCCGCGGGCCTCGTCGAGTGGAATAAAAAGTATGAAGAAGAACAGCGCGAGAAGCAGAAAAAATAGTCGGCCGGTTCGATGCGGCTCGGACGGCGGTGAGCGAGTGTTCGGACGGTGGTGAGCGACGGCTCAGGCCAGATGCGCGGGCGCCAAAATTGCTTCCGGTGCCGCGCCGCGCGCCCAAGCCAGCGCGGCCGCGGCAACCTCGAACGCGGCTTGCGGTTTACCCAGACGCAGAGCGTTCTCTTTCAGCGTGCGCAACCGAGCGGGATTCTCCAACAGTTCGCTCAGCTTGAACGGCAGCGTGGCCAGATTGTTGATTTTGATCGCCGCGCCATTTTCGAGCAAGTAATCGCTGTTCCGCGTTTCTTGGCCCGGAATCGGATTGACGATCGCCATCGCCGCGCCGCGAGCGAGGACTTCGCTAGTCGTCAGGCCGCCCGGCTTGGTGAGGACAATGTCGGCCACGGCGAGCAATTCGTCCATTTGATCGGTAAAGCCGAGATGTTTCACGCGCTGATGGCTCGGCACGCTTTCGGCTTCGAGTTGCTCTCTTAGTTTTTCATTGCGACCGGCCACGGTCACAATTTCGAGCGGCCGTTCGAGGGCGGCGACGCCGCGAAAGATTTTGGCGATGGGCCCCACTCCAAACCCTCCGGCCAGCAACAACACGATCGGGCGGTCGCCCTGCAATCCTTGGCGTGCCAGCACGTCAGCGCGGTTTTTCGGCCGGCTGAAGACCGGATGAATCGGAATGCCGCTCACGCTGATCGTGGCGCGATCGACGCCCCAATGCGCCAGATTCGCCGCCCCTTCGGCCGTCGCGGTGAAATAGTGATCGCACGGCGGATGAATCCACAGGCGGTGCGTTTCGAAGTCGGTCGTGACGGTCAATTGCGGCGTTTGGAGTTTTCCGTTGTTCCGCAGGTGGGCGATCATTTCCGTCGGCAGAAAATGGGTGTTCACGATCACATCCCAGCGACCGCGCTGCAAATACTTCAAGAATTTGCCGGTGTTCAGTTTCTGGGCAAGATACCGCAGCCGATCGCCTTGTCCCATTTTTGCCGGCGGGCGGTCGAGCAAATCGTACAAATAGCCGAGCATCTGCGGCGCGTGGTTCACCAGATCGAGATAGGCTTTGCCATAGAGGCGGCGAAAGACGGGCGTCGCCAATTGCAGCACGTCGACATTTTCCACCGTTGCGTCCGGAGCGACCTCGCGCAGTGCGAGCTCAACCGCCTGCGCCGCCCGCAAATGGCCGGCGCCGACCGACGCCGAAAGAATCAAAATCCGCGGGCTCATCCGATCGGTTCCTGGTTTGTAAAGTGGTCAAGCGGCAGAGCGGGAGGCGATACTGCCCTCTCAGCCTTTCTCTCCGATCGCGGTACGCTTATTCCGGCAGCGGCTCGCCGCGCGTCTCCGGGGCGAAGGGGAGTGCCAACAGCCCGATCACGAAGATCGAGCACATCGCCAAGCTGGACCAGCGCAAAGGCTCGCTGGTTCCGGCAAAAACCACGCTCGCCAGATAGCCCAGCACCAAGGTGCCGCCGGCCGCCAAGTATCGGCCGCAGTTGTAACAAAACGAAATCCCGGTGCTTCGGAGCCGCGTCGGAAAGAGTTCGGGAAAGTAGATCGCATAGCCGCCGAACAGCGACAGTTGACAGAAGCCCATTATCGGCGTCATCCAAAATACGTCGGTCGGCCGCTGGATGAACATGACCACCAGCGCGGTACTAATCATTGCCAGAAAGAACGACAACGCGAACATTTTCACGCGGCCGATCCGTTGGCAGAGCCGGCTAAACGCGACGATCCCAAAGAACGCGCCCAGATTAAACGTCAGCGAAGTCACTCCCGACCAAAAGACCAGGCTGCCGGAAATTTTGCCGGCGCGGTCATGGATGCGGGCGACCTCAGCGGCCGTGGCGACCGGCTTTTCGACCGCTCCGGACAAATACTCAGCGCGCCGCGCGCGATCGGAAGCCGATTGTGCGGCGCGTTTTTCGGTCTTCTGATCAAGCGACGCCAAAATCGAGTCTTCCGTTATCACTTGATGCGTGCCGTGCAGTTCTTGCATCGCTTCAAAAATGACCTGCGCATCCCGATGCTCGCTAGTAGGGCTAATCAGCGTGTTGGAGGTGATTTGGTCTTTGATCCCATCGAGGCTGGCAGGGTCCGCGACGATCTCACGGAGAAAACGGCGGTCTTCGGCGACCGCGTCTGTTTGGTCGCGGGCCTGCTGTTCGTAGTATTTCTTAAAGACCGACGAATTCAGATCGAACGAGAAGAAGCCAATTCCCCACAGGCCGACGACGCCAGCGGTCGCCATGAGCATGCCGACGATCGCGCGGCGCCGCCAACGCGGATCGCCAAACAACTCGCGAACCGAGCCGGGTTTCGGGCCCGCGCCCGATTTCACCGCAGACCGCCAGCGGTCCGGCTCTTTCAAGCGAATTTGCACGAGCACCGCCAAAAGGGCGGGCAACGTGCCAACCAAGAACATCGTGCGCCAGGCGGTCAGCTCTTGCCCAAACAGCGACAGCCCCTCGAGCATTTGGGATTGTTCCATCCGGCCCAGCACCATTCCGATGCCCGCCGCCGAGACATTGCCAATCGTGGAGAGCGCTTGGAGCAACCCGAGCGCATAGGGCCGCGCGCGGTCGGGCATCGATTCCGCCACGAGCGCCACGCCGACGGCAAACTCGCCCCCCACGCCCAGCCCCGTCAGAAAACGATAAAACGAAAACGTGTAGACCGATGTCGACAAGGCGCTCAGCCCGGTGCAAGCCGAATAGGCCAGAATCGTAATCACCATCGTGCGCACGCGGCCGATCCGGTCGCCGAGAATGCCGAAGATGATCCCGCCGGTCGCCCATCCGACCAAAAACACGGCCGTCGTCATGGGAGCCCAATAATTGATCAGCTTGGCATCCACCGTCCCCGTCGCGGCATCGCGGAGCAGGTCCTTCATGGCGGGCATGCGAGCCAGATTGAAAAGTTGCTGGTCCAAGCAGTCGAATACCCAGCCCAGCGCCGCGACCACCAGGACAAACCAATGATAGCGCGACAATTCTCGCCACCAGCGCCAATGGGGATCCGCCGGGACGGCGGAGTGTTCAATGTAGATTTCACCCATCGTGGGAGAACTCCGAAGGAGGTGGGCAGGACGTGTGGGACGAGGCGGGCTGCGAGTGACGCAATCATAAGCCGCCTGCCGCCGGACGTAAAGAACTTTACGCTCGATGAAAAAACTCGGACTGGCAGTCAGCGCCAGGACTCCGCAGGGAACGTCGCGAGTTGCGCAATGCGCGCCGGGACTGGGACAATTCGCCCCGGGACTAGGACCAGGTCGCATCCTCCGCGTCATTCCCGCGCAGGCGGGACCGCACCGCGCCGTCATTCCCGCGCAGGCGAGTCCGTACCTCGTCATTCCCGCGCAGGCGGGAATCCAGCGTGATGGCCAACTGGCTTAGGTCCGCGCGCGGGCGACTGGATTCCCGCCTGCGCGGGAATGACGGAAAGAAACAGTGGTCTGCGCCGGGACGACGGAAAGAAAAACTATCCTGCGCCTGGACGACGGAAATAGCGAACGGCGGCGTGGCTTGCACGCGGGCGGGACCACACCACGCCGTCATTCCCGCGCAGGCGAGTCCGTACCTCGTCATTCCCGCGCAGGCGGGAATCCAGCGTGATGGCCAACTGGCTTAGTCCGCGCGCGGGCGACTGGATTCCCGCCTGCGCGGGAATGACGGAAAAAAAAACTATCCTGCGCGGGAATCCAGCGTGATGGCCACCTGGCCTAGTCCGCGCGCGGACAACTGGATTCCCGCCGGCGCGCGAATGAGGGAAAAAGGACGAAAGGCCAAAGTGCCAAAGGGCCGGGCGCGGCGATCTGCTGAGTCCGCCGGCATGCCTACGAACTGGATTCCCGCCTGCGCGGGAATGACGGATTAAGGTCGCACGCGGCGGTTAGCTGCCAATGTACTTCGCATAAACCGTCTTCGCGACCGCGATATCATCGGTGCCGCCGATGATGGCACGGCCGTCGGGAAAGACTGTCAAAACGTACGGGGCCGCGGTAAACCGGAGCAGAAACGCATTGCGCTGGATGGCTCCCAAGCCGGCGAGCTTTTGCGCAAGGTCGTCCAGCGAAAGCTGCGCCCCGCGCGGGTGGATTAGCTGCACTGCGTTGCGGCCGCACAAAACGGCTGAATGGCTGCCGCGTTGTCCGGTCAGCCACGGAAGCTCGTGCTGGTGTGTTTCCGCGCAGCGCGCTTGTTCTCGCACGAGATCGAGCGAGACTTGGCGAATTCGATTGTCCCATAGCTCGATCACCGTCAGCTTGCGGCTCACGGCCGGCCGATTGCCGCTCAAGATTTTGAGCGCCTCGCAGGCTTGGATGGACGCAATCACGTTAATGATGGGGCCGAGGATACCGGCCGTATCGCAGGTCGGCGTCGTGCCGGGCGGGGGCGCCTCCGACATCAGGCAGCGCAAGCAGGCCGTTTCGCCCGGAAGGATCGTCAGCGCTTGCCCCTCGGCGCCAATGCAGCCGCCATAGACCCACGGAATCTGCCACTTCAGCGCAGCATCGTTGATTAAGAACCGCGTTTCAAAATTGTCGGTTCCATCGCAGATCACATCGACCCCCGCGCAGAGGGCCTCGATGTTGGCAGGCGTGACGTCGGCGACGAGCGGTTCAATCTCGATTTCCGAATTGATTTGGCGGAGCTTGTTCGCCGCGGCAATGGCTTTTGGCAGGCCCGCCGCGACGTCGGCTTCGTCGTATAAAACCTGCCGCTGCAGATTGTTCAACTCCAAGAAATCGCGGTCAACAATGCGAAGTTTGCCAACGCCCGCCCGGGCGAGCGTGTTCGCGAGCACCGACCCCAAGGCTCCGCAGCCGACGAGCAGCGCGCGGCCGGCTTGGAGCCGCTTCTGTCCGGCTTCGCCGAACGGGGGATAGCGCATCTGGCGGATGTATCGTTCAAAGGACATGCAGTTTTGGCGGGATTTGTGGAGCGAAATGGGGTGGCTGGCCGCTTCGCCCATTGTGGTCGAAATTGACAGAGCCCGAAAGGAGAACGACAATAGGATTATAGGGTTGGAAGACAAGTCTCGGCCGCGAAGCGGCGCCTTTCTGCCGGCGCATCGTGGCGTGCCGCGGGCTTGGCCTCCGTCCCTTTGTGCCTGCCACTCCCATTTCCTCCGCACGCCGTGACCCTGGATCGAGGATCTTTTTTAATGACGCTTGCTTGGCGCCGCTGTTGGATTGGCTCGTGGATCGCAATTTGGTTGGGGGCCAGTGCGGCCTTGAGCTGGGCCCAACAGCCACACTATGTCGGCGAGCTGATGGACGGCAAGAAAATCAGCGGCTCCGAATTGCGCGACGCCGAGGGGGCGCCGGCGAATTGGAAGCTCGATGGGACCGAGTTATTCTCCCAGGCGAATCCGCTTCGCTGGCTTCGAAACAACGAACTATCGGCGCCGCCCCGTTTGGACACCTACATCGAATTTCGCAACGGCGACATACTTCCGGCCGAAGTTTCGCAGTATGAGGCGGGCACGAAAGCCGATCCGCAATTCGCCGATCCGCGGCTGATTGCCACATTGCCCAACGGGATCGAGATTCCGGAGACGGCCGGTCGGACCGAAGGAGAGCATTACATCGCGCCGCTGTCCTTTCGCACCGTGCGGGTTGATCCGGGACAAATCAAAAAGATTGTCTGGAAGCGGCGCGGCAACGAGTCGTTTACGCCCAACACCGTTTATTACCGCGATGGACGGACCGCCACGTTTCGCTCCGTCCGCTGGGAAGATGCCGGAATCAAGATCTTGACGGAGAAGGGCGCCGACTCCATCCCGTTCGGGCAAATTGCCGAGTTGCACCTTTCCACCGTCGACTACTGGCAAGAATATGCGCGTCAGTTGGCAATCCTGATGCCGGAGCTGCACGGCCGGATTGTCCAATTTGTGACCACCGACGGCGGGCGCATCACTGGCAATGCGGATCATTTTCAAATGCCGGCGCTCTATCCGCCGGTTGCCAAGCGAGGCGACAAACGGACCACTCGCTACCGGATGCAATTGGTTCAGCCGATTTGGTCGCGCGACGCAATCTGGCTCGACATGACCAAGATTCGAATTCGCCGCTATTTTAGCCCGCACGAAATCGCGCTGACCTGGCTCACGCCCAGCGCCATCCAACAATCGACCGGCTTGGCGCGCAGTTGGCTTCCGCAGGCCGATGCCAATGTCCAGAACGGTCCGCTCATCGCGGGCAACGCGGCCTTCGGCTGGGGTTGGGGCGTGCACGCGTTCAATCAATTGGAATTTACCTTGCCGTCGGCGGCGCAGACCTTTCGCACCGAGGTGGGCTTAGATCGCGCCGCCAGCGCCGGGGGGTGCGCGAAAGGGGTCGTGTTTCTCAATGCGGTCAATGACAAGCCGTTGTTCAGCAGTCCCGTTTTCGTCGGACCTAAAGACGTGGCCGATTCAGGCCGGATTGAGTTGCCCGACTTGCACAAGCCCGACCGCAAGTTGATTTTGCTGGCCGATCCGGTCCTCAAGAATGTTCCCGCCAATGCCGATCCGCTCGAAATCGGCGACATGCTCGATTGGCTGGAGCCGATCATGACCTTGGAGCCAAGCTGGGTGCGGAGCGAAGTCAGCAAACAAGTTACGGCGTTGAACTCGACCCGCAAGTTGCGCAAAGATCGCGAGCAATTGCGGCAGGCGCTTGCCAAAATCGCGCCCGGCTTTGAGCCGGCCCAAACCGAATTGCGTTTCCGTTCGGAAAGAGCCAAGGACGGAGAGGGGCTCGAACTTATGCCCCAGGTTCAATTCTTTCCGCATATTCTCCGCGCCGTCGTCGAAATTCCCGCGAACAAAATCACCAAGCTGCGAGTGGTTGGCACGCGCGGCAGTCTCGCGTGGCACATGCTCGTTTTGGCCAATGGAATCCAAGTCAGCGATCAGATGTTCGATATGGAAAAAGACCATTGGGACCCGCGCGAGGTCGATCTGACCCAATTCGCAGGCCGGCGGGTCGCCTTGGAAATCTGCGATTATGAACCGCAGTTGACCCAAGGTCATGCCCGCATCAGCAAGATCGAACTCGTCAGCACCGATCCGCCGAAGCCGCCTGAAGAGAAGAAGCCGGACGAGAAAAAACCGGACGACAAGAAGCCGGACGAGAAAAAGCCGGCCGACAAAAAGTAGAGTCCCTGCGGGACGGAAGCGCGTCCGAGCAAACGGGCCGGGCTGATTTCAAAAAGCTGCTAGACGCTCAGGAATTCTTCCAGCGCCTCGCGCATCAGAACCGTGTCGGGCTGGACGCCGGTCCAGATTTGGAAGGCGATCGCTCCTTGCTGCACCAGCAACTGCAAGCCATCGAGCGTGCGGCGGCCACTCGCTTTCGCCTCTTGCAATAAGGGCGTATCGACCGGGTTGAATACCCAATCGGCGACCAGCAGATCGGTCCGCGATTGGCTCAGATCGACCGGCACGCGATCCGGCAAGTCTTGCGAGCCGAGCGGCGTGGCTTGTATCAGCGCATCGGCCTCGATCGGGACGACGAATTCGCCGCTCCATTCGACCGATTCCGCATCGATTTGAAACTCGTGCTGCAACTGCTCCGCGATCGAGCGCGCGCGCTCGGCGGTTCGGTTGACCAGAGTGATCTTGGCCGGCTTCGCCTGCGCGAGTTCGACGGCGCATGCCCGAGCCGTCGCTCCCGCGCCCAGCAGCACAAACTGCTTCCCCGCCGGATCGAGCGATTCTCGCAGCGCGCGCAGCAGACCAATCCCCAGCGTATTTTCGCCGCGCAGCCGATCGGCGGTTTGATGCAGACAATTGACCGAGTCGCTGCGGCGAGCCGAATCGCTCAGCTCATCGACCAGCGAAAGAATGGCTTGCTTATGCGGCGGCGCAATGTTGGCTCCGCGAAAGCCAAACACGCGAAACCCGCGAACGGCATCTTCCAGCCGGTCCGGGGGAACTTCCAGCGTCAGATAGCGCCAGTCCAAACCGGCCTGGGCAAAGGCCTTCTCCAGCATGTACTGGGTAGGGTTGCCGGCGACCGGCTGGCCGATCAAGACGGCAATCTCTTGCTGCGGTTCGGACAAAATGAAGACTGCGGGCGAAGGAACGTGGCCAGCGGCATACGGGTCGCGCCGCTCCCACGGCCAAAGTCAGAGCAGGCAGACAGGCATCATCTTCGCGGATGCATCGCCGTTTTGCAATCGGGCGAGCGGCCCTCGCCCGAGCGTGCGGCTAACTCAGAGGGAGACGCGTCCGCAAGAGAAGACTGACGACCTTGTTATTTTCGGCCGCGGCGAAGGGGGCCGTGTCAGGTCGTGGCGGCAATCGCCGCCCCTTTTTCTTGGCGCGTTTCGGCCAGCGCCGTATCGAGGGACAAATTGAGCGTGACCGACCAGCGGCCGTCCGCGTCGCCTTGGACGTACCAGTGAGGCATTACGCAGACGGACTGATGGACGAGCTCGAAGCCCCCTTCCGACTGGCTAACCGTTTCGATTGGAAAGGCCCAGAAATCGGTCGGCCGCGACACGCCCAGGCCGACGTCGATGCCGAGCCATTCATCGACCAACCCCAATTGTCGGATCGCGCTGAGGTTTTGCTTGGTGCCGAGATGGCCTAACCGCTGGCGGCCGGCGCCGCAGAAATAGCGGTCGTCGGCCCCCGAGGGCAAGCCGGCGAAGTTGAATTCCACCGCAAAATGGAACGTGTATTGGGGAGGCAATCCCTCCAGTAAATAGGCGATTTGCAGCGCGTTGCTTTCGGCCTCGAGCGTGACCCCCTTCGTGATTTTAAGGGTCTGGCCATGGACTCGGCCGGTCCGCGACATTTGCGCCTGGACCCGTTCGGTGCTGCGGCGGAGCTTGGCATCGTAAACCGTCTGCAGAAAGTCGCCTCGTTCGGCGGCTTGGCCTTGCGCGACCGATTCGAGCGTGGCGTTGTCGTCGAAGAAGTGATCGAGCAAGCTCTGACGCGAATAATGGTCGTACTGCAAGCGCTGATCTAGGTTCGCTTGCTTGAAGACGACGCGATCATGAATGCTGGCGACCTGGCCTTGGGCGGCATTCGCCCCGGCTAAGACCTTGCGATGATAGGCCTCGGGGCGCCGCGTCAAGGTGGCCCCCAGATTCAAGCAGATGGTCCGCACGTCCAGTTCGTACATCAGGCCGCCACGGCTGGGCGCCAAGAGCGCGAGAAGCTTGTCGTTGGTCAGGCGCAATTCCTGGCGAGCGTCGAAGTTGTAATCTTCCGCGGTCAATTCGACGTACGGCTCGTGCTGCCCCATGGCCCGGTCGAGCAGATTGTCGGCCGCGATGAGTTGGTTGTAAATGGCGTTGCGCAAGTGCGGGAGATAGATGCCGCCGAATGCGCCGTGCCAATAAGGGCAATTGCATTGACCGCGATACAAGGCGATGCGCGCGTGATTCAACCATTCGCCATGCGCGCCCGATTCCTCGATCGCCTGCAAGCGGCGGCTGACCATCATCATCCGCGCGTACATTTCATCCGCCTCGGGATACTTCACCTTGAAGTTTCGCCAAAAGCCGCCCCGCACGAACCGCGCCACCTGCGACCAGCGCTGATCGTGCTCGAGCTCGTGCTTGACGTGGTCGAACTGCACGATTTGCTCCGCCGGCAGAGCCCATTCGGTCATCTCGCGATAGGAACCCTCGGGCAAATAGACCTTGCCTTGCGGCGGGACATTTTCGACGATCTCAGCCAGGGTTGTCGTCCGGATCCAGCTTTGGTTTTGCGCGAGCAGATCAAAAAAACGCCGTAGCCAACCATCTTCGTAGACGTGCTTCTTCGTGTCGGGCCAAGTGCCGAACTTTTCGCCATCGTCGCCGAACACGACAACCGCGTTGGGCTGCGCCGCGGCAATCTTGCCGAGATGGTCGATCGTCTCTTGCGGATCGGCAAATGGAATGACGTAGCGAAGTCGCTCGCTCCCAGGAAAAACCGATAGCACGTGCCCATCGTCTTCGGTCAGATAGTAGCCATGCAGCTCGTCTTCCGTCAGACCGGCATTCTTGAAGTGAAAGTCGTCGAGCAACGTGTAGCGGGTGCCCGCCGCGACGAGATCGCGGGTCATGCTCTGTTCCCAGACGCGCTCGGGCATCCACATTCCTTGAACAACGGCGCCCAGTCGATGCTCGAGCCAATCGGTGTAGCTGGTGATCTGGCCGATTCGATCGCGCGATGGGATCATCGCGAGAATCGCTTCATAGAAGGCTCCGCCGATGATTTCGATCCGACCCGCCGCCACCAGCCGCGCCAGTCGATCAAGGTATTCTGGATGAGCGCGGTCCAGCCATTCCATCAGCGGGCCGCTAGTATGCAATCCAATCCGCAGTTGCGAATAAGGCTCGAACACATCCAAAAACGGCAGATAGCTGTCCTGGTAGGATTGCTCGAAGACGCCTTCAAAATTGCCGACTGGTTGGTGGTTGTGCAGAACCAGAGCGAGGCGGATGGCGTTGGACATGGAAGGCACGGTCAGAGATTGGAGTGAGTGTAAGGAATGCGCAAATCGTTCAATCATTCAACTTGGCGCACGAAGGTATCCATCTTTATCGGCTGAATCGGCAACGTTTATGCACTTTATCTATTCCCCCGACGCGAAAAATATTGCCCACCCGGAAGCACGGCCGCGTGCTAGCGGTCACACTGCGGCGGCTTTGGATCAGGCCTGTCGCAAGAGCGTGGCGGCGTCCTCCGGCCGCGCGATGTTGATGTAAAAATCGGTGCTCAATTCAAAGCCCGCCAACCGCGTTAAACGTGGAAAAACCTCGATATGCCAGTGATAGTGTTCTGCCCGAAGCCTGTCAAAGGGGACCGTGCGAATCGCGAAATTATACGCAGGCTGGTCTAGTCCGCGCTCCAATTTCAGCAGTACGCTCCGCAAGACTTGGGCCAAATCAGACAAACTTTCGTCCGCGGCGGCCGAGAACCCAGCCGCATGGCTCTTGGGGATAATCCACGTTTCGTAGGCGAAGCGGCTCGCAAATGGACAAATTGCAATAAATCCGGGCGATTCGGCCACGACCCGGATCGCTTGCCGCTGCTCCTGTTGGATCAAGTCGCAAAAGTAGCATCGGCCATGCTCTTGGTAGTAGTCGTAGGTGGCCCGCAGGGCTTCCTCGATCGCCGCCGGAATAATCGGCAGCGCTACCAACTGGCTATGCAAATGTTCCAGCGACGCCCCCGCCGCGAAACCGACGTTCTTAAAGATCAGCCCGTACCGCCATTCGCCGGCTGTCTCAAGTTGCCGCAACCGCTGGCGGTACACCGCTAACACTTCGGCCAGTTCGGCGTTCGACTGTTGCGTATTGCTGTGGAGATGCCGTCGCGACTCGATCACCACTTCGTGCACCCCGCGGCCCGGAAGAGAGACCCCGGGCAGTCCGTTCGAACGTAGCTCGGGCCAGACGAGCGGCGCCGGCGGAACGTCCGGAATGACGGCGGGAAACTTGTTCGGAATCACGCGCACGCGCCAATTCGGATCGTTGGGTAACGCGCCTGGCGCACGGAGGGCCAAAACTTCGTTCGGCGTATCCTCTTCGCAGCCCGGACAGAACGGGCAAGGCCGCAAGCCTTTTTCCCCCTGGTTGGCCGCGAGCAAATCTTGCGGTCGAACCGCGCGATCCGGAGCGACGATGACCCAGCGGCCCGACAACGGGTCTTTGCGAATTTCAGGAAGCATGCCACCGGGAGACAAAAGCGTGAAACGCGCCGCTCAAGTCTGAGCCGCGCCGCCGATCGCAAGCTTGCTCACCACCAGCGAATTTGGAAAATGCTCTTTTGCGACAGCGCGGGCTCGAGATCGCGATTCCAATCGTCCTTGAATTGGTACGTCCCGAACACCCGATCCCACCAATCCACCGCCATGCCAAAGTTGTAGTGCCACATCTTATGATGATGGTGAACGTAGTGGATCGGCATCGGCATCCAAAAACACTTCGTCGGATTGTCGTGCTGCAATTGATGCGCAAACGCCGAAAACAAGGCAAACAGATTCGCGCCGACGAGCCAGCCGATTCCCGCCGGGAGCGAAATCAAAAACGGCTCCCACATCAGTAGAACCGCGAACTTAAGATAGTCGAAGTATTCCAGCGCCACCCCTTGGCCGATGCCGGTGGCGTGGTGATTGCGGTGGGTCGCCCCCAGCATGATGTTTTTGTGCATCAGCCGGTGGCCCCAGTATTCGCAAAAGCTGGCGAAGACAAACCCGCCAATGCCCCACGCAATGCCTTCCCACATGGTGTTACCCCCGTCGCCCTCGCGATCGAAAAAACTCCGAGCCCAGTCTTGAATAGAGATCGCATTGCCGGCCGCGAAACGAATCCGGCGCGCCGCGGCATCCGCACGAATGCAGCGCGCCGGTTTCTCGGCCACGCGGCATTCGTGTCGGTCTCTTGATCCTACTCGCAGCCGGCGACTCTGGCCAGTCACACGGGCGAAATCCAGCGGAGCGCACGCCTCCGGCCATCTTCGCAACCTACTGAAAATCTCGATCGGCTGCCAGGCCGCCGAGCAAGCCGTGGCGGCGCGCGGCTATGCCTTGGGAATCCGCTTGCGAGACCCCTCTTCTTGGACAGGCGGCTTTTGGTCGGTGCTGGGAAGGACCGGTTTCGGCAAATAGGCTGATTCATATCGAGCGAGACTTAGGAGGGCGCTCGTGTCAGGCAATTTGGGAGGCTTCGCCCGCTCCTCCGCAAAACGGAACGGCGCGGTCAGGTCGCCAAACGTTTGCCGCCGCCAGTCGGTGATGTTGGGTTCCTTCACGCCGGTCAGTTTTTCTAGAAACTGCAATACGGAGGTATGATCGAACCGCTCGCTGCAGACCCAACCCCCGGCGGTCCACGGCGAGACGACGATGCATGGAACGCGGTATCCTGCCCCAATCGGCAAACCCTTCACGTATTCGTGGGCCGTCCCCTCAGGGGAAGTGGGCGGGCAGACATGATCAAAAATGCCGTCGTTCTCGTCGTAATTCAAAATGAACGCGGTCTTGGCCCACACTTCGGGGTTGGCCGCGATCGCGTCGAGCTTGCTGGCGATAAAGGCCGCGCCGGCCGCCGGCATGAAGTCGGGGTGTTCTGACTGCGTGCTGGTGGTAATGATCCACGAGACCGTCGGCAGGTTGTCGTTCATGGCGTCGAACTCAAATTTTCCCTCGGGTTCGCGGATCATGCCACGCAGGTGCAAGGCCGAATCTCGATTCGCTTCGCGAAACACCTTGAAGTTTTCGAGCATGTTGCAGCCATAGTTGTCGTGCTGCTGATAAACTTTCCAACTGACGCCGGCTTTTTGCAGTCGTTCGGCGTACGTGGTCCACCGGAAGCCCCCTTCCGGTGCCTTGTTGCTGATCATCGGCCCGCCATGTTCGCCGTCGGCATCGATCATGCCGGTCATCCAGTACATCCGGTTGGGCCACGTTGGCCCCATTACGGAGCAGTGGTATGAATCGCAAATCGTGAACGCTTCGGCCAAGGCGAAGTGAAACGGAATATCGTCGCGGGTGTGATAGCCCATCACATACGGAGCTTTCGCGTTGCCGTCGGCCTTGCGATGTGCCGGCAGCCAGTTGTCCATCTTGCCGCCGTTCCATGCGTCGTGCTGCGCCTGCCACGCATGGCTCGTCGATGGAATCTTCTGGGCACTTGTCTTGCGGGTGTTCAAGTGGAACGGCAGCAGATAGCCCTCCGGGTTCAGCGGGTCGGGCTGATAGAAAACGGACTTGCCAGAGGAGAGCTTCATCGCCTCCGGGTCATTGAAGCCGCGGACCCCGGCCAACGTGCCAAAATAGTGATCGAACGAGCGGTTTTCTTGCATCAGCATGACCACGTGCTGAATGTCTTTCAGTTGGCCCGGCGCGGGCGCCGGTTCAGCGAGCACGCGGCGCAGATTGGGCGGCAGGAGCGCCGTGGCCGCCGCAGCCGCTAGGCCGGCCGCCGAGCCCAGCAGTCGGCGGCGCGTCAGTTTGTGCGGACCCGGCAAGGTGTCAGACGTTCGCTCAGGTGTTTCAAACATGGGTTATCCGTGGGGAAATTAAAGTGAAGAAGAGTACACGCCGCCCGGGCACGCTCGATGCAAAGGGACCGTCACGTCGGATCGGTCGACGCAAACGGCAAACGGATGCTCAACAGACGGCCGCGTGAAACCAGAACTATGACATGCTCCGCGGCCCAGGGCAAACAATTTCTCGTGGCGGAAGAAATCGTTCGGCTTTAAAATAATATCGCGGATTGCTCGAAATTGCTCGGCTTGCAGAGTAAACTGGACCTTTTGACTGGCCTACTGATAAAACGCTCTCTAATTGAAATGAACACTCAGAGGATTTTATGCAACACGGGGAGAAACTGATGCGGCGGACCTGCTTGGCATTCTGCGTCGCCCTTTGTGGATCGACCTTTGCGGGCGCGGCCGCGCCGGCCGCGGGCGACTTCACCGCGCTGGTCCACTGCGTGCCTTCGTCTGCGAACACGCTCGTCCTGATCGATACGCAGAAGATTTTAGCGACGGGGGTCGCCCAGGCGGAAGATTGGAAGGACAAGCTTGAAAAGGCACATGCGGCCGGTCTGACAATCATGCCGGCCAATGCGGAGCGCGGCGTCTTCGCCTCGAACATGGACTTTTCATTCCTCTCCCCCATGTGGGAAACCGTGGTTCTTGACTTGGACCACGATCCGAACTTGAAGGCGTTTGCATTGCGGGCAGGCGGCACGGTCGAAACGGTCCAAAAGCACACGGTCGTCGCCCTGCCAGGCAATGCCTACGCGGTTGCGTTTGGCGGGCGGATTGTCGGCGCGATGGCGCCGGCGAGCCGTCAAACGGTCGCGCGCTGGCTGAGTGAGATCGGCGCTCGTCCTGGCGTCGGCCTCTCCACCTATCTGACTGAAGCCTACAAATACTCGAATGACCTCGGCACGCCGATCATCATGGCAATCGACTTGGAAAACGTCGTTACGCCGGCCGACGTTCGGACGATGCTCAAGGCCAATGAGAAGTACAAGAACTTGCCGGATGAGAAGCTCGCCGGAATGGCCGACTTTCTCGCGGGAATCCGCGGTCTCACGTTGGGCGTGACCTTTGGCGAAAAGCCATTTGGCAAAGTCAAGGTCGACTTCGCCAGCAAGGTGCCGTTCACGCCCGAAGAAGGCAAAGCGGCCTTGTTGAATGCCTTGTCCAATCGCGGCGTCATGCTCGACGAACTCCGCGACTGGAAGCCGCAAGTCTCGGAAAACCAGATCTCGCTCGAAGGCAATTTCACCTCCAGCGGCTTGCGCCGCCTGTTCAGCCTAATCAGCCCGGCCCCCTCCTTCCAGCAAGCAATGGCCAAGACTCCAACCACCCCTCCGGCGGTGAATCCGCCGGCGGTCAACCCGTCTTCCGCCAATCCGAGCACTCCCGAAGAATCGAAAATGCGCGTCGCTTCGACGGCCTATTTCAAAGACATCAACACGTATTTGCGTGATTTGAAAATCGACAACGCCGACGCCGTGACGATGGGCTCCGTCGCCATGTGGTACAACAAATATGCGTCGAAGCTGGACCAGATGCCCACGCTGGATGTCGATCCCGCCTTGAAACAGTTTGGCGCGTATGCGGCCGATTCGATGCGATCGGCGGCCTCGGCGCTACAAAATGCGGGAATCGCCGTCCCCGCCCGGCAAGCGGAAGTCGCGCCGGTCTACGATTACTACACCCACAACAACATTTACGGCTACGTCGTCGGCAATCCGTATTGGGGCAATGGTTACAGCGGCCCGGTCGGAAACAGCACGACTTATGCCGTCGAGAACCGGCAAGAAGAAGCTCGCCAAAAGCGCCAAATTCACTATCAAGAATGGGGCGATGCCTTCAAATATGCGAATGAGACGATGCAGAAAGTCTATTCCACCCAAGCCCAAGTGCGGCAGCAAATGTCCGCCAAGTACAAAGTGAATTTCTAATTCACGCGGCTTTGAGTTCGGTTTTTTCAGCTCCGCGGCGGACGATGGACCGTCCGCCGATACTGCGTATCTCCTAACGCCCAGGTTCTTTGATGATCGCTTTTGAAAGCACACGCTCGATTCGTCTGGCGGCCCTCGTCTTGGCGGCGGTCGCGCTCCGCGCGACGGCTGGCCACGCCGCCGCTGCCGATGAGCCGATTCGCCATTCGTTTTTTATCGCCGGTCCTTCGTTTACCGGGATCATCGATGAGGCGGGCCAAGAGAGTTGGGACTCGGGCAAGCCGGCCGCACGCGACGGCTGGGTGCTCTCCGACGGCCACATCTTGATCGCCTGGTCCGACGAAGTGAAGGAATTCACACGCGACAAAAAAGTCGTGTTTACGTACAAGCTCTCGGCCGACAACAAAGAGATCGGCACCGTCGAGCGGCTAAAAGACGGCCGCACGCTGATTACCGAGGAAGGGCCCAAGCCGCGGCTGAGAGAGGTCGACAATAGCAGCAAAGTCGTCGTCAATTTTTCGCTGCAACCGGAAACCGACAATGCCCACATGCAAACCCGCATGGCCCGCAAGTTGGCCAATGGCAACTATCTCGTTCCACATCTGCTCGCGTTCAAAGTAAAGGAGTACACTCCGGCAGGAAAAATCGAACATCAACTGGCGACCGACCTCGACGAATTGGGCGGGCGCAAAGGTGACAATTGGCCATTCACCGCCATTCGCTTGGACAACGGCCACACGCTCGTGAATCTCACGCACGGCAACAAAACGGTGGAATTCGACGCGGCAGGCAAGGTGTTCTGGAAGGTCAGCAACGACGACTTTCCAACCGAAAAGCCCTTCGCCGATCCGTGTGG
>DASRSE010000281.1:0-3593 GCA_035656655.1 Pirellulales bacterium
CAGTTCGAGGGCTCGTTTGCGGGCATTTCCGCCGACCAAATGGCCAAAGTGGTGATCGCTTACGAGCCGGTCTGGGCGATTGGGACGGGCCAGGTCGCGACGCCCACGCAGGCCGAGGAGGTCCATGCGGACCTTCGCAAAATGCTCACTTCTCGTTACAATGCCACGGTCGCCGAAGCCGTGCGGATTCAATACGGCGGCAGCGTCAAACCGGACAACGCGGCCGAATTGCTATCGCAGGCGAATATCGACGGGGCCTTGGTCGGGGGCGCCTGTCTCAAAGCCGAAGATTTTCTCGGCATCTTGGCCGGTTGTCGAACCCCTTGAGCGCCATCCCGAACCAACCCGGGCAACCGGCGAGAAACTAGAAATAGAGCGTAGTCATTTTTCGGGCCCGTTGTTCCAGCGGGCGAAGATCGATCCGTCCCGCGTTTTGTTCCCCCTCCACGCAGGCCTCGTCCGGATGCCGACGTGCCACTCCTTTTCTGACAATTATTCGCGAGATTTGTTATGACGACATTCATCGGCCTGCTGATGATGCTGACCGCTTCGTTCATGATCCTGCTGATTCTAATTCAGCGAGGCAAGGGGGGCGGGCTGGCCGGCGCCTTCGGCGGCATGGGGGGCCAAAGCGCCTTCGGCACGAAGGCGGGCGATCTGTTCACCCGCGTGACAATCGGCGTCGCGACCTTCTGGATTCTGCTCTGCGTCTTCGCGATTGTCTACCTCGGCAAAAAGAAGGAGATTCTGCCTGCTGACGCCAAGGCAGGCGTGGAAACCAACGACACGGGCAATGACATGGTCCCGGGCGCATTTCCTGCGAACTCCGGAAAAAACCAGGCTCCCGGCGCCGGCAAGACGGACGAAAGCACAGGCAAACCGGAAGCCACCCCTAGCGCGCCGGCCTCGGGCGAATCAGCGAAGGCGCCGGAATCGAAGGCGCCGGAATCCAGTTCGACGCCGGCCGAAAAAACTCCCGCTGCAAACAAATAAAGGGAGTCGCCCACTTGCTGCTTAGCATGACCGGTTATGGCGAGGCGCATCGGCAGGCGGACGAGGTCGCCGTCGCGATTGAAGTGCGCACGATCAACAATCGCTATTTTAAGCTGTCCTTGCGCGCCAGCGAGGGCTACGGGCCGCTCGAAACGCAAATCGAAAACGTCGTCCGTTCGCAGATCAAACGCGGCACGGTCCAAGTCAATCTCCGCGTCGATCATAAGCACTCGGCGAACGACTATCGCATCAATCACGACGTGCTCGAAGGCTATCGCGTCCAGTTGGCCGAGATCGGCGATCCGCTCCAAGGAGGCAAGGGGGTTTCGGTCGAGGCCTTGTTGATGTTGCCAGGCGTAGTGGAAGAACATCGGACCGATCCGGCCGAAGGGGAGCGCGATTGGCCTTTGATTCGCGCTACGTTGGAAGAAGCGATGACCCACTTGGCCACGATGCGAACGACCGAAGGGGCGACCATGGCCGGCGATCTGATCGCCAACAACCGCGTCATTGCGACCGAGTTGCAAAAGATCGCCCACCGCGCTCCGCAGGTCGTCGATGGCTATCGCGCGCGGCTTCAGGAGCGCCTCAAGACGGTGCTCAACGACCATCAAATCGTGGTCAATCCGGCTGACCTGATCCGCGAAATCAGCATTTATGCCGAGCGGAGCGACATCTCCGAGGAAATCGTCCGCTTGAACAGCCACCTCGAGCAGTTTGCCGCCATCATGGAGCAAGACGACGCGGCGGGCCGCAAGCTCGAATTTCTCGCGCAAGAAATGCTCCGCGAAACCAACACCATCGGCTCGAAAGCGACCGACGTGGAAATCGCGCGCCATGTCATCGAAATCAAGGCGGCCATCGAGCGCGTGAAAGAGATGATCCAAAACGTCGAGTGACGTGGACCGAGCCTCTCGCTCGCCGCGCCCCGGTCCGTGATTCGCAAAGCTTGCCCATGCCCCCTTCCACCCCAGGCCGCGTCGTCGTGATCTCCGGACCGTCCGGGGCGGGCAAGACCACGCTTATGAAGGAATTGTTTCGACGCAGCGAGCGCCCCTTGGTGGCGAGCGTTTCGGCCACGACGCGACCGCCGCGGCCGACCGAGGTGAACGGCATCGACTACCATTTTTTGTCGCACGACGACTTTGCCGCCCGCCGCCGCGCCGGTGATTTTCTCGAGTGTTTTGAAGTCTTTGGCCGTGGGCACTGGTACGGAACCTTGTGGGGTGAGGTCGCCCCTAGCCTCGCGGCCGGAAAGTGGGTAGTCTTAGAGATTGACGTTCAGGGAACCCGGAGCGTGCTCGTCCGCTATCCGGACGCCCTGACTATCTTCGTCGGCACGGAGTCTTTGGAAGAACTAGAACGGCGTCTGCGGGGCCGCGGCACCGAATCGGAGGACTCCATCCACCGGCGTCTCGAAGTCGCGCGGCGCGAACTCGCGGCTTCCGACTTTTATCTGCATCACGTGGTCAATGATACTCTGGATCGCGCGGTCCAGGAGTTGCTCGAGATTCTCAAACGAGGTTGAACGATGATCGACGAATTGCGGGAAGAAGAAATCGTGAACAAGGTTGGCGGGCGATTCAAGCTTTCGACCCTGATCCAAAAGCGGCTGGTCGCGATCAACGCGGGCAGCCGACCGCTCGTCGATCTGAATACCGATGATAAGCTCAAGATCGTGATCCGCGAGATCATGGAAGACAAAATCTATCTCGACGCGTCGCACGAAGTGAAAATCACCGGCCAACTCGATGGCGGCGGGCCGGCGGAGTTGGACCTTTCCGACCTATAACCGAAAACGCGAATCGCGACGTTCAGATTTGGGATTTTCGCATCATGCCTGAAGTCGTGGTCGGCGTAACCGGCGGCATCGCGGCCTTCAAAACGGCCGCGCTGGTCAGCCAACTCGTTCAAAGCGGCGCGGCCGTAACCGTCGTTCTGACCGCAGCCGCCGAAGCGTTCGTTGGCGCGGCGACATTTGCGGCGCTGACCGGCCGGCCCGTGGCGAAAGGACTCTTCGACGAGACCGCTTTTCCGCTGGGGGCGCATATCGAATTGGCGCGCCGCGCCGAAGTCCTGTGCGTTGCCCCGGCCACCGCGAACTTTCTCGCGAAAGCCGCCCTGGGCTTGGCCGACGATCTGCTGTCAACCTTGTATCTCGCCGCGAGGTGCCCAGTCCTCGTCGCGCCGGCGATGAATAGCCAAATGTGGGCGCAGCCGGCGGTGCAACGCAATGTGTCGCAACTTCGAGCCGACGGCGTCGAGTTTATCGATCCCGAAGCGGGTTGGCTCAGTTGTCGCGACGAAGGGGCCGGCCGGATGGCGGCGCCGGAGAAAATCTTGGCCGCGATCCAAGCTCGGCTGCAGAAAAAGACGATTGTGTAGCCTGCTTTAGGAGTCCCGCCGTGACTGCGGCGAGAGCCCGCCGCGGAAGCCGACGCTTTCGTGCCGCTGCGGATTCCGCACGGTCCGAATGAGCGAGGCCAAGGGGTGGATCAAGAAGCGCGGCGCGGCGGTACTGGAGCCGTTAACCGTTTCCAAGCGAAGTTCGATAAGGCGAAAGGGTGGAGCGTGGCCCGCATCCTGATTACCTCCGGCCC
>DASRSE010000282.1:0-10399 GCA_035656655.1 Pirellulales bacterium
GCCGCGGGTCGAAATTAGTGAAGCCGAGCGGCAAGCTCTGGCCGCCGGATTGTCGGTTCATCTCGCCGAACGGGGGCTGCCCGGTCCGCCGGCGGAGGTCGCCGCGTTCGACTCGGCCGGCAACTTGCTCGCGCTGATCGGTCCTCGCGCGGATGGCCGGTGGTGGCCGCTGCGCAACTTCACGTCGTCACGATGAACTGGTATACTCGCGTTCGCTGCTCGCGGTTCTGCGCTTTCTTCTTGTCTTCTTCTTCAGGAGTCGAAATTCAATGGCCAGAAAACGGACTGAAATGCGGAGCAAGTCGGGCAAATTGCTCTACGCCGTTCGTGATGCCAAAGGGGAGTTTGTCGATATCCAAACCTATCAACGCGCCCATGCCGACGACATGCGCTTTCGCAGCCAGGCCGAGCTCGAGCAGCAGGCCAAGGCCGCCAAGAAAAAAGCCGCTCCCAAAAAAGCGCCGGCGATGAAAGCACCGGGCAAACAGGAAATGCCCAAGCAGGAAATGTCCAAGAAGAAGGCGGTTCCGAAGAAGGCGGCTCCGAAGAAGGCGGCTCCGAAGAAGGCCGTCCCACCGAAGCGCGCGACCTCCGCTCCGAAAAAGGGGTCTGCGGCGGCCAGCGGCACCATGTCTCGCAAAACCGCCGCCAAAAAGGGAGCGGAAAAAAAGCAGCGATAAAAACACTCCCATGACGTTATCGTCACGCAACCCAAGACCCACGTCATGGTCTCAATCGGCTTTCGCTCGAGGACGGCCCATGAATCGCGGCGGAAGCAGCCGAAGAGCCTATTCGTCAGCCCAGGGCGGCAGAGGGCAGCTAAAGGCAATGGGTTGCCGCGTTAAAGGATGGAGGAACGCGAGGCGGCTGGCATGGAGACAGAGGGGCGGATCCGTCACGAGCGCGGTTTGCTGTTCGCCAAGTTGGCCGCTCCCGAGATAAGCTTGCTCGCCGACGATCGGCCAGCCGGCGTCGGCCAGATGGAGCCGAATCTGGTTGGTGCGGCCTGTTTGCGGGCGGCAGCGGAGAAGCGTCGTGCCATCGGCGCAGTTCCGCAAGACCTGAAACTCCGTGCGCGCGGCGAGCCCGGCAGGGTCGATCGTCCGGGCGCCCAAGGCGCTCGGGCGCGCTCCGATCTTCGCCTCGCACGCGAAGTGCGCCTGTGGCGGCGTTCCTTGCACGCGCGCAAGGTATTCTTTCTCCACCGTGCCGGCCACGAATTGGGCCTGCAAAAGCTGAGCAACATGGCGCGTGCGCGCGAGTACCACGAGCCCCGTCGTATTCGCATCCAAGCGATGGACCGGCCGCAATTTCTGCGGCGCGTAGACCTCGTTCAAAATCGCTTGCAGCGTGTTCCGCTGAAAACGACCGCACGGATGCAACGGCAGCGGCGCGGGCTTGTTCACCACCAGGAGGGCGGCGTCTTCGTAGAGCAGCCGAATCGCCGGGTTGATGTCCGGCTCGACCTGGCCCGGATGGCGGTGGAAATAGCGTTCGCCTGGCTGCACGCTCCGCTCGGCCGCTACCGGAAGCCGCGCTTCGTCCAACAACCGCTGCTGCGCAAAGCGGTCTTGCCAAACCGCGCGCTCCAAATGCGGAAAAATTTCGCAGAGCGTCTCCAGCAACGTCAGACCCGCATGCCGCTGCGCGATTTGAATGGGCCGGTCGTTATCGGCAGGGATGCTGCCCGGCAGTGGCGTCGTCGCCCGCGCGAGCGCCGCCTCGCGGAGTGCCAAGACGCGGGCTTGCTCCTCGGCCGGCGACCGGTAGCAATAAGGACAAGACTGGCCCGGCACATACCGCGGATCGAGTTGTTCGGCCGCCGTCAGCGGCGTGAGACAACGATAGCATTGGCTGCTTTCCGACTCGGCAAGGCTGGGGTCCACGCCGACGCGCTGATCGAAGACGAAGCATTCGCCGGCATAGTGCGCGCCGCCGCACTCGGCAAAATACTTCAGGATCCCGCCGTCCAATTGAAAGACCTGCTCGAATCCCTCGCGCTCTAAAAAGGGGCCGGCCTTTTCGCAACGAATCCCGCCGGTGCAAAACATCACCAGCGGCTCTTTCTTCCAATCCTCAGGCAAGCGGTGCGCGGCTTCCGGAAAATGGCGAAAGTGATCGAGCCCGAGCGTGACCGCGTTGCGAAACGTGCCCAGCTTGACTTCATAATCGTTGCGCGTATCAAGCAGCCGAATCGGCCGTCCTTCGTCGAGCCACTGTTTCAACTCGCGCGGCGCCAGCTTCGGCGAAGTCCGTTCGCCGGGGACGATTTCCGGCACGCCAAACGCAATGATCTCGCGTTTGATTCGGACCAGCATCCGGTTGAACGGCTGCGCGGCGCTGTGGCTTTCTTTTGGCTGAAAATCCGCCAAGCCAGGAATCGCGCGCAACTCGGCGAGCAGTGTTTCGATGGCGGCTCGCTCGCCTGCGACAAACAGGTTGATCCCTTCCGTGCTGAGCAGGATCGTCCCTTTTAGGTTTCCGGCCTTGGTCTGTTTCAAGAGGCGTTCGCGCAATGGCTTCAACTCCGCCAGCGGCGTAAATCGATAGCCGGAGATGTTGATGCAAGGCGCCATGGTCCTTCAACTTTAACGCGTGCGTCGCTCCGGCTGAAGCCCTCGGCCGCGATCGATCGGCGGCTTCTTTGCAGACGCGCTCGGCCTCGCGGATTGCGGGCGTTCGTTTGGAATGCTCACAGCGCAGCACGCCGCACGAGCGGCGGCTCAAGGGCGGCCGTATTTTTGATAGAAGGCGTTTTGAAACCGCTCGTCCGGATCGTACTTCCGCTTTAGCGCAAAGAATTTGTCGGCCAGCGGATACGCGCGGCGAAATTGCTCCGCCGTGGCATCCAACCGATACGGCAAATAGTAGCCGCCGCCGCACCGCAGCGCTGCCTCCACCGATTCTTGCGTCAAGCGGACATAGGCAAGGTCGGGCGGATTCGTCCGCGAGACGTGATAGAGCAGAACCAGCGACATGACATCTTGCGTCGCAAAACGGAGGATTCCGTCGTCGCCGCGGCGCACGTCGCGAATCGTCAGATTCAAAAGATTCGCGTGGTTGCGCGGCACGATCTCGCGCAGCGCTTGCACGAAATCGAGTAATCGAGCGGGCGGCACGAAGTATTCTTGCAACAGGTCGGTCGTTGCCTCCGTGCGATTCTCGAAGAACTCGACCGGCTGATTGAGAAGTTGATTGCGCCAAAACGATCGTTGCGTGAAATGCGTCAAGAGCGAGCTTTCCGCCGCCCAGCGGAGCGCCTTGCCGGCGTCGCTATCGATCGAGGCCAGGAACACGGGACGAGCGATCCCGTAGCCTGCCGGCAGCGCCAGCGTGGGCGGTTCGTCTTTCGCGGCGGGCGATCGGCGCATCACGTAGAGCAGCGAGCGATCGAGAAAATGGTCCGCATCAATCGACAGCCGGCCCAGCCCCATTCCGATTTCACCGAGCGGCTGCAAATGGGTATTCCAAGCCGTAGGAAAATCGGCGGTCGGCTGCGCATACTGTTCGACGAGATAGTGCTCGTTGTCAGTCACTTGCAAATCGGCGTCGAGAAGAACGCCGAACAGGCCGTAACCGCCGAGCGCCGCTTGAAAAAGCTCTTCGTTCTCGCTCCGGCTGCAATTTCGCACCGTGCCGTCGGCCAACATAATATGAAACGAGCGGACGCTGGCGGCAATCGGCGGTTGGTCGAATTGCCAACCGTGGCAGTTCACGCTCAAAGAACCACCGACCGAAAAATCGCAATTGGACTGCATGATCAGCGGCGATAAGCCCAGCGGCTCGAGAAACGCGATGACTTGCGACCAGAGCGCGCCGGTTTGCACGTGCAGCACGCGCGGCGCGGCCAGCGACATCCGCGCGTGGGTCAGCATGTTGATTTGCACGCCATCCGGAGCAATCGTCTGGCCTCCCATGCTATGGCGAGCGCCGGCGATCGACACCGGCCGTTTCCGCCGCGCCGCTTCGACCAGAATCTGCCGCAGGCCCGCTTCGGCCGCCGCCTCATCGGCGGGCAGGTCCCACACTTCCGCCATCCGCGTCGCATTCAGGCGGCTGGCGTCGTCCACGATTCCGGCCGCTTCGGGCCGGCGCTCATCGCGATCGGTGAGGGCCGCATGGCCGATCAGCCAGAGGGGTCGAGCGGAGAACGCCGCCAACGCCAACAGCACGAGCAACGGCATCCAGACGCGCTTGCGGCGCCATTTGGGAGAGATTTTGAACATCTGCGGAAATCAGATTCTTGCGCTTGGCGAGCGGACGGCTGCTGTCATGTCTGGCGCGGGCGCCGAGGCGGCCGAAGTTGAAGGTGCTTGATTTTTCGCCCTTGGCTCAGGATAACCTTAAATGTGATGGCTTTCACTTAAAAAACTCGCGCCCTGCGCGCGTCACAAGAATCTCTTTTGGAGGAACGATCCAATGTGCGCGTCCGCTCTGCCGCGGCTTTGCAGTTTAGTTTCACTCGCGCTGCTGGCCTGGCTCGGCGGCAATTTATCGACCGCATCGGCAGCCGACCGGACGGCGCCGATCACGTTCTCCGGGGGCCACGAGCTCGGCCAGAACGATTTCGGCCGCCCGTGCGTGTTGATGGCTGCGGCGCTGGGGGTGCAGCCGGACGTTTTTCGCGAGGCGTTCCGTGCCGTGCATCCCGCCCGCGATGGCAGGCCGTCTGGCGACGAGCAGCGAAAGAATAAGGCGGCGCTACTGAAGGTGCTCGGTCCGCAGGGGGTGACGAATGAGCGGATGGACGAGGTGGCGAACTATTACCGTTTTCAGCCGGCCAAGGGCGAGATTTGGCCGACCCAGGCCGCCCGGGCGCACGCCGTCATTGAAAACGGCCAGATCAAACGGATCGTGGTGACCGAACCCGGCTCCGGCTATTGCACCGAACCGCGCGCGGCGGTCGAAGGCTATGCCGGCGCGAAACTGAAAGTGACGCTCGGGCTCAGCAAAGATTTCAAACTGAACGGTTCGATTCACAAAATTGAAATCGCGGAGAAGGAATCGCCGGGCTTAAAGAGCGGCGAAGCCAGCGAGACTTGCTCACGGTGATTGCGGCCAAAGGCGAGGCGGTCACGGAGCCAACTGGGCGCGGATCGGGCGTTACGAGCCGTTAAGCGGTGGCCTTCTTGAGTTTTTCCAATCTCACCGACATGTGCTTCTTTAGAGTAGCGTTTGATTCGCGATCGCGGGCGGTTTCTAATTCAGGAATCAAAGAAAGCCATTTAAGGTTGCCAATCACATTGGTCGCGGCTTGGCGACTTTCTAACGCGCTTTCATGGAGCAATTGGACAATGAGGGGCGAGAATTCGGCTGCATGGTGTTTCGCTACTCCCGGCAAGGCGTCGGCGCAGAGCACGCGAATCTCTGTGCGGTCGCTCTGGAGGCCAAGTACAAAGAATGGCAATGATTCTTCGCCGATATTGCTCAGGGCGACAGCGGCATGTGACCTGGTTACGTAATCTGCATCGAGGAGCCGCTCGTACCATTGATCGGCGGTAATTCCTTCGTATCGCGTCGTGAGTGTCTGCAATAGCGGTGGTTCAGACTTCCCGCAACCAACGACAGCCAACAACAAAATCACGAATGCGCAGCGCAATCTTGAAATTTCCAGAAGACCCAAGGGGTGCAGCGATTCAGCCGCTTTCACGATTCTTTCCTTTCGTTTGTCAAATTGTGGTGCTTGGCTGTAGGAAAAGCAATGACCTGGAAAAACCATTGAAAATCGACGGCGATTACGCTGATCCTGGCACTCCTCATTGCCATAAGCCTCTCTGGCAGCAAGGGTTACCGCCACCTGAGATGTCTCTTACGACGCGACCATTGGAAAATAAGGAAAATTTGCCCGAATTGACGCCCCTCCCGCCTATTGCCTATAGTGACTCGCGAGACAAACGGGAGTCTCGTATCACCTAGCGCGCCGGGGCAACGGCTGTCGCAAGGCGGGTTTCCGCCTGCGCACAGCCACTTCTTGAGCTTGCGGGCGATGATGGTGTCGCTTTGTGGCAGTCGCGTTGCGGAGTGTCCCGGATTGGTGCTCGGAGTTCAGTCGATAAGATAGAAAATCGCAACGCCGATCAGCCCGACCCCGCAAACTTTCAACATCGTGCCGAAGCGGGCGTGCATTTCATCGGCCTTGGGGTCCTTGCCGGGCGGCGGACCAATCAGGCGAAATCCGGCCAAGAAGCAATAAACCGCTCCGGCCAGCGGAATCAGCGCCTCGATCAGTTTGCTCATGGTGCGCGGTCCTTGGTTCGTCGACGGAATTAAATACGCGTTGAACGGTGCAATATAGCGGCGAGCTGGAGGGAAGCCAAGTTTTTGACATGGCGGGTCCGGGCCTCGAGTTTGCTGCGTCGGTTGGTGGGCCGTTGCGGCGCCGTGTTTGGTGGGGCGCTTCGGCATTTAGCATTTAGCATTCAGAACGCCTGCCAACACGCCGCCGTCCTCCTTGGTGGGCCTGCACTCGCTGCGCGAGTTGGTCCCACCCTACGGCTGCCTCGCCCGTGTTCCCCCAATATCGGCGCTCTTCGGCATTCAGCATTTCGCATTTAGCATTTAGCATTTAGCATTCAGAACGCCTGCCAACGCGCCGACGTCCCCCTTGGTGGGCCTGCACTCGCTGCGCGAGTTGGTCCCACCCTACAATGCGCTCATCGACGGACTGGCGCGCGGCGCGGGACGGAGCGGCTTTTGCAATGCGCTCAACTGCTGTTGTCGATCCGTTCGATGAATCGCAGATACCGATAGGCCGGGATATTGCTGTCCGCGGCCAACGTGTGCGCGTGCCCTTCGTCCACGACGTTGTGCGTCAACACGAGCGGGTCGTGGCTCGCGGTATTGTCGTGCACCCCCTCGGTGTAGCCCGCCAGGTCCGTGATGACTTTGCCTGACAGGTCGCCGCGGATGTCCAGCAAATAGGACGAGGTGAGCGGATGCACATGGTCAGGATGATCATCGATGGTGATCCCCGTTTCGTTGTAGCCGGTCACTCCGGTGTGATCGTGCGTGTCGCTGCCGCCGGTCGTGCCGACCTTGCCATCGGAGCAAGAGTGTCGCGCGAAGCGGTCCTCCATGTTCCAACTGGCGCCGTTGAGGTGCTTGCTCTCGTCGCCACCGGCCATGCAGGCCCACCCCGGCCGCACTTGTGCGGAACTGCCGGTGAACATCTTGACGGTGCCGATTGGATCGTCGAGATACGCCGAGATACAGACGGGCGTGCCATTGTCGGCCAGGACGAAGGCGATGACGTCGCCGGCGACGAGATTCGGATCGCCGCTCGCGCCGTTCGGCAAATAGACGACGATCGCGGCGCCGTGCGGATTGGAACCGACCGAGTCGTCGCACGCTTGCACCGATACCCGACCGTGGCCCCCTTGGCTCGGATAGACGCCGCCGGTGTAGGTCCAGTTTGCTTGACATAGCCCCCAGCGCACGGTCGCGGTGCTTTGCGCTTGCGGGATCGCGTACCAGCGGCGCGATTGATTGTGCAAATAGAGATAGACGGCGGTGCCGGCGTCGATGCCGTGGCCGAACCAATCGTACGCGGTCACGCTCTGGCTCGCGCTGCCATAGGCGCCGCCCGCGCGATCGTATTGCCACACGTCAACCGCTCCGGAAGGCACGATTTCTGGATGGGCCGGATCCGCCGGGGCGATCGCTTCGGACATTTTGCCGAGATGAAACTGCACGCCGGGAATCGGAATCCGCTGCCCCGCCCCCGGATGAAAATAGGTCAGATGCCGCTCGCCCCCCAGATAGAGCCCTTGTTGCGGGTCGGCCGTATGTTGCAATTCCGCGGGATCGGGCCCCTTGCCGAAGAGGTCGGGAGGCGCGTCGTCCGGCCGATAGAACAGCCGCGTGACCGTTTGCTCCTCGTCGCCGGCGGCAAACGGCGTTCCGATTTCCACGAAGTCGAACTGCGGCAGCTCGCGCGCCAAGCCGATCGTCAGTCCGCCGGCGTTGTTCAAGATCCGCAGCGGCGGCGCGGCGGCCACATTTTGCAATCGATGGATCTCTGCCCAGAGCGCGTAATACATCGCCGGCGTGATCGGTTCGCGCTCATTTAGAGGACCGATAGAAAAGGACATAGTTGCCGCCGCGGGTTAAGAGAGAGGACGCGAAACAAACTCGTCGCGGGTTGCGCTCCAACGGCTTCGCCGCCGGTTGACGTCCTTCAATACGCCGCGCTCGCGCCGATGCAACGCCAAAACAATGAGGCCAATCGCCATTTGTTTTGCGCGCCGCGCGGAGCTGCGATCGGCACGCGGCACGGCTCGGCACGCGGCGAGGTTGGAACATGTCACGACGACGTTCTTCAATCGTCGGTTAGCTGCCAAAGGCGAACAGCGCCGTGAAATCGGCCTCTTGGTATGGCGTTTGGCTGCTCTGGTCTTCAATGATCTGCCAGCCGGCGTCCGCTTTGAACGCATAATTCCAGCCGGGCTCTTTGACTTTGAAATGCAGATCGAGATACCACAGACCGGTGTCGATCACTTGAAAATCGCGGCGCACGTGCGCGCCGAGAAACAGCACGGTCCCTGTCGCGTTGCCGAGAAAATCGTCGTCGTTGACCCATCCTCGCGCGGCGCGGATCGCCGTCCACGGCGGCAGCGGGACGCGCGACCAGCGCAAGTGCAAGTCTTCGCATGGCACGAGCAAGCCCGGCGCGACATCGTCTGGCAAGGTCTGGTCCGGCGTCGCGCGCCAGCGCCAGGTGCGGCCAGGCCGCAACAGATATTCCGCTGCCAAATCGCTCGCATATTCGACGATCGTCCCGTCAGGGACCGTCGGCAGTCGGCTCTCGGCCGCCGGCACAAACCGATAGTCAGCCGTGACTCGCGCGAAGGGATAGCGGTTCGTCGCGGTCGCCAGATCATCGAGCGTGGCGACGGTCGGTCGATCGGCCGGAAATGGATCAACCTGCACGCGCTCGACGATCAAATTCGGCTGGTCTGGAAAGGCGGCCGGCGGCGTAAAGACCGGCGTGCCGCCGACAATTGCGTGCGATCCATACAGCTCTTGCACGAACCCTGGCCAATCGTCCCAGGCGATCAAAAACAGGCGCCGCGCCGCGAGTCGTCCGTTCTCCACCGCGATTTGCGGCGATTGTTCAAGTTCTTCAAACGCGATCGACATGATAGGCTCCGCGGAGTTCAAAGGCCGATAATTGGCTTATCCCAACTTGACCAAAGCCGAATAGGCGCATTCGAGGCGCCATGCGCCAGTGGCCAACGCCATTTCCGTCGTCGAAACCAGCCGGCAATCGAGGACCGCGCCGCCGTCAAACGTAAAACTGCTTTCATCGAACGCGCTCTGGAGCGCCGCGACCACGCTTAGGCCGGCGTCCAGTTCGGCCGCCCAAACTTGTATGCGAAACGTGCGCTCGAGCAGGTCCGAACCGCGATTGGTCCGCGCCAAGAGGGTTGTTTGCTCGTCCAGCAGGACCGCATAGGGCAATGCCGAATCGCCGCGCACCGGTCCGGTAAAGAGCCGCGCCGCCGGCAGCAATCCCGCCAAGCTGCTGTCGGCCGCCCAACGTGCATGAATGGCTCCCGCAAAAGTCATGAGGTCGCTCGGAGGGTTTTGGTGAGGCGTTTGCGGACCAGATGGAACTTCAATCTCGGCTCGCCTACGCCAGCGGCCACGGCGATTGGGTCGCGAGGATGACAGGCAAGGCGTCGATCCGCGCGGCTTGTTCATAGCCGACGACGTGGTAGAGATTTCCGTCCGCGTCGAGGATGCGGCAGTTTTCATCGACTGCGACTGCCATTGCGATCACAATGCGATGCGTGCTGCGGAGACTGCGATCGAGCTGGTCCTCTTGCACCTCGGCCCGTTGCAGTTGGATGCTGGCCGCGAGACCAATGTGCAAGTCAGTCCAAACCGCGCTGGCCGCGCCTGCGGCCGATTTGCTCCAGGTCGCTTGTTGGATCGTGATGGTGTCGGCCAATCCGGCGGTCAAGGCCAGGTTGCGGGTGAGGCAGCGCCAGCGCGCTCCGCCGCAGGCTGCCTGGATTTCCAAAATCGTCCAGACCACGTCTGCGGCATCGATGAGCGCGTCGCCCACGCGCGGCGGCGCGGCCAATTCGCTGCTCGGCAAATGCCAGACGGCATCCGCCCGCGTGTACTTTCCGCCGCTGGCTTCGGCCTCGCCGGTCGTGATCGTGCGCCGCAAACCATGATTCACGAGGCTGAGCGCGCCGGTGTCGGCGCGGCGCAGCGTAACCGATTGCAGCAGATCGGCAATGAGCGTGAAATCGGCGGCAGGGTCGAAAGGCATATCGAGTTGGCGAGAGCGTAAAAAGGGGTTCGGATAAATGCACGGCGAAGGTGCTTCTCGGCCGCTTTCTTACGTCGTCGCGCGGCTCCGTTCTTCAAACGGTTCGTAGGCGGAGAG
>DASRSE010000283.1:0-15444 GCA_035656655.1 Pirellulales bacterium
GATAGCCTTGTCTGCCGGCGAACTCCTTCAGGCCCCAATCGATCCGCTGGGCCAGATCGTTTCGCGAAGCGGGCGCCTCCAGGAGGGCCTTGCCTGTCGCCGCGTCGCACAACCGGACCAAATTCTTGATCGGCAGTTGGGCGGGCGGTTGGCCGTTGTGCCCGGCGACGAAAAAGCTGAGCCGCGACGGAATCTCAAACGTTTTCGAGCGGAGGATGCCCGTCAGTTGTTCCCCCTTGGGCAAGCTGCATAGAAATGGCAGATCGTTTTTGCCGTCGGCCGAGTTCCGTTTTTGGACAACCCAAGGATCGGCCGCATTGGCCGCCCCCGGATAGGGGCGGTTCGTCCAATCGGCGGCAGTCGGCTCTTCCGTCGCCAGAATGTGAGTGGTCAACTCTTCGGCCCACGGCTGGGCGCTCGCGGGCAGCGGCGTGCCGCGCTGCGCCAAGCCTTCTTGCATTGATTTGAAGAGCGTCAACTGAAAATCCAGATCGTTTTGGAAGTGAGCACGCACAAACCGCGCCAAGCCATCGAGTTCGCCGGCTGGCAGATAACGCGTCGCTTGCTTGAGAAAGCGCGCGGCCGTGTCGCTGCTTTCGGGAAAGTGTTCCAAGTGATGCAAGAGAAACTGACCCGCTTCGGTCGACGGAATGGCCAGCGCCATCAGGGCCAACTCGCGATGATCGGCCGCATTCCACTCGGCCGCGTCGACCTTGGCCAAAATGGCGCTGGGAATGAGCTGGTTGCGCAGCGCCATCCGCGCGACATGGATCAAATGAGTGTCGTCGCTGGGCGCGGTGCGCAACAGCTCGAGCAAAGGACGCACGTTTTCGTAAGCAGGATGTTGGCCCAAGGCATCGGCCGCGGCGCGGCGGACGAACCCGTCCGAGTCGCGCAAGCCGGCGAGCGCCAGCAGATGTTCAGAATCGGAGAGCGATTTCGTTTCCGATAGGATCTTCTGCGCGTGGGTGCGCACGGCCCGATCGGCATCGTGGGCCGCGGCCGCCAACGCTTCTTCCGAGAGGGCATCCAGCCGCCACAGGGCCCACAGGCCGTGCGTCTTTTGCGTCACGGTCGGGTTCGCTTGGAGCTTGTCTCGGAGGGGCCCGACGGCCGCCTTGCCAAGGCGATCAGTCAATTGATTCATCGCCAACATCCGGACCGTGATGTTGGGGCTGGCGAGCGCGTCAATCAACTCCGTGGCCGAAGCCGTCATCAGATTCGGCGCGTGCGGCTCGGCCTGCGCCGCAGTTCCGCGGTAGACAATCCGCCAGATTCTTCCGCGCTCGCGGTCGCGGCCCGGATGATCCAGCGGAACTTCGTAATGGCCGATGATCCGGTTGTAAAAGTCGGCGACGTAAATCGCGCCGTCAGGACCGAGTTGTAAATCGACCGGGCGAAACCAAGGATCGCCGCTCGTCAAAAAGTCGGGCTGCTCCTTGGCCAGCCGCGTCGAGCCATGATCTTCAAGCGAATCGCGGTTGATGCGGCACGTCACCACATTACCCACGATCATGTTGTCGCGAAATTCAGCCGGAAATCGATCGTCGTCGTAAAACACGATTCCCCCGATCGCCGTCGAACCATGCTTATGGTTCATCATGGGAGGCCCATTGCCGAGGCCGTCGTCCGGCTTGCCAAAGCTGGGGTAATAGGCGCCGCGGAGCAATTGATAAATCGGAAAGGTCTCGCAATCGGCGGAGTACAAATTGCCCAGCGGATCGAATACCAATCCGAACGGATTGACTTGTCCGTGGGTATATTGCTCGACGTGCGAGCCATCGAGCCGCATTCGATAGGTGTTGCCCGACTGCATCGTGAACGCTTGGCCGTCGGTTCCTTTAAGCGTGGTCGTGTTGTTGAAGCCGTGGCAGGCGTAGAGCCAGCCGTCGAAGCCGCGTCGGAACGCGCTGGTCATGCCATGCGTATCTTTGTCGTAGCCATAGGGGCCGTACAAGCGGTCTTGGCGGTCGGCGCGGCCGTCGCCATTGGTATCGTGATAAAACGACACGTAAGGAATGCTGTAGCCAATCGCTCCATCTTGATAAGGATATAAACCGATGGGAATGTTCAACCCCGCTTGAAACTTGGTGATTTTGCGGGCTTTTCCCTCGGGGGCGAAGTCCTCGAGCACTTGGATTGCATCGCGGGCCTGGGCGCCAGGTTTGGCCGGAAACGGATATTCGCGCGATTGCGAGATCCAGAGCCGTCCTTGCGCGTCGAAGGCCATGTTAATTGGCTTGGCGATGTCGGGCTCACTAGCGACGAGTTGGATTTCAAAGCCGGGGGGCAGGTGCAACGCTTTTTGCTCTTGTTCCGGCGTCAGCGGTTCGGTCGTGCGGACATTTTTCGCGAATTGATCCTCGGCCCGCGCGGCGCCGCATGCGCCAACCGCCAGCAACAGCACCCAGAGAAAACGACGATGCATCGAATCAGACTCCAACAGTACGAGTGGGAAAAACCTGCGGCGAGACCGCCGTTACATGTTCGTGAGATCGTCGCTGCCGCCCGGACCGATCAACCGATCGAGCGCCGCGGTTAGTTCGGCCGCGGCGGCGGCATCTTCGGCATAAATTCGGCAAATCCGATGGCTGATCGGCAACTGCCGGAACAACTGATCGTCGGTCAAGGGGCGTATTTGATCGCGGCCCGGGTCATACAAATAATTCTGGCCCGCTGCCGGACCGCGGGTGTCAGGCCGATGGACGTGCCGCGCCAAGTCGACTCGCAATGGCACGTCCCGCAGCGGCGGCGGCAACGCCTCGCGAATCGCTTGCTCGGCCAAGGCGGCACGGCTGAAAATGCTGCTATTTTCCGCCATCTCGCCGCCGAACACAAGGTTTCGCTGGCAAATCATTTTCCAGCGGATTTGGCGCCCGAGAAATTCTTGCCAACGAATCCCCAGGCTCCGTTTGACCGGATCGTCGCTGTCGCCCCACCGCGCGACGTCCACCAACAGCGACCACTCGGTGAAGTGTTGATATTCGCGCAGATTTTCCAGCGGATTGCCCGGAAAGAGATACTGCTTGCCCGCGGTAAACAGGTCTTTCAAGGTGAGATCGATCGCGCGGACCGTGCGATGAAAATAGACGGAGCGAAATAATTCCGCGCGGACGCTGATGAAGCTGACCAGGGCCGAGATGCCGCGCGCATGAATCGTCAACCCGGAATGGCTGAAGAACGAATAGCGCAGCAACCGCTCGACGTCCACGGCGCGGGTGTTGTAGCCGCTCATGTAAGCATCGCGGAGGACAAAGTCGAGATTGTCGACCGTGTAGATGCCGCTGAACAAGCTGCGGAGAAAAACGAGCCAGCGCGGCGGCTCGCTCGGCGCGCCGGCCCGTTCGACGGGGCGCGTGATCAAAAAGGCAATCTGGGCCGGATCGAGCGTTTCGCTCGGATCGAGCTGACTATTCGGGTTGCGCCGCAAGCCGCGCAAAAGATCGCCCAGTTCCTGGCAGATGATCGTGCTTCCCAGAATCTCGTGGGTCAAGCCATAGGCGGACAAGTAATGTTCATCGAAGAAATGGCCAAACGGCCCGTGCCCCACGTCGTGTAACAGGCCGGCCATCCGCATTAGCGACTCAACATAGCCGCGACTGGGCGTGCCAGGACACGTTTCGCACAGGCTGTCGTAGAGGGCCGCCACGGCGCGACTGGCCAGGTGCATCACCCCCAGGACGTGTTGAAAACGCGTGTGCTCGGCGGTGGGATAGACGTACCAGGCGGTTTGGAGTTGGTGAATCTGGCGGAGCCGCTGCACCCAAGGATGATCGATGATGTCGCGTTCGGCCGATTCGCCGGCTGCCAACTCGCCGCGCGACGTGAAAGGGATGTAGCCATGCAAGGGATCGTGGCTCAAGCTATCGCGGTTGAAGTTTTTCATGAGTCCAAGCGTGCGCTGCGCAAAGGGCGCGGTTCGTCGCGGTCGCGGCAAGTGCAGGGGTCGTTAAAGTTTGCGCCATCCGGACCGCTTTGACAAACCTCCCGCATTCGCTAACCTGAGAGTTTGAAATGGTCGTTGCGGCAGGAAAGTCTGCTCGCGTTTTTCGTGAAGCTACGGCAAAGAGCGCAGCGGTTTGCTCCAACGGAAGGGAATGAAAAACCGATACTAAAGCTACGCTGCCAAGGGTCCTGGCGCACGCGGAACGGCGGCCAAGCTGGCCGTTGAGCCGGCGGTGCGCGGCACAGGCCCCATTGTTCCATTCCTGCGGAGCGAATGCGAGTGATGCGCAGCAGTGCGAGCCGGATTTTTTCGGCGGCGCGTTGCTTGAGCCCACGCATTTTGAGACGGAGGAAATCTTGCCCCTCGCATTCGAGTTCCGACCACCGAAGGAGTTTCTCCGTGCTGCGTAACGTCTCTCGACTCGTCGGTTATTTGGTTTTGTGCGCGTGTTGCTGCGGGGCGCTCGAATTGCGAGCGGCCCGGGCGGCCAGACCGACCGAATCGCTGCTTCCCAATACGACCAAAGGCTTTCTCTCGGTTGCTAATGTCGATGTGCTCAAAGCCGATTGGGAAAAGACCCAACTGGGCCAGTTGATGAACGATCCGCTGATGAAGCCGTTCGTCGATGACTTTCACGCGCAGATCAAGAAAAAATGGCTCTCCACGCACGAGGACCTGGGGTTGAGCCTCGAGGAACTCGACGGCGTTCCCGGCGGAGAATTGGCTTTCGCGATGCTGCAACCGGCGGCCGGCAAGTATGCGGTCGTGATCCTGGTCGATGCGACTGGCCACGATGCTCAGGCCAAGGCCTTGCTGACCAAGGTCACGACCAATCTGGCGGGGATGAAGGGGGTCAAGATTCCTTCCAAAGTGAGCGAAATCACCGCCTTCAATCTACCCAAGCACGAACACGATTCGCTGGAAAAGCGCAACCGCCAGGCGGCCTTCTTCTATAAAAACAATTGGCTCGCCTTCTGCGACAGTGTCTCCGATCTGGAAGCGATTTACGGCCGTTTGAACGCGCCCGCCAAGGACAGTCTCGACCAACTGGAGTCGTTCCACTACGTCATGACGCGCTGCGCCGCCGGCTCCGACGGACTCGCGCCCGAAGCGCGCTGGTTCATCGAACCGTTCGGTTATGTCGAAGCGCAACGTGCGGCCAATCCGCCGCGCGCCAAGGTCAAGAACCAGGCCGACATGCTCAAGATTCTGAAAGCGCAAGGCTTTGACTGCGTCCAAGGGATCGGCGGATATGTCAACTTCATGGTCAACATTTCTCAAGGCAAATACGACATCCTCCACCACTCGGCGATTTACGCTCCGCCCGTCAAAGGCAAAGACGGCCAAGAAAAGTACAACCTCGCGGCCCGGATGCTGAAATTCCCCAACGCCACGGAATATACGCCGCAAGCCTGGGTTCCGCGCGAGTTGGCGGCTTACACCAGCTTTCACATGGACATCCAAAACGCCTTCAAGCGAGTCGATACGCTCGTCGATGCGATCGTCGGTGAACGGGGCTCGTTTCAAGATGTCATTGACAGCATGCGCGACGATCCCAACGGCCCGCAGATCGATATTGAGCGCGATCTGATTGGCAACCTCGGCAGCCGCATCACGATCTTATCCGATTATGAGTTGCCGATTACAACCAAGAGCGAGCGGATGCTGGTCGCGATCGACATCGCCAAGAATCCGCAAGACGTTGCCGAACTCATTCGCAAAGCGATCCAAAACGACAAGTACAACAAGATTCTCTTCGAAAACAACACCATTTGGGAAATCGTCAAAGAAGAGGACAAGAAAGGGCAAGAAGTTTCGATCGAGATCCCCGGCGAAGAACCGGTCAATGCGCCCAAGAAAAATAAGGACAACGACGACGAGAAAGGGGGCCTGCCCAACATGGCGATGTGCGTCGCCTACGGCCAATTGTTCGTCGGCACCCACGTCGACATCGTGAAGAAGGTCCTGCATCAAGCTGGCCTAGGCAAATCGGGCGAAGCGACTTCGCTGGCGCAAAGCGTCGACTATCGGCTCGTTTCCACCGAATTGACCAAGCTCGGCGGAACCGAAGCGTGCGCAAAATCCTTCTCGCGCACCGACGAAGAATGCCGCACCACCTATGAGCTGATCCGGATGGGCAAAATGCCGCAAGCCGAAACCATGCTTGGCAAGCTGCTCAATGCCCTTCTCACCGAAAAGGAAGGCGAGATTCGCCGGCAACGAATTGACGGCCACAATCTGCCGGAGTTCGATGTCGCGCGGCGATACTTCGGCCCGGCCGGCATCTTCATCACCACGGAAAAAGAGGGCTGGTGGCTGACCGGCTTCATGCTGACGAAGGACGCTCCCGCCGCGGAAGTCGCCAACGCGCCGAAGAACTAACTCCCGCGTGAGGGAGCGGAGGCCGCGTTGCGCGCAACAACGCCGCGTTGCGGAAAAAAATGCCGCGTTGCGCAAAAAAAACGCCGCGTTGCGGAAAAAAATGCTGTCTGGCCGTTGACATGCAAGGCGTGCTGCGGCCGCCGGGAGGGCAATCAGACCGCCGGCGCTGCTAGCGACCTTGTTCCGGACGGCGTTTGCCTCGTATGATGCCGCGATGAGCACCGGAAACGATTCGCCCCAACCGACTGCCGCGGCCGGCCCGCTCGATCTGGGTCAATTTCAGGCGAAACCCGCCGAGGCGGGTTTGTCGCTCGATCAATTGAACGCGGCGTTCGCCGAAATGCTAGGGAGCGGAAACGATCCGTACGATCTGATTCCGCCCGAGCCAGCCGCGGCAGAGGAAACGCTCGAGGCGGCCGTGGCCCAACTCCAGCCGACCGGCGAGCCGATCGCCGAAGACCCGTGTGAAATCACGCCTCGCAATATCTTGGAAGCGATGCTCTTTGTCGGCGGGACGGGAGATCCGCCCCTCACGAGCGAGCAGATCGCCAGCCTGATGCGCGGCGTCCGGCCAGCCGAGATCGATGAACTGGCCGAGGACTTGAATCGCTATTATGCGGCTGCCAACTGCCCCTATCAGATCGAGCGCCATTCCGGCGGGCTGCGCTTGGTGCTGCGCGAAACGTTCGCGCGGATCCGCGAGCGTTTTCTAGGAAAGGTCCGCCAGACCCAGCTTTCGCCCGCCGCCATCGAAGTGCTATCGCTCGTCGCCTATCATGAGCCGCTGACCAGCGAACGGGTGAGCCAGTTGCGCGGCGCCCCCAGCGGCCATCTGTTGACGCTCTTGGTCGGCAAGCAACTGCTGCGGATGGAGCGGGTCGCGAGCCAGCGCGGCGCAAGCTATCGAACGACGCCGCGGTTTTTGTCCTTGTTTGGCTTGAAATCGCTCGACGATCTGCCGCGGAGCGAAAACCTCGACCGCGATTAAACCCGACCTGAGGGGGGTGCGCCGGAAGCGCGGCGAGCGGAAATCCGCATTAAGGTAGAGCAAATTTTGCTTCGCTCGCCGATCGCAACTTATTGCGCGCCAAGGAATTGCGACCGAATCTGCGGCGCACCGCTGCGCAGCCGCGCGGCGCTTGATACAATGGGTGCAGCCGGAACCTGCCGCCTTGAGCGCGGGAGACCGTGTAGCTGATTGTCCTTGTCTGATCGACCCGCTCCGCAGCGCGCCTCGCCGGCGCTTGCTCGTCGCCAGTTGGATGCTGGCGGCGCGAGCCCCTTCCGACAAGACTGTACTATGGTGTTGCGTCCGTGGCCGAAACGACAAGTCAACGTCCGCTAGCACGCGACCGGTTCGCGTCTTTGCACACGGCTCGGCCGGCGGTTCTCCCGTCGCTGTTACTATGCGACTTTGGCCATCTCGCCGACGAATTGCGCCAGCTCGAGCGTGCCGGGGTGAAAGGGCTTCACCTCGACGTGATGGACGGCCATTTTGTCCCCAACCTCACCTATGGGCTGCCCATTGTCGAGGCCTGCCGCCGCGCATCCGCTTTGCCGATCGACGTCCACTTGATGATCGACAATCCGGCGGAGTACGTCGAACCCTTGGTGCGGGCCGGCGCCGATAGCCTTACGATCCATATTGAAGCCGTCCCGCAGCCGGGTCCGCTGATCGAAAAAATCCACCTATTGGGGGCCTCGGTCGGCTTGGCTCTGAACCCTGGAACTCCGCTCTCCGCGATTGTGCCCCATGTGGCGGCGGTCGACATGATCTTGGTGATGAGCGTTCAGCCGGGTTTCGGTGGACAAGCGTTTCAGCCCGTGGCACTAGAAAAACTGAAAACCCTGCGCGAACAGGTGAGCCCGCACCAATTTTTAGAAGTCGATGGCGGCGTGAACGACCAGACCATTGCTGCGTGCAGCGCCGCCGGGGCCGATTTATTCGTGGTCGGCTCGGCCATTTTTGGCCATCCCGACTATGGCGATCGGATTCAACATTTGAACAGTCTGGCAGCCGCCGGCAAAAGCTAGCGGCCCATTTGCTCGGCGCACGACTCCGCGGTTGGCCGCGGTGGGTGCCTCGAGTTGGTTTTTAGACAAGGACATATATGCTTAACATCGTGTTGGTGCGGCCTGGCTGCACGGACTACGATCGGCAAGGGCGAATTCAAGGAACGCTCGACATCCCCCTGTGCGAGCAGGGACGCCTCGAGATTGACAAAGTCGCTGAAAGCCTCCGGGCCGCAGGACTCGAGATCATCTATTGTGCCCCCTGTGAATCGGCGCGGGAGTCGGCCGAGTTGTTGGGCCGGATGCTCAATGTTCGGGTCAAACCGCTGGAAAAACTGCGGAACCTGGATCATGGCCTCTGGCAAGGGATGCTCGTCGAAGACGTTCGCACCCGGCAGCCGCGCGTTTACCGCCAGTGGCAAGAACATCCCGAGACGGTCTGTCCGCCCAGCGGCGAACTGGTCGGAGACGCGCAACAGCGCGTCCAGGCGGCCCTCGCGAAGCTGGTGCGGAAACACGCCGACGGCAAAATTGCAGTCGTCGCTCCGGAACCCTTGGCCGGCATCATCAAGGCGGAACTTCTCCACCGCGATCTGGGCGACATGTGGGAAGGATTAAGCGGCGGCGCCCGATGCGAATGGCTCGAAGTCGGAACACCCCTCTCCGCCTGATCGATTGGCTTTCGTCACTGCCGCCGGCACTCCTCTTGCCGTCACTCCCGCGCAGGCGGGAATCCAGTCACCCGCGCCTCTCCCCGTCATTCCCGCGCAGGCGGGAATCCAGCAACCCGCGCCTTCCATCGTCAGTTGCCCGCCTCGAATCCAAACCTCTCCCCGTCATTCCCGCGCAGGCGGGAATCCAGCAACCCGCGCTGGTTTGTTCTTCCGCGCAGCCGCGAACAGCCGCTTTCGCCACTCCGCGACAAGGCTGAAATGGGCGAACTTCGCCTAGATTCCTCTTGGGGCAACCCATATCGGCATGTTACGATACGGCGAGGCCGAGTTTATGCTCGAGGCCCCGCGACCGGAATCTCGCGGTCTGTCTCCCTTTTTGAATCGTACTCCTTGACGGCTATGGCGATCGGCAAGATCGAAGAACCTTTGACGGGCGACACCCCTCCTCCGAAACGCGAGAAGCGCGGAGTCCCCGAGGGGCTGTGGCAAGCCTGCCCCGGCTGCAATGCGATGATCTATCGCAAGGAGGCGGAGAAGCGGCTGAACACCTGCCCGGAGTGCGACTACCACTACTATGTCCCGGCGCTGACTCGGATCGCTCAAGTCCTCGACGAAGGGACATTCGAGGAATGGGACGACAATCTTGATTCGACGGACCCGCTGGAGTTTTCCGACAAGAAACCATACCGCGATCGGCTGAAGTCGGAGCAAAAACGGACCGGCCTCCGCGATGCCGCGGTGACCGGCAGCGGCATGATTCGCGCCCGCCGCGTCGCCTTCGGCGTCACCGACTCCGCTTTCATCATGGGGAGTATGGGCTCGGTCGTCGGCGAACGGCTGACCCGGCTGGTCGAAAAAGCGACCGTGCAAAAACTTCCCTTGATCATCGTCAGCGGCTCCGGCGGCGGAGCGCGGATGCACGAAGGCATTTTGTCGCTGATGCAAATGGCCAAGGTCTCAGCGGCCTTGGCACGCTATGATCGCTCGGGGGGGCTGTTCATCTCGGTGCTCACCAATCCGACGATGGGAGGCGTTGCCGCCAGCTTTGCTTCGCTGGGCGACGTCGTCTTTGCCGAGCCTAAAGCGCTGATTGGATTTGCCGGGCCGCGGACGATCAAAGCCACGCTCCGGATCGAATTGCCGAAGGGCTTTCAGACGAGCGAGTTCTTGCTCGAGCACGGCTTCATCGACCGCATTGTGCGCCGCGCCGATTTGAAGACCGAAATCGCCCGCACGATCGACTATTGCGGCAAGTAGCCGCCAGGTCTTTTTGGTCGTCTCTATCCCGCCAGTCGCGCCGCGCGTTGCAGTTTGGCCGTTTTCCGAAAACTGCGTTGATCGCTCTTTAACGAACTCCCCTCACGACTAGGCATCCGCGGGCTTGGATCGCCCAGCGGATGCCTGCTGCTGTGGCTCAAAGTCCAAGGCAGTCTCACAAGCCCCTGGCGGGGAACGCCCTTCCGTCGCTGAGCGCAGATGTCCGGCCGATTTCGTTGCAATCCGCCGCCGAGACAAGCATAATGGGCAAGTCTGTTTTGCCAAGTCTGTTTTTCTCACACCCAGCCCCTAGCCCATCCTTGGACCCGCCGATGCCTCGCCTTCCCCGCCTGTATTGGGTCGCCTCGTTTTTGCTCACGTTTTTGAATGCCGCGGTCGTCGCGCGCGGCGACGATCCTCAACCGAAGCCGGTAATTCCGCACGGTCAAAGCAAGATGCCTGGCCCGGCGCTGACGCCGGCCCAGGCGATCGCCAAGATGAAAGTACCTGAGGGTTTTAAGGTCGAGTTGGTGGCGAGCGAGCCAGATATCATCAACCCGGTGGCGATGGCGATCGACGAGCGCGGCCGATTTTGGATCACGGAAAGCGTCGAATATCCACGTAAGTCGGCCGGCGCCGGCAAGGACCGCATCAAGATTCTCGAAGACACGACCGGCTCCGGCAAGGCAGACAAAATCACCGTCTTTGTCGATAACCTGAACATTCCCTCAGGAATCCAAGTCGGGCATGGTGGCGTCTGGGTGGCCGATTCGCCCGACATTCTGTTTTATCCGGGCGCCGATAAGGATGGCAAACCACATGGCCCGCCTGAGGTGATCGTCACCGGCTTTGGGCGAGACGACACGCACGAATTGCCAAACTCGCTCACCTGGGGACCGGACGGTTATCTGTACGGGCTCAACGGCGTGTTCAATCCGGCGAACATCAAATACCCGGAGTCCTCGCCCAATTACACCAAGGACCAAAAAGGATGGCAGTTCACTTGTGCGCTGTGGCGGATCGATCCGCGCACGAAGAAGTTTGAAGTCTTCTGCCAAGGGACGAGTAATCCGTGGGGAGTCACCTGGGACACGGAGGGGAGCGCCTTCGTGAGCGCTTGCGTGATCGACCATCTCTGGAACCTGGTCGAAAGCGGTTACTACCACCGGCAAGGGGGCCCCTATCCGCCGTTCACATGGAAGATTGATTCGATCGTCAAATACAAGCACCAACAGGCCGCCTACGCCGGCATTCACTATTTCGACAGCGATGCCTATCCGGCCGAGTATCGCGACAAACTCTACATGGGCAACATTCACGGCAACTGCATCAATGTCGATCAGATCAAGCGCAGCGGGTCGACGTACGAAGGGGTTTCACAAGCAGATTTCCTGACCGCGAACGATGCGTGGTTCATGCCGGTCGTCGAACGCACCGGGCCCGACGGCTGCCTTTATATTCTCGATTGGTACGACCAGTATCACTGCTACCAAGACGCGAACCGCGACCCGAACGGCATCGATCGCGTCAACGGGCGGCTCTATCGGATTCGCTACAAAGAGACTCCTCGGGCGCCGCACTTTGACCTCGGAAAGGAGTCGGACGATCAGCTGATTCAGCGGCTGGCCAGTCCGAACATCTATTTCCGCGATCAGGCGCAGCGGCTGTTGAACGAACGAAACGACCCGGCGACGCGGAAGAAGTTAGAGAAACTCGTGCTCGACTCGAGCCTCGCCAAGAAGACGCGAATGCACGCCCTCTGGGCGCTGGTCGGCACCGGCTCGCTCGACCCGGCTTTTCATCTGCAATTGTTGTCGCAGGACGATCCCACCTTCCGCGCCTGGGGCGTGCGGGCGGCAGGTAATTTCCACCACGTGGACGCGCGGCTCGTGAAGAAGATCGCCGAACTAGGCGAGGACAAATCGCCCGATGTGCTTCTTCAAGTCGCGATTGCCGCCAACAAAGTCGCCGGCCTCGAACCGCTGCCATTGCTCGTGAATGTCCTCGTCCATTGCGGCAATGATGAATTGATCCCGCACATCGTCTGGCAGAACCTGAATCCGCTGTTGGAAAAAAACAGCAGCGAGTTCATCAAGCTCGCCGGCCAGCACGATCTGAAGCAAACGCCGGGGCTGGCCAAAATCATGCCGCATGTGACCGAACGCATTCTGGCCGGCACCAAAAAGAACTAACTCGCGCCCGCCGATTCCCTGGCTCCGCAGCGATTTCTCGCCGTTCCGCGTTCTCGCCCCGCCGCGCGCGATGATGCGCGGAAAATCAATTTACGCGGAGTCGCGGAGGCGCGTTGCCAGAGCAGCGCAATTAGCGGTTCTGGAGATTGAGCGCGCCGCGCCCGAGGCGTTGTGGATAGCTGACCCGCTCGCGGTAGCGGCAGCCGATTACGAACATCGCGACGCCGTCCATGTCGAGCGCGGTGACGTGCTGAATCTCGGCCGCCAGATACAACTCCGACGGCGCGAGGCCAAACGCCACGACAATCGACCGATATTGAGGCGGAACCGGCGAAACGTAAGAAAACCCGTTCGCCGCGATATCGCGGCATTGCACCTCGCAGAAATGGTGCGCGAGCGGCAAGCTGCCGGAGGCGAACGGCGCGATTTTTTGCTTGTACGGAAACGCCGAGCGCGGGCGTTGACGCCGATCGATCCGTTTTGGCGCAGGCGCTTCTCGCACGCGGAGCGGCGCGGAAGCGTCCGAATCGTCGCCGGATCCGCGGGGGGTGATATCCAGGCCCGTCGCGGAGATGGATCGCGGCTGGCCCAGCGAATCGCGGGTCACGGCGCAGGTCCAAGAAACTCGCCGCCGCTCTCCGTCCTTCGTTAGGATGTAGCTCTCGAACTCGGTCGCGGTTCCTTCGCGGAACAGGCGCTCGAAAGTCTGCTTAACGCGGTTGACTTCCTCCGGGATCAAGAGCGCGTTCCACAGCGTTCGGTCGCGCATCTCGGCGAGCGAAAGTCCCGTGCAGGCCACGCAAGCCTCGTTCGCGGCTTGGATCCGGCCTTGCGCGTCCAATTCCAATTCCAAAGCATTAACCGTTCGCGATAGCGAAGAGACATAATCCTTCGCAGCCGCTAATTCTTCTTCTGCTTGCTGGCGCGCCATGCTCAGCGTGATCCACTGCGCAACGGTCTCGACAAATTGCTGCTCGGCCGGAGTGAATGTGCGCGGCCGCGTGGTCAAGACCGCGAGTCCGCCAAGCACTGCCTCGCGATCGATGAGCGGGCAAATCAGCCCGGCGCGAATTCCCTGGGCGACCAGCGTCCGCTCGTGGAATTCTTGTTCCGCGAAGAGATCGGCCGCGGCGCAGGTCCGTTTCTGATTGAGGGCGAACCGCACGAACGATTCCGAACTTTCGGCGGCGATCGGAAGGGTTGCCAGGATTTCGACGGGCCGCTCCTGAATGGCGGCGTCGGCGGCGATCACTCGCAAGGCCTTGACCGAGTCTTCCGCTCCGCGACAGCACGCGCCAAACTCGGCGTCCAGCGCCGCCGCGACGATGGCCGCCGCTTGTTCCAAGAGCGCGCTCGGCTCGAGATCTTCTTCGGCGGTCAAGGCCGACAAGCGAAATAACGCCTCCTCGCGGCGCTCCCAAGGAGAGTCGGCGGAGAATATCGGCGCCAAATCCGCGGCAACGAACGAAGCCATGAGGGCGAAAACATTTGACGAATCGGTCGCCTTCCCCCGGCTGCTCGACAGCCGCGCGCAGAGAGACGTTGATCAAGCGTAGGTCAAATTTCGCGATTCGCGCGGCACGCAGCGCCGCGAGATTGGACTTGGGAGTCCGGTTGTAGCGGTTAGGCCGAAAGCAATGCCCGCGGCGGCTAACGGCGCTGCTCGCCGGTTCGGCCCGCTTGCGCTTGGCGTTCGATTTCCAACTGATGCAAGAATGTCGGCGACACTTGGTTCAGCACGATCACCTCGCTCTTGGCCTTCGGATCGTCGCTCGGCCGAATGATGCAGATCGCCTGGCCCACGCCCCGATCGCTAACCGGCGTGGTCGTGTTCTCGTTGGGCACAGCCAGCGGAGCCGACGGCATCCGTTTGGGCATTTCGGGCGGCGGCGCGGAGACGAGATTTCCGGCACTCGCCGCATCTCCGCGATACACAAACGACAGGCCCGCATGATCGAGTTCGCCTTGCACGGTAGACAACGCGGCAAATAGTCCCTCATCGGCGGACGGGTCCGCCGCGTTACAGACGCCAATGACCAAGCCGTCCTTCGTGAACAGCCCGCCGCCGCTGCGCCCTTGCACCGGTTGGCCGGCCACTTGCAAATTCGCGGGTCCCAGAAACTTATCGAGCGAGTTGATGCGGCTCTCGCGCACCGTCGGATCGCCGCCGTGATTGCAGCCGACGGTAAAGACCGGATCGCCTTTGTGAACTTGATAACCGGCCGGGGCGATTTTGGCCACTGGAACCGGCTCCTTGGTCCGAATGCTGATCAGACCGACGTCATTTTTCAAGTCGAAATGGACGACTTTCCCCGGAATATTGCTCAATGGCTTCGGTCCGAAAATGTCGACCGTAATCCGCCCCTTGCCGTCGGAGTCGCGAAAGACGTGCCCGCAGGTCAAAATTAAGGCTTCGCCATCGCCCGCATCGACGATCGTGCCGGTGCCGTACGAATTGCCGGCGGAGTCTTCAATTTTCACTCGCACGCTGGCATACAACGATTTGGGAAACTGTGTCGGAGCGGCTGCCGCCGAAGCGGACTCGGCGAACGTGCTGTTTTCTTCGTGGCTCGCGGCGACCACGCCGTGCGTCAAATGAGGCTTTTGGTCCGCCGAATTTGGACTCGGACTGCGCATTCCCGGAAAGGGGACCGTCGCATCGTTGCGGCCGGCAAGATTGTTGGAACGCCGGTCGTCGAATTCTTGCGGCGCCAGCGCACCGTGATCGCGCGCGGCCACTGCGGGATTGAAGCCCGCCTTGTTGAACATCGCCTTCAACTGGCCTGGGTCGGTCGCCCCCAGGCTCCGATCGACCTCGCGTCCGTCGACGACGAGCACAAAGCAAGGAATGCTATGAATGTGAAACTGAGCGGCCAGCTCTTTGTCGCGGTCGATGTTCACTCGGCGAATCGGATAGCCGGAGGCCTCAAGTTGCTGCACGACGGGCACCATCGAGCGGCACGGGCCGCACCAATCGGCG
>DASRSE010000284.1:0-19582 GCA_035656655.1 Pirellulales bacterium
CGGATTATCGTCACGATCGATCCGCGCGACTTGGAACTCGCGCAAATCTGCCGCGCGCAGCGGGCCGAAGTAGTGCTGCCCGAACGGCCGCCGGAGGATATGAAGCGGTCGGTCCTGTATGGGCTGCAATATATTGAGCGCCGCTATCAGCCGAGCGCGGAGGCGGTTTGGCTGATGGCGCCGGCCGATTTGCCGTTCCTCTCCGCGGCCCGCATCGCGCGGCTCTTGGCCGAGCAACCGGCGACGCCCGAGAAGATTCTGGTGCCGCGGCAGGCAGGTCGCCGCGGGCATCCAATCTTGGCTCCGTGGCCGGTGGCGGCGGAAGTGGCGCGGCTGCCAGAAAACGGTGGATTGAACGCGCTTCTACGCGACGAAAGAATCCGGCTGATCGACTGCGCGGATGACGGTTCGGACGAGGATCTCGACACGCCGGCCGATTTTGCGCGGCTGCAAAATCGGCATCCGCCGATCAACCCGCAAAACTCGTAGCCGCCGGCGCCGATTGTGCCAATCGTGCCGCGCTCGGCCGAACTGCTCGGGCGGCGGTTTGATCGCGCTGGCGAATACTGAGCTACGGTTAAGGCGAAGGCTGAAAACCGCGCCGGCTGTGGCTCGCCGCGGAGGCAGCCTCCGGCGATCGCGTGTGGTCGCGATGCCGTTGGAACCCATCTTGACCGAAAACCATGCTCCGAGTCCCGCTCCACAAAATTCAGCCTGGCATGATCTTGGCGCGGCCTATCCCCGTGCCCAATCATCCGCATCGCTTTCTGCTCCAGCGCGGGTATGAAATTCCGCTGGATTTGGTGCCGCGGTTGAATCAGTTGGGAATCTATGAGGTTTGGGTCCGTTACCATGACCTCGAGTTTCTGGAAGAGATCTTCGACGAGGAATTGGGCGAACGGCAGCGCGAGGTTTACACGCACGTCCGCCGCAATTTTGAACAGATCATGAAAGGGACCACGGTCGAGATCGACCTGTTGCAATTTCAGCAGTCGATCTCCGGCCTGTTCGACTATCTCCGCGAAAGCCCGCGCGGCAGCGTCTTTCTGCAAAAGCTGGACGCGTTCGACAATTATTTGATGTCGCACTCGACGAACGTTTGTTACTTGTCGCTGTTGCTGGGCATGAAGTTGCAGCGCTACTTGATTCAAGAGCGCACCTTCAAGACGCCCAAGGACGCGATGAATCTGCAACAGCTCGGGCTGGGCTGCTTGCTCCACGACGTCGGCAAGATGCTTATTGAGCCGGCCATTCTCAATAAGCCGGGCAAGCTCACTCCCGACGAGATGGACCAAATCAAACTGCATCCAACCTTTGGCTTTGAGATGGTGAAGCGGCAGGTCCCTTCGGCCGCCGCGCAAATCGTGCTGAACCATCATCAGCGTTACAACGGCGAAGGCTACCCCGCCCGCAAGGCAACCGCCGACGGCGCGGCCCTTCCCCCGCTGCGCGGCAAGCAGATTCCGATTTTCAGCCGGATTGCGACGGTGGCCGACGTGTACGACGCGGCCACGAGCGCGCGGTGCTACTCCGGGGCGAAGTTGCCGGTACAAGTGCTGCACGAAATGCGAACTTGGTGCCAAGGCTTTTTCGATCCGGTCGTCGAGCGCGCGTTTTATCAGACGATGCCGCCTTTTCCCATCGGTCAGGTCGTCACCTTGTCCAATGGCGAAGAGGCGGCGGTCGTCGATTTCAATCCGCGCTCGCCGGTCCGCCCGAAGGTTCAATGCTTGCGCGATGCGTCGGGCCAGCGCTACGCCGAGGCGTCGCTGCATGAAATCGACCTGGCGATTCATCTTGATTTGCAAATCGCGGCGGTCGACGGCGTGGATGTCCGGCCGTATCAGGCGACCCAACAAGACGCCGCCGTCGAGCAAGACGAATTGGCGCTGGTTTAGCGCGGCCGGAAAAGAACTTCGCTGATTCCGCAGCCTTCTCACTGCTTCCCGCCACGGGTTAGCAGCCTCTCGAAGTACTCAACAGGCTACCCGGCTACCCGGCAAGAGGCGGCTGACGGCCCGCGCGACGCGCTGGATTCCCGCCTGCGCGGGGTGACGGTGTGCGCGGTGCGCTGGATTCCCGCCTGCGCGGGAATGACGAAATAGGAGGCGACGGAATAGGAGTGCGCGGGGTCACGGAGTACGCGGTGCGCTGGATTCCCGCCTGCGCGGGAATGACGAAATAGAAGGAGGCGACGGAATAGGAGTGCGCGGAGTGACGGTGTGCGGGATGCGCTGGATTCCCGCCTGCGCGGGAATGACGAAATAGGAGGCGGTGCGCTGGATTTCCGCCTGCGCGGGAATGACGAAATAGAAGGCACCGCGCGCCGCGCCGGATCCGTTTTCTGCGCTGAGTGGCGGCAAACCGACTTTCCTCGGACGGTCGGTTTGCCGTAGATTGAATTCCGGGCGCTGCCGCGCCGTGGACGAACGATTCAGACGCCCAGCCGACCGCCGGCGGCCCTTTTTGACTGACTTGGCCTCGCGATTGAGGAAGTGAATTCGCGCCGATGGCGATCATTATCGACGGTTATAATCTGTTGCACGCTTCGGGGATTTTGCCGCGCGGCATTGGTCCCGGCGGGCTGGAGCGCTCGCGCCAAGCGCTATTGAACGTGCTGGTCGAATCGCTGCCGCCGACGGAGTTGCCGCGGACGACCGTCGTTTTCGACGCGTCGGAGGCGCCGTGGGGAGTGGCGCGCGAGACGACTTTCAAGGGCCTGCGGATCTATTTTGCCGCGAAGGACTCGGACGCCGACAGCCTGATCGAAGAGTTGATCTTGGCAGACTCCGCCCCCAAGCGGCTGACGGTCGTCTCGAGCGATCATCGCTTGCACAAGGCGGCCAAACGGCGAAAAGCGACGCCGGTCGATAGCGACCGCTGGTTTGCAGCCCTGCTGCGGCAGCGCGATGCGAATAGCGAAGCGGGGGCGAGCCGTGGCGAAGTCGTGAAGCCGGAAGGGCCGTTTTCGCCGGGCGAAGTCGAGTTTTGGCTCAAAAAGTTCGCTCCGCCGCCGGAAACCGAGCGCCCGGCGCGACCCAAAGAGCCTCCCTCGACGCGCTAAATCTGCGCCAAATCGCCGAGAAATCGCGGCTTTCCGTGTCCGCCAACCGAGCATTTGCGAGGGCTGCTCTTGCCCCCTACGCCTGCAACATTTTATGATACGTGGCTTCACCGAACTATAAGGCGCGATTCCGTTTATCGCCAGGGTGGAGCGTCGAGCGGTCCCGGCCGCGCCGTTCCACCCCCCGGTCCTACCGAGTTCAGAGTTTGAGTCAGGGGGATTCTCGTGCAGAACGTGTTGGTTCAGGCGATGAGCTTTTTGGCCGACGCCGCCCCGGCGGCCGGCGGCGACAATGCTCCGATCGGCGGTTTCGCCAGTATGTTGCCGGCGCTGGTGGCCATCATGGTCATTTTTTACTTCTTGATTCTTCGGCCGGAAAACAAGCGCTCGGCTCAGCAAAAGGCGCTCCGCGAGGCAATCAAAAAGAACGACAAAGTTTTGACCTCCGGCGGCATCTACGGAATTGTCGCCAACGTCCAGCGCGACGCCAATCGCGTGACCTTGAAAGTGGACGAAGCCACCAACGCCAAGATTGATGTCACCTTTGACTCGATCAGCACCGTCCTCACCGATTCCCCCGCCGAAAAAGATTCCAAATAACCTCCTGGCCGCTCGAAGGACTCGCCTGAGTCGCTCGGCGAGCAGGCGGCGGCCGCGAGATGCAACCGCTCGCTGACACGCATATCCGACACGCTTATCAATCGAAACACTCTTATCAATATTGTCAGGAATGATTCAGATGCAACGCATGGTTCAGATGTTGGCAGTTGCGGTCCTCGCCTGGGGAACCTTCTCCGCGGTCGCCCCCGCCGCCGAACACTCCGGCACGTTCGTCGAGGCAGGCAATGGCCAAGTGACCATTAAGGAAGGGGGCCAGGACGTCACCTACGATGTCGCCCCCGACGTGAAGGTCACGCTCGAAGGCAAGGAGTGGAATCTGTCCGGCTTGCCCAAGGATCATCCGGTCACGATCACCACGGTCACCGAGACGGACAAGTCCGGACCGGCGCCGGTGAAAACGACCCACGTCACCGAGATTAGCCTGCCTGCCCCGTGGGATCATACGGCCGGCGGCGTTCTGATGATTCTGCTGGGGGTGACGATCATCTCGTTTTTCGGCGGCAATATGTTGGCGCGCAGTTTGCGCATGCCCAACCACGGCTGGAAAATCGCCATCATGCTGCTGTGCGTCTTGGCCGGCACGGCCGTGACCTGGCTCGGTTGGCCGCCGGCGCTGGGCATCGACCTCTCGGGCGGCGTCGATTTGGTGTACGCCATCGATCATGAGCGCGGAAAAGCAATCGCCACGGACGAAAAGAAGGGGCCTAACGGCGAGCAGGGAAATGGTCCCAACGGCAAGGCCAAGGCGATCGACATGGGCGAACTCATCGCCGCCATCAGCCGCCGCGTCAACCCGGGCGGACAAAAGGAAATCGTTGTCCACAAGTACAACGTCGATCAGGTCGAGGTGATCATTCCCAAGGCCGATCCGGTCGAGATCGAGCGCATCGAAAAAATCATCAGCTCCAGCGGTTTGCTGGAATTCCGGATCTTGGCCAATACGATCGACCACGCTGCGATCATCGGCTTGGCCAAGCAGCTCCCGCTGAAAGAAACCGAAGTGATCCGCAACGGCGACGTCGTCGCGCGGTGGGTCAAAATCGACATGAAGAAGTTTCCTTCGGCGAACGAACGGGCGAGCATGATCACGCGGATGCGCGACGGCCAACCCGAGTGTTTGGTCATCGAAGACGCGCCGGAAGTTCAGGTGAACGGCGGCGATTTGGATTATGCGCGGGTTGGCCATGAAGGGGGCCACTATGCAGTCGATTTCGGCTTCAACGAGCGTGGAGCGCAGAAATTCGGCCAGTTGACCGGCCACAACTTGCCTGACATGACCCGCAACCCGCCGTTCCATCGGCAGTTGTGCATCGTCCTGGACAATGTGTTGCTGTCCGCGCCGAACTTGAACAGCCGGATCACGCAGAACGGGCAGATCACCGGTAACTTCAGCGCGAAAGAAGTGCAGAATCTGGTCGAGATTTTGAATGCCGGAAAACTGCCGGCCGCCCTTACGCAAGAACCGGTGAGCAAGCAAACCATCGACCCCTTGCTCGGCGCCGTGACGATTCGAGAAGCCACTTTCGCGATGTGGCTGTCGTGTATTGCGGTCCCGCTGTTCATGATTTTCTACTACCGGTTCTCGGGCATTGTGGCCACGCTGACGACGGCGCTGCACATGCTGCTGATCGTATCGGTGATGATTACGATCCGGGCCGCGTTCACCTTGACCGGTCTGGCGGCATTGGCGCTGACCATCGGCATGGCGGTCGATGCAAACGTGCTGATCTACGAGCGAATGCGCGAGGAATTAGCGCGCGGCGCCGCGCTGAAAATGGCGATTCGCAATGGCTTCGACCGCGCGCTGGCGACGATTATCGACACCAACGCGACCACGTTGATCGCCGCCACGGTGTTGTACATGATCGGCACGGATCAGGTTCGCGGGTTTGCCGTGACGTTGTGGCTGGGGGTCGTGCTGAACGTGTTTACGGCGACGTTTGGCACGCGCGTTATCTTCGACGTGGCCGAACGGATGCACTTGCTGAAGAAGCTGAAGATGATGCAAATCATCGGCGTGCACAATTTCGATTTCATGGGCAAGCAACGGATTTGGATTGGCATCTCGATCTGCACGACCATCATCGGCTTGGCGTCGTTCTTCTCGCTCGGGAGCCGCATTTGGGACATCGACTTCACCGGCGGTTCGTCGGTCGACATGATCTTCCGCGCCGACAGCCCTGAGACGGGGGGCGTGGCTGTTGTCAAAAAGAAACTGATCGAAGCCGCCAAGGATCATCCGCTCGCCGATCTGGATGTCTACAAAATCACAATCGAGGGCCAAGGCCAAGATACGGTCTTCCGGGTGATCACGTCGGACCAGGATCTGGAAAAGGTCAAGGGGGACGTTGCCAAAGCGTTTGGAGACAGGCTGAAGACGCTCAATGTCTCATTAGGACCGGTCGCGATGGTCACGCCCGCCGCGCCTGAGCCGGAAAAGAAGCCGGAGAATCCCGCCCTTCCGCCAGTCCCCGAGAAGAAGCCGGCGACTCCCCCTGAACCGAGCCCCACGGATAAAGGCGCAACCGATAAGGGCGCGACTGAAAAAGGCGCGACTGAAAAAGGCGCCACGGACAAAGAACCGGCCAAGCCGGACACCGACAAGGGGGATAAGGCGAGCACCGACAAGGCGAGTACCGATAAGGGAAACACCGACAAGGCCAGCAGCGACAAAGCGAGCACCGACAAGGCGAGCACCGACAAGGGAAACACCGACAAGGCCAGCAGCGAGAAAGAGAACGCCGCCGAGCAGACGGACAAGAAGTCCTCGGCCGCAGAGCGTCGCTCGAATTTCCGTTTGACCGCGGCGCAGCCCAGCGAACTCTTGCTGGCGCTGGCCGATGATCCGCAGCCGGCCGAGCCCAAAGCCGACGACAAAAAAGCCGACGACAAGGTGGATGACAAAAAGGCCGACAACCAGGCCAAGCCGGATGACAAGGGGGTCGCCGACAAGCAGGGCGAAGAAAAAGCCCGAGTTGACGAAAAGGAGGCGGCCGACAAAAAGGCCACCGACGAAAAGGCGAAGCCCGAACCAGGAACGGCGGCCGTCGCGCCTCCCAAGAAGACACCGCCCAAAGAACTTGTCAAATCGGATGCCGGCTACATCGGCGGCACCAAGTTTACCGCCACCTTCTCCGGAGAGATCAGCTACGCGATCGTCGACAGCATGTTGACGACCGTCGAGAACAAGATGAAGAAGGACTTTCCGGACCTGCACCACATCCTCTCGAATCCGAAGTACGAAGGAAACCCGCGGGTGGAATTCAAGCAGTGGGATATCCAATTCTCCGTGCCGCCGGATCGCTCCGAGCCGATCGTGCAGGAATTCCGCACGCTGGCGGAATCGCCCATTTTCGCGAATGCCGCTCAACTCGGTCCGCAGGTCGCCAGCAAAACCGAGTTGCAAACGGTGTATGCCTTGGTCGCGAGTTGGGCGTTGATCATTTTGTACGTCTGGATTCGCTTTCAGCGCGTGGCCTACGGCTTGGCGGCGGTGATCGCGTTGATTCACGACGTGATCGTGGCCATCGGCGCCTTGGCCCTGTGCCATTACTTCGCCGAGTATCTGCCGAGCGCCAGCCAGGCGCTGCTGCTCGAGCCGTTCAAGATCAACCTGACGATCATCGCGGCCGTCCTCACGATCATCGGCTATTCGGTCAATGACACGATCGTCGTGTTCGATCGCATACGCGAGGTGAAAGGCAAGGCGCCCGACGTCACCGATCGGATCGTCAACGAGAGCATCAACCAGACCTTGAGCCGCACGCTGCTCACGTCGTTCACGGTGTTCTTGGTCGTGCTGATCCTGTACGTCTTTGGCGGCACCGGCGTCCGCGCGTTCGCCTTCACGATGTTGATCGGCGTGTTGACCGGAACGTACAGTTCGATCTACATCGCTTCGCCAATCCTCGTTTGGATGGAGCGGCTAGGCAAATCGCATCGTGAAAAGCTGAAGTTGGCCAGCACGAGCCACGTCCCGACGCATTAACCGCCTGTTTTTAGATCGTCCCGGCGAGTGACGGCGCGGCTTTCCGCAGTCCGGCACGCCGGCTTCCGACGAACCAAATAGCGCCAGCCTCGACCTGTGGGTCGGGGCTTTTTTTATCGATCATCCCGCGGGGCGCGCGCAGCGCGGCGCGGGAACCGGCGCTGCCTGTCGTCAACGGCCGGCGTTTGAATTACACTGCGGTGAACTTGGAATTGAATTCCTTCCGCGAGGCCGCTTGGCAGCATGGATCTAGTCGCCGTCTTGACCTGGACCGATTTGGCCCCTTTTTGGCCGCACCTGCTCGGATTAGCCGCCTTGCTCATCGATCTGACGGCGACGGCGCACGCGATTTTGCACAAGCGCGACACGCGGGCGGCAATCGGCTGGGTCGCCATCATCTGGCTCGTGCCGGGGATCGGCTTCGCCCTCTACATCTGGCTCGGCATCAATCGGATCGAGCGCCGCGCGAAGCGCTTGCTCGGCAGCCAAACCGTGGCTCAGCGCCAACTCCTGCATTGCGCCTGCCGCCCTGCCGAGTTGGACGAGCATCTGCTGCCTTACGGCGAGCCGATTCGCCGTTTGGCCGATTACATGCATCACATTACGCAACAGCCGATTCTGCATGGCAACCAGGCGGAGCCGCTGGACGGCGCGGATGAGACCTATCCGGCCATGCTCCAGGCGATCGAAGGAGCCCGCGTTTCCGTCGCGTTGTGCGTCTACATTTTTGATGCCGGCGTCAACGGCCAGCGGTTCGTGGCGGCGCTGGGCCGCGCGGTCGCGCGCGGCGTGCAAGTCCGCGTGCTGATCGACGACATCGGCGCCCGCTACCATGTTCCGGCCATCGATGGCTCGCTCGAGGCGCTCGGCATTCGGTTCGCGCGGTTCTTGCCCTCGCTGATGCCGCTGTCGCTCCGCTATTCAAACTTGCGCAATCACCGCAAGATCCTGGTCGTCGATGGACAGATTGGCTTCACCGGTGGCATGAACATCCGCGACGTCGAACTGCGCGATTTTCACTTTCGGCTGACCGGTCCGATCGTTTGCCAAATGCAGCAGGTTTTTGCCGACGATTGGGCCTTCACGACCCACGAGACGTTGAGCGGCACAAAGTGGTTTCCCGTACTCGAGCCGGTAGGCAAGATCTTTGCGCGCGGAATCGCCGACGGGCCGGACGAGAATTTCGATCGGCTCCGGATGACGATCCTGGGCGGCTTGGCCAGCGCGGTCCGACGGATCACGATTTGGACTCCTTACTTTCTCCCCGACTCGGCCCTGATTACGGCTTTGAACGTCGCCGCTTTGCGCGGGGTCGAGGTGAACATCATCTTGCCCGAGGACAACAATCTGGCCTTGGTCCAATGGGCATCGACGGCATTGCTGGGCCAGTTGATCGAGCAAGGCTGCCGCATTTGGTACAGCCCGCCGCCGTTTGATCACACCAAGCTCATGATCGTGGATGAAGTCTGGGTGCTGCTGGGCTCAGGCAATTGGGATCCGCGGAGTCTGCGATTGAATTTCGAGTTCAACATTGAATGTTACAGCCCGCCGCTGGCGAAGCACCTGGAGACGCTGACCCGGGCAACGCTGGAGCACTGCCGGCGGATCCGGCTGGCCGATATCCGCGGGCGGAGCTTGGCGCGGCAATTGCGCGACGGCGTCGCCGGCTTGTTCTCGCCTTATTTGTAGGGGCTTGGCCGCATTCGCCGGCGCGCGTGGCCTGCTCACGGCGCGCCGTTGACGGCGGTGAGTTGCAAGAACAGGTTTTCGAGCGACGACTCCGGCAAGGATTGCTCGCGCCGTAAATCGGCCAGCGTGCCGAGAAACTGAAGTTTTCCGTGATCGACGATCCCGATCCGATCGGCGATTTCTTCCGCGACGTAAAGCGTATGGGTTGACATAAAAACGGTCGTTCCCTCGGCCGCTTTCTGCTTGATCAGGTCTTTCACGAGGCGCATGCTCTTGGGGTCGAGGCCGACCATCGGCTCGTCCAAGACGAGCACCGCCGGTTCGTGTAGCACGGCGGCCGCGAAGACAATCCGCTGTTTCATCCCGTGCGAATACGTCTCGCTAAGATGATCCACGAAATCGCCCAGTTGAAAATATTCGATCTCGCGCTCGATGTTCTGCTTGGCATGTTCGCGGCTCAGACCATACATATCGGCCAAAAACTGCAAGAACTCGCGGCCGCTCAGCTTGTCGTACAAGAACGGTTCGTCCGGGACATAGCCGACGAGCGAGTTGGCGGCTTGGGTTTCGGCGGCGACGTCGTGACCGCGAATGCGGATCGTTCCGCCGGAGGGGCGGAGCAGGCCGACCATCATTTTGATGGTGGTCGTCTTGCCAGCTCCATTCGGGCCCAGAAAGGCGAAAATTTCTCCCGGCCGCACGCTCAAGGTGAGGCCGGCGAGCGCCGTCTTTTGCCCATAAGTTCGATAGACGTGGTCAAATTCAATCATGGAGCAAGCTGGTTTTTCCGTCGGACTCGTTGGGGCTTCGCCGCACGAAGGTCAAATTCGCGGTCAGCAGCGCCGCCTGTTGCTTCAAAACGAGCCCGTCCGGACGGACCCACATCGCGCCGCGCAATTCTTGCGGGGCGCCGGCCGCGCCCGTGCCGCGATATTCAACGACCAGCGTGTTCCAGAGCTCCCCGTCCCAAAAGATCGGCTCCTCGCGAGCCACCGCTGCCTGCAACACTTCGACCGGGGTCGTCGGCTGGAGCGGACTAAAGACCGGGATCGACCAAGTTTGTCCCAATCGCAATCCGAGGATTCGCGATTGCGGCGAAAGCGACTCCGCCAATTGCGACTCGGCCGAGATCGGATATTTCATCGTCGGCAACTTGACGCCGTTTAACACCTCGGGCGTCAGCACCAATTCGTTGTCTTGGACGATCCCGCTGACTTTCAGCAGATTCTCGTATTCTCCCCACTGCACCGTGACATGAATGCCAAGCAGGTGATTTTCGCGATTGACGACGGCTTCGCTGTGAATGCTGACGCCACGGGCGGGCAAGGCCTGCAGATCAGGAAGAAATCGCCGGCTGAGGGCTTCAGGAATCAGCGCGCGGAGCGGAAACCGGGCGAGCAGAGTCAGTTCGCCGATCAGCCGAGCCCCGCCGTCCGCCGTTCGATAGATAATGCTTTCGGACCGGCCCACCGCCTGATCGTCAATGTACAGATCCCATTTCGTCGGCTCCTTGTCGTCTTGCGCCAAGAGCGAGCGATAGGTGGGCGGGCTCCCCTCGCGGAGTTGCGGCAGGACCTTGTCCAGCGTCAGCCACACGAGCGTGGCGACCCAAAACAGGACAACGACCGGGCTGAACCAACGCGAGTCCATGAGAAAACGCCAAAGAATTTGGAATCGACCGCTCTGGCTTCGTTTTTCCTCGGGCCAGAGCCCTTTCAACATACTCCATCCCCCGATTTTAGGCGAATCGCCGAATCGGTGTTGCAGAAATTTGGGAATCCAGGCATCATGGCGCGAACAGGAAGTTTTAATGCTCGAATCCGCGATTTTTTCGCGATTTCTCGTGATCCGCAGGGAGGCCCCGATGGGACGCACGTTCGGCTCGCACCCGTCCAAATACTGCTTCCGCCCCGTTCGAGGGTTGCTGCTCGGCGTTCTCGCGCTCGGCTGGGCCGGATGCAGCAAATCGCCGGCGCCCCCTGCCAACATCGAGGGAGAAGCGTCTGTGGCGACAGCCGACCATGCGCCGGCGGAGGCCGCAGCCAGCGGCAACCGAGCCGCCGCGGCCGCTCAAGCCGCCGCTCAAGCTGCTGCCCAGCGCCAGCATCCAATCGTCGTAATGAACACCTCGCTGGGCTCGATCACAGTCCGGCTCGACCGCGAGAAAGCTCCGATCACGGTGGACAATTTCGTCCGATATGTCGAACGAGGCCAGTACACGAACACCCTGTTTCACATGGTGGACAATGGCTTTATCGCGATCGGCGGCGGGGTGGGACCCGACTTGAAGCTGAAGCCGGTCGAAGCCACGATCCGCAATGAAGCCCGCAATGGACTCAAAAACCGGCAAGGGACGATCGCCATGTCGCGCGACCCGGCAATCATCGACAGCTCGACCTGCCAGTTCTTTTTTAATTTGGCCGACAACCCGAGCCTTGACTACCAGAACTCCGACACGGCCGCCGACTATGGCTATTGCGTCTTTGGCCAAGTGATTGAGGGGCAAGACGTGCTAGACCACCTGGGCAAGGTCGAAGTGCGAAGCCAACCCTCTTTTGAGAAGCTGCCGGCGCAGCCGGTGATCCTGCGCACGGCCACGCTGAAACCCTAAATGCGTGGGCCATTGGGGCCAGGACCTGCCTCGCGCGCAATGGGTTGTTTTGCCATAAGTTCCGACTAGGCAAAACTTTGCGGTCAATTCTTGACGACCGGTCGCCAGCCCCGCTACACTAACTGGCTTGTTTTGCGGCGGAAAACTCAGCGCTCGAAGCCGCTTCTTCGCGCGACCCCAAAATCGCCACGCGGACTTTTGTTACTTCTTTCGGAGATGTTCATGTCGGAAAAATATGTCTATTCGTTCGGGCCGGCGGGCACGGATGGGGCCGCTAAAATGCGCGATCTGCTCGGCGGCAAGGGCGCCAATTTGGCCGAAATGACCAATCTCGGCTTGCCCGTTCCGGCTGGCTTCACGATCGGCACGAACGTCTGCACCTATTATTATGCTCACGACCGCCAGTATCCTGCCGAGCTGAAAGCGACCGTGCAGGCGGCCATGGCCAAGGTCGAAAAGGAAATGGGGGCCAAGTTCGGCGATACCGCCAACCCATTGCTCGTCTCGTGCCGTTCGGGCGCCCGCGACTCGATGCCTGGCATGATGGATACGGTGCTCAACATTGGTTTGAACGAAACGACCGTCCAAGCCCTCGCCAAGAACGCGGGCAACGAACGCTTCGCCTGGGATTCTTATCGCCGCTTCGTCCAGATGTACGGCGATGTTGTCCTCGATATGAAGCCCAAGAGCAAAAAGGAACACGACCCGTTCGAGGAAATCCTCGAAGCGAAGAAAAAGAAAGCCGGCGTCGAACTCGACAATCAATTGAACGTCGCTCAGTTGAAAGAGCTGGTCGCGGAATTCAAAGCGGCCATCAAAAAAGGGACCGGCAAGGATTTCCCCACCGATCCGTGGGAACAAGTCTGGGGCGCCATCGGCGCCGTCTTTGGTAGCTGGATGAACGATCGCGCCGTCGTCTATCGGCGCACCTATGGCATCCCACACGAATGGGGCACCGCCGTCAATGTTCAAGCCATGGTCTTCGGCAATCTAGGCGAGGACTGCGCGACGGGCGTCGCCCTCACTCGCGATGGCGCGCTGGGCACGCCGGGCATCCGCGGCGACTATCTGATCAATGCCCAGGGCGAAGACGTGGTCGCCGGCATCCGCACGCCCGAACGGATCGAGGAAACGCTCGGCAAAGTCATGCCCGCCGGATTTAAGCAACTCGAAGAAATCGGCATCAAGCTCGAAAAACATTATAAGGACGTCCAAGACGTCGAGTTCACGATCCAGCGCGGCAAGGTGTGGATGCTGCAAACGCGCAATGCGAAGCGGACCGGTTTTGCCGCCGTGCGAATCGCTGTCGATCTGGTCAACGAAGGCTTGATCTCGAAGCCGGAGGCCCTCTCGGCGAAACGCATTCCGGCCGACGACTTGAACCAACTGCTCCAGCCGATCTTCAATCCGGAAGGGAAGAAGAAGGCCCTAAAAGACGGCAATGTCTTGGCCAAAGGCATCAACGCCGGACCGGGCGCCGCCACCGGCAAGATCGTGTTTCACGCCACCGACGCCGAAGCCCAGTGGCTGAAGGATAACCACGTCCAGTTGATCCTCGTCCGCCGCGAAACCAGCCCGGAAGATCTCCGCGGAATGAAAATCGCCAAGGGCATTTTGACCGCCTTCGGCGGCGCCAGCTCGCACGCCGCGCTCGTCAGCCGCCAGATGGGCAAGCCGTGCATCGTCGGCTGCCAATCGCTCAACATCGACTATCAGGCAGGGACGGTCTCCGTCGCCGGCAAAGTGCTCAAAGAGGGGGATCAGATCTCGATCGACGGCTTCACGGGCGAAGTTTTCGCCGGCAAGGTCGAAACGCAACCGAGCGAAGTGATTCAGGTGCTAATCAGCAAAACGATGAAGCCGGAACAATCGGAAACCTATTCGCGCTACGAGCAGTTGATGCGCTGGGTTGACGAGAATCGCTCGCTCAAAGTGCGAACCAATGCCGATGAACCGAAGCAAGCCCTCGAGGCGATTGCGTTCGGGGCCGAAGGAATCGGCCTGTGCCGCACCGAGCACATGTTCTTCGACCATATCGACGACTTCCGCGAAATGATCTTGGCCAGCGATCTGCCGGGCCGCGAAAAAGCGCTCGCCAAGCTTCTGCCGTACCAACGCAAGGACTTCGACGGCTTGTTCCGCGCGATGCAAGGCCGCCCGGTCACGATCCGGCTGCTCGATCCCCCTTTGCACGAATTTCTGCCGCACGAAGCCAAGGAACAAGAAGCCCTCGGCAAAAAGATCGGCCTGACCGGCGAAGCCATCGCGCGCCGCGTGCAAGAATTGCACGAGTTCAATCCCATGCTGGGGCATCGCGGCTGCCGGCTGGGAATCGTCTATCCGGAAATCACGGCGATGCAAGCCCGCGCCATCGTCGAGGCGGCCTGCGACGTGAAGCAGGCCGGTATCGAAGTCCACCCGGAAATCATGATTCCGCTGGCGGGCTTCGCCGCGGAGTTCAAGCATCAAGAAAAGATCGTCCGCGAGACGGCCGACAAGGTCTTCGCCGAAAAGGGCGTTAAAGTCGCATATCTCGTCGGCACGATGATCGAACTGCCGCGCGCGGCCGTCTGCGCCGATCAGATCGCGCAGAGTGCCGAATTCTTTTCCTTCGGGACGAACGATCTGACCCAAACGACGCTGGGCATGAGCCGCGACGATTATGGCTCGTTCATCAACGACTATCGCGAAAAAGACATCATCGGGGCCGATCCGTTCCAAACGATCGACCAAAGCGGAGTCGGCGAACTGATGAAAATCGCCGTGAAGAAAGGGCGCGCCACACGCCCCGACATCAAGCTCGGTATTTGCGGCGAACACGGCGGCGATCCAAACAGCGTGATTTTCTGTCACGAGATCGGGCTGAACTACGTTTCGTGCTCGCCGTATCGCGTGCCAATCGCGCGCCTCGCCGCGGCTCAAGCGGCGGTCGCCGAACAGGCCAGCAAAAAGTAAAACGGCCCTGCCGCCGCCATCGCATGATCGTTCCCACGTTTTGGGCAGAAGGCCGCGCCCAATGGCACGACCGCGAGTGCCGCGCCACCTCCTCCTTGCCGCTGGCGTAAGGCGGATCGTCGCAACCGCGCAACATGCCCTCTGCCGCTCGGCGCGAATGCGAGATTGACGCGGCGACGCGATAACCTTTTCGCTGCGCAGGGCTCAAGTCATCTCGGGCCAAGCGAACAGTCGCAGCCGATTGCCGTCGGGATCGAGCGTGACGATTTCGCGAAAGCCCTCCGCGGTTCGGTCGGGATGAGAGACTTCCCAGCCCCCTTCCACCAGCCGCTGCGAAACGCGATCGAGATTATCGACTTCAAACCCCAGGCTCCAGCGGGCGGTCAAGGGGCCAGGACTCTCGCGCGAAATGAGCGCGATCCGCGTTTCTCCCGCCTCAAGCAGCGCATACCCATCGTCAACGACGCGCACGAGCACCTTCAGCCCGAGCATCTCGCGATACCAGCGGACCATTTCGTCCCATTTGCCGGTGCGCAGTTCCACGCAGTAAAGGCCAGGCCGTTGTTCGCGAATCACTTGAATGCTCATGGCGTGTACTGCGAGAGGGACAAACGAAGGGATAACGATGGCGCGCGGGCGACCAACTTCCACCCGTCGTCCGTTGCATGCGCACCGCTTCTTAACGGAATCATTGCAAACGGGCGGCGAGACCGGCCCATTATGGGAAAAATGTCACGCCAGGGCAATCGTTGCCGCTGGCGCAAACCCGCGGGGCCGCGGGCTACGGCGAGCGGACACACTCCCTATTTGCGCGGGCCGCGTTTCTGGCGACAAAACGAGGCGCGGGCAGCGCTTTGTCCGATGTTTTTGATCAGTTTTCCTCGGCGCCGTCCAAGGACCGGCGCCGCGGAAACTTTCGTTGACTTTGAAAAAACGGATGACGATAATCAACCGTAGCCCTGCCGCCTCTTCGCTCCGGAAGGGGCTGTTTTCCCGCCTCGCCCCTCTCTTGCCGGATGGTTGCCCATGGCTGTTTCTCTTTCGCGTCGCGCTTTTTTAGGAACATCGGTCGCGAGCCTCGCCGCGGCCGGCGTGCTGCATGCAGAAACGCCTGCCGAAACGCTGCTCCGCAATCTGGTCGATGAACCGGCGTTTCAGCCGAGCACCTTGTTTCTGACCTGGCAGCGCGATCCGACCACCACGATGACCGTGCAATGGGTCGGCACGCGCGGCGAAACGGCTGACACGAAGGTTTACTACTCGTCCGGCGCTTCGTTTGTTTGGTCAGCCCAAGAAACGGTCGCCAAGCCTTACGCCCAAACCGACTTCAAAGTCTTTCGCGCCGAGTTGACTGGCCTGATGCCCGGCACCGATTATGTCTTCAAGATCGGCAACCACTCGCCAATTTATCGTTTCCGGACGATGCCCGCGAAGGCCACCGACACGATCCAATTCATTTCCGGCGGCGACTGCGGGGTGAATGTCCACACGATCGCCAACAACATCCAAGCCGCGCGGCAAGATCCGCACTTTGCCGTGATCGGCGGCGACCTGGCCTATGAAAATGGCATGTCGGCTGACGTGCATCTGGCTTTTCTGCGCAACTACAGCAAGCACATGGTCGGCCACGATGGCCGCATGATCCCCTTGGTGCCTTGCATTGGGAACCACGAAGTCGACGGCTTCTACGAAAAGCCGCGGACGAAGGCGCCGTTCTTTTACAGCCTGTTCGATGGTCTGTTTGAGCATACGAGCTTCGCTTCGCTCGACTTCGGCGACTATTTGAGCCTGATCTTGCTCGACACGGGCCACACAAGTCCGATCGCCGGCGAACAGGCTGATTGGCTGGAGAAGACCTTGAAAACGCGGGTCGATCATCCGCACGTGATGGCGGTCAACCATGTGCCGGCTTACCCATCGTTCCGCAATCCGGACCCGACTGAATCGAAGGACCACAAGACGGCGACGCTCGGAACGGGCGAAGGTAATCGGCAACATTGGGTGCCGCTGTTTGAAAAGTATCGCGTCCCCGTCGTGCTTGAGCACCATGACCACACGTTCAAGCGGACGAAGCCCTTGCTGGGGGGTCTGGCGAATGATAACGGCGTGATTTATCTGGGCGATGGCTCATGGGGCCGGCTGCGGTCGCCGAAAAGCCCTGACCAATTGCATTATCTGGCGAAATCGAGCCGCGATTTTCATCTGTCGCTCCACCGACTCGAGGGGCAAGAGCGGTTTCACATCGCGCTCGACGAAAACGGCAAGATCATGGATACGTGCTGCAGCGCGCAGCGCAAATTGGGGCAGGTTGCCGTGCAAGCCTCGCTGCAATAACCGCCGGCCGGCGACCCTATTTTCCTCCGAGCGCCGTCGGTCTTCGGTCCGCGAAAGGCCGCTCAACTTGTTCTTGAGCGGACCGAGCAGTGGCGGACCGCACGCGCGAGAGACCAACCTCACCGGCGGCCGCCCGTGGCCAGCGCGCGGCGCGAGCGGCTTAAAACCAAGGTTGCGATCTGGACATTTTTGTTCTCGCCCACTGGTAATTGACATCCGAAAGTCTTACCTTAACGGAAGTGCTTGATGGATCGGACCAGGCTGGCCGGAAGGAATCGCAATGTCCGCTGGATTTTCTGCCTCGCGCGAAGTTCGTCGGGTGGATGGCGCCAATCGCAAAAGTCATCCGCGAAATATCGCTGCGCCGCCGCACTTTGTCCCCCCTGGACCCTCGTCCGCGCCCCACTCTTCCGGAGCGCTTCCGCCTGCCGCGCCGCAGTCGCTCTATTTTCCTTGCGCCGTTCCCGGCCGGTCAGGCGATCATCTCGAAATCTTCCAACTGTTGTTGGCCGTGTTTCAAGGACCGACGAGCGCGGAGTTTCACGCCGCCCAGGATGATCCGCTGTACGAGCCGACCGATCGGCTCGTTGTCAAGCGCGGCGAGCGAATTTTGTCGCACGTCCATCTGACCAAGCGGAGTCTGCGATTTGGCGGCGAGCGAGTGCCGGTCGCCGGCTTGAACTGGCTCGGCACGCTGCCGGAGTTTCGCGGCCAAGGGTGCGCGGCCTCGCTGTTGCGCGCGGCTGAAACTCAGATGCGCGAAGACGGCGCGGTCCTTGGCCAATTGCGCACCAAGATACCGCATTTCTTTCGCCGGTTCGGCTGGGCGGTGTGCGGGCGGCACAGCTTCAGCCGCGCCAAGCCGCGCGAGGTGTTGGCGAATCTCTCCGATGGCGGATATCTCCATCGCTCGTCGCTCAACATTCGCTTTTGGCGGCATGTGGAATTGCCCGCCTTGATGCGGATTTATCGGCAGAACACCGACGTCGCGCACGGCCCGCTCGACCGGAGCGAAAACTACTGGCGCTGGCTGGTGAGCCGCAAGGCGTTCGATCAGATCATCGTGGCGATTGATGGGCCCGACAAGCTTGAGCTCGAGGAGACTTCGGCGCCGATTGTCGGCTACGCCGTCGTGCGCGGTCGGCAAGTGGTCGAGTTGCTGACCACGCCCGGCCATCCGACCGCCGGCCCGCTTCTATTAGCCCGGGCCTGCGGCGACCTGATCGAGCACGACGACCGGCCCGTGACCTTGCAAGCCCCGATCGACGACCCGTTGCATCGCTTCATGCAAGGTTGCGGCGGGCTAACGCATCACCATGAGTCGGATCAAGGCGAAGTGCTGATGGTCAAGCTGCTGGATGAATCAAAGTGGATTCGTGCGATCGCCCCGGCGCTCTTGGCGCGGGCTCGCGCGGCGGACTTGACTCGTCCCTGCGAGTTGGGATTGCTCAGCGGCGGGGCGCGGTGGCAAGTGGTGGTCTCCAGCCGCGGCGTCAAATTTCTGCGCGGCAAGCTCGGCCGCAGCTACCTCGCGCTGAACCCGTGCGAGCTGGCGCGGCTCTTTTTGGGGCATCTGGATTTGCCCGAGGCCGCGGCGCAGAATCGCGTCGAGCCATCGACGCAAACGGCACTCGAGACGGCGGCGGCCCTCTTTCCGCGATTGCCTCTGTGGCGCCCGCTGTGGGACGACCTGCCGGCATAAATACCGCAGGCGGAATCCAACGGCCTTTGCCACAATCTCGGCCACGACCGGTCCGCGCGACGCTGTCGCGCCATCCGCTGGCTGGCTGCGCCGCGCGCTGGTGGGCCTGCGCACGGCGTTCCGCCGTGCTGGTCGCCACCCTACGAACCGCTCGGCCAAAAAAGGAGCGCACCGGTGTAGGGTGCGGACCAATTCGCGCAGCGAATGCAGGCCCACCAGCGGACGACGCCGTCGTGGAATGCGGTTGGAACGCTTCGCGCCGGAATGCTTCTCGCCGGAATGCTTCACGCCGGCGGGCGCGCCGCGCCATCCACTGGCTGGCTGCGCCGCGCGGTCAAAAAGGGAGCGCACAGGTATAGGGTGCGGACCAATTCGCGCAGCGAATGCAGGCCCACCAGCGAACGACGTCGCTGCGGAATCCGGTTGGAACGCTTCACGCCGGAACGCTTCACGCTGGAACGCTTCACGCCGGCGGGAGCGCCGCGCCATCCGCTGGCTGGCTGCGCCGCGCGCTGGTGGGCCTGCGCACGGCGTGCGCCGTGCTGGTCGCCACCCTACGAACCGCTTGGTCAAAAAGGGAGCGCACAGGTGTAGGGTGGGACCAATTCGCGCAGCGAA
>DASRSE010000285.1:0-9470 GCA_035656655.1 Pirellulales bacterium
GCCAAGGATACGGAGCTGCATGAATTTCTGGCCCAGCAACTGGAGATTGAAAGCACGCCGCGCGATAGTTGGCTGGTCGGCAAGCTCTGGTATCTGAAGGGGATCGATGCGGTCGACAACCACAATTCGCAGATTCACGGCGTGAGCACGGTGATCTACTTCTCCGCGCCTCCCATGGCGCAAATCAATTACGCCAACGCGCTCGAGGAGGAAGGGCATTTCGACGAAACGACCCGCCGCGCCTGGGAAGAAGCGGCCGTCGAATGGACCGCCTTTGGCAACCGCGTTTTTCCCGATTATAAAGGGGGCCATTTCCGCCTCAACGATCAAGAAGAGTTCGAGGCCCGCGCCAAGGCGAAGGACGCCGAATTGGACAAGCTGTTGCCCGCGGGGACGCGCGACCGGCTGACCGCGGCGAAACGCGAAAAGCTGTCGCCGGACGAGCGCCGCGTGTTGAGCATTCCGCCGGCCAAGCGCACGCCGGAAGAAGGAATGGCCGCCGACAGCGCGACGGAGCGGCTGGTGATCGCGCGCCCAGAGCTGGTGCGCGAAGCGCCCGCGGAAAAGCGCGATGCCGCGCGGCGCATCGCCCAAGAGGCGCAAGCCGACGCCGATCAGGCGCAGAGCATTAGCATCTTCCGCACCCACGTCAACTTCGACTATTGGCAGAGCCGCGTCCTCTCGGAACCAACCGCCGACGCCATCGACGCCCACCGGTTGATCTATCTCGCGATCGAAGAGCAGCGCAAAAGCAGCCTCGCCGACAGCACGAAGAAACTGTTTGAAGACGGTTTCGCCAAGTGGCGGATCATCATTGATAAGTACCCGAAGCTGTTCGAAGATTCGAGCGACGACCTGTACGACAGCATTCGCCACTATAAGAAATTTTTGGCGGATCGAGGCGAAAAGCTGCCGGCCAATTTCAGTTTGCACGACATTGTCGAAGCGCACGCCAAGCCAGGCGAGTGAGCAGCCTGCCCGCGGCGTGGCAGTTTGGTTCAATCGCGGTCCAGCCGCCGCCTTGGCCCGTTCATGCACTCACCAGCAAGGAGCACAGAAGCATGTCACTCAGGATGGCTTATTTCCAGGTGGCGCCGGACGCCGTGAAGGCCCTCGCGGCAACGCGCACCTATCTCGATTCGACGAACATCGAGCCGCGGCTCCGCGCGCTCGTCGAACTGCGCTCCTCGCAGATCAATGGCTGCTCGTATTGCGTCGACATGCATTCGCGCGAAGCGCGCAAAGCGGGCGAAACGCAGCAGCGGCTCGATTGTTTGCCCGTTTGGCATGAAACGTCCTTTTTCAACGACCGCGAGCGCGCGGCCCTTGCCTGGGCCGAAGCGGTGACGCTGGTGTCCGAGACAGGCATCCCCGACGAGGTCTACGAGCAGGCGCGCCAGCAATTTAGCGAACAGGACCTGGTCGATTTGACGCTGGCGATTGCGGTTATCAATGCTTGGAACCGGATGGCGATTGGCTTTCGCCAAGGCCCGGCGGCGCGGCGCGAAGAGCCCGCCGGCTGATCCGTTTGGCGGCGCTACGGCAGATTCGGCTCGGGCTGCGCTTCGGAGGGCGTCGGCGCGCGCGGCGGACGCGGGTCGAGCCAGCACTGGAGCGACGTAGTCAGCACGATCAACACGGATGTCGCCATGAACAGAATGAAGAAGATGTTCAACCCGCCCATTAGCAGCTTTCCCCAATCGTGGGCGGCGGCCCCGGCCCCCGCGGCCGGGCTCCAGCCGCTGGCCAGCATCGGCCAAAACTTCGCCGTGATCATCTGATAGCCGGCGGTCAGCGTCGTCGCGATCACGAACAGCATCGGCGGAATCGTCACCCAGAGGTAGCGGGCGCGACCCGCGTTGGCGAGATAGGTCGAAACAATCGCCAGCGCGATCACCGCCAGCAATTGGTTAGCGATGCCAAACATCGGCCAAATCGTCGCAATTGAACCGGTGGCAATCAGCCCGCCCCAAGCAACCACCACCAGTCCGGTCGACAGCGCGGCGCCGGGCAGCCAATCGGTCTGATCGAACCGCCGAGAGAATTTGCCCAAAAACTCTTGCAACAAGAAGCGGCCGATGCGCGTGCCGGTGTCGATCGTGGTCATGATGAACAAAGCCTCGAACATGATCGCGAAATGATACCAATACTCGATGACCCCTTCGATCGGAATTGCGTTGCCCGCCACCCGGTGCGTTGCCTCGGTAATGATGTTGGACATGCCGACGGCCAGCGTCACGGCTCCGCCGGTCCGGCCGCGCAACGATTCGTTGCCGACCTGCTGTTCGATGCGAGCGAGGTTGTCGGGGTTGGGGTCCATCCGCTTCACGGTCTCGGCATATTGGCGAAACTGCTGTTCCTGCCCTTTGGGAATCGCCAGCGGCATGTTGATCGCGTAATAATCGGACGAGGGGAGCGAGGCGGCAGCGATCAGCGCGACGACCGCCACGAGCCCTTCCATCAGCATGGCGCCATAGCCGATCGTCCGCACGTCCGATTCGCGGCCGATCATTTTGGGGGTCGTTCCCGACGACACAAGCGCGTGAAATCCCGACACCGCGCCGCACATGATGCAGATAAAGCAGAACGGAAAAATCGCGCCCGGAAAGGTCGGGCCTCCCGCCGCAAATCCCTGATTCAAGGTCGGCGCGTGGAGCGTGGGATTCGCGACGATCACCGAGCCGACCAGGATGGCGACGGTGCCAATCTTCAAAAAGCTCGACAGATAATCGCGCGGGCAGAGGAGCATCCAGACCGGCAGCACGCTGGCGATAAAACCGTACACGCAGAGGGCGCCAATGGTTCCTTCGCGCGAGAGCAAGAAGTATTTCTCGAAGGGGGAGTTCGGAATCCAGTGGCCCGCCACCGTCGCGGCCAGAACGGCCGCCGCGCCGAGGAGCGACGCTTCGATCACGCGCCCCTTTCGCAGCTTATACATGTACAAGCCGATAAACAGCGCAATGGGGATCGTGCAAGCAATCGTAAAGGTGCCCCACGAGCTGCCTGGAATCTGCTGTTTCGCCCCGGGGGGCAAGGTGAGCACGCTGTGCGGCGTCAGCGAATGTTCAGTGGCGGCGCCAGGCAGGATCAGCGTAAACGACTCGCTCCGTTCGACGACGCTATCATTGGGATAGGTCAACCGCGATGGGCCCGGAATGCGCACTTGCTGGCCGGAGGGCGTGGCGGTCACTTCCGGCGCGGCGGGCGATAGTAGCTCGATTTTCGTGCCGCCGGCCAGTTGCACTTCTTCGCCGCCGAGCGCGTTCACGACGACGACTCCCAAGCCCGACAAGGCGATGATCACCACGAACAAGATGGTCACCGAAACCATTCCGCCGGCGACGGCGCCCAATTCGGCGCGGGCGATTTCGGCCAACGAGCGGCCATTCCAGCGGACGCTGGCGCCGAGCACCAACATGTCTTGCACCGCGCCGGCGAGACAAACGCCGACCACGATCCAAATCAGCCCCGGCAAATAGCCATATTGGATCGCCAGCACCGGCCCGATCAGCGGACCCGCGCCGGAAATTGCGGCAAAATGGTGTCCAAACAAGACCCACTTGTGGGTTGGATGATAATTCTGGCCGTCATTCAGCCGATGCGCGGGGGTGACGCGGCGGTCGTCGAGGACCAGCACCTTCGCCGCCAGAAACGCGCTATAATAGCGATATGCAATCGCCAGACAGCAGAGCACGACGATCATCAAGGGCATCGCGGACATAGGAGCGAGGCTTGCTGCCGAGTGAGGGGAGAGCGAAAAAAGTCGACTTCGCGGTCGCGGGCCACGCCGCGCCGCCGCGGAACCGCCGCCCATTATAGAAGCGCCCCGCAATTGCACCAATCGCGAACTTGTCGCCGCGCGGTTCAAGCGATATGGTAGGAATCGAGAACCGCCGCAGGCCTTAGGAGCCGCATCCGGCGCGGACTCGGCCCAAGTTGCGTTTTTCCTCCTTCCGATTTCCCCCGGCGCCGCCGGGATGGTGCTTTTTCGATGTCGATTCACAAAGTCGTTGTTATTGGCAGCGGTCCCGCCGGTTGGTCGGCGGCCATCTATGCCGCCCGCGCGAACCTCAAACCGGTGCTTTTTGAGGGGACGCCGCAGCCCGACATGATTCCGCTCGGGCAACTCGCCTTCACCACCGAGGTGGAGAATTATCCCGGCTTTCCGGTCGGCAACGTACGCGCCTTCATCGAAACGGCGGTCGATCGCGCGCGGCATTACAATTTGCCCCCGGCGCCGGCCGGCCATGTCAAGGCGGGGCAGCCACACTATGCCATTCAAGGGGTCGAACTCGTCGAACTGATGAAACAGCAGGCGATCAATGTCGGCACCGAGGTCGTCAGTGACGATATCGTTGGCCTGAGCGTCGCAGGCTCCCCTTTCCAACTTCAGGCCGGCTCGGGCGAAACGATCGCAGCGCGGGCCGTCATTGTGGCCACCGGCGCCCGGGCGAATTATCTCGGGCTGGAGTCGGAGCATGAATACAAAAATCGCGGCGTCAGCGCCTGCGCCGTTTGCGACGGCGCTTTGCCCCGGTTTCGCAACAAGCCGCTGATTGTGGTCGGCGGCGGCGACTCGGCGGTCGAAGAAGCGACCTATCTCGCCAAATTTGCCTCGAAAGTACACATGGTCGTTCGCCGAGACGAGCTACGGGCAAGCAAGATCATGGCCCAGCGCGCCTTGAACGAGCCAAAAATCGAAATGGTTTGGAATCACGAAGTCGACGAATGCCTCGGAGACGGGACCAATGGCCTGACCGCCGTGCGGCTGCGACACGCGCAAAATGGAACGAAGCGGACGATCGAAGTCGGCGGGATGTTTCTCGCAATTGGCCACACGCCGAACACGACCTTTCTCCAAGGAAAGCTCGCGACGAACGAGCAAGGCTATCTCAAGCTCACGGTCCCGTTTCGAACCAATACCAGCATCGAGGGGATTTTTGCCGCCGGCGACGTGGCCGACGACTATTATCGACAAGCGATTACGTCGGCCGGCAGCGGTTGCATGGCCGCCTTGGACGCCGAGCGGTGGCTGGCGCATCAGGGCCATTAGGGCAGCCCGCGCCGAATCCGACAGCGAACGACGAGAAAAATTCGCGCTACGCAGACCGCGATCGCACCACGGAGGAGCATTCATGGAAACGATTAGTGTGGCGGCCGCTCGCCAAGCGGCGAGCGTGGGCCAAACCGTCCGCGTGCGCGGTTGGATTCGGACGCGGCGCGACTCCAAGGGAGGCTTTAGCTTTCTTGATGTGAACGACGGCTCCTCGCAAGCCAATCTACAGATTGTCGCCGACGGCAAGCTGCCGAATTATGAAACCGAGGTGAAGCGGTTGGCGGTCGGTTGCAGCGCGACGGTCGAGGGCGAAATCAAAGCCTCGCCGGCCAAGGGTCAAGCGACCGAGCTCCATGCCACGGCGATCGCGGTCCACGGCTGGGCCGATCCGGAACAGTATCCGCTGCAAAAGAAAGGGGCCTCGTTTGAATTCTTGCGAACGATCGCGCATCTGCGCCCGCGGACCAATACCTTCGGAGCGGTCGCGCGCCTGAGAAATTGCGTGTCGCGCTCGATCCACGACTTTTTCCAAGAGCGCGGCTTTCTCTACATTCATACGCCAATCATCACCGCCAGCGATTGCGAAGGGGCGGGAGCGATGTTCAAGGTCACGACGCTCGACCTGGCCAAAGTCCCCAAGCAAGGCCCGGCGGTCGATTTCACGCACGACTTTTTTCATAAGCCGGCCTATTTGACCGTGAGCGGCCAGTTGAACGCGGAGATCTTTGCTTGCTCGCTGGGCAAGGTTTACACCTTCGGTCCGACGTTTCGCGCCGAGAACAGCAATACCTCGCGCCATCTCTCGGAGTTTTGGATGGTCGAGCCGGAGATGGCGTTTTACGACCTGACCGACAACATGACGATTGCCGAGGCATTTTTGAAGCGCATCTTTCGCGACGCGCTCGAGCGCTGCGCGGACGACATGCAGTTCTTCAATGAGCGAATCGACGAGTCGCACACCCTCGTCGGCAATCTGCAACACATCATCGGCAGCGAGTTCGTGCGGCTTCCGTATACGGAGGCGATCGCGCTGTTGGAAAAGTCCGGCCAGAAATTCGAGTATCCGGTCGCCTGGGGGACCGACCTCCAAGCCGAACACGAACGCTATCTGACCGAGCAAGAATTCAAACGGCCGGTCATCTTGTATGACTATCCGCGTTCGATCAAGCCCTTCTATATGCGGTTGAACGACGACGGCCGGACGGTCCGCGCAATGGATATTCTCGTGCCTGGCGTGGGCGAAATCATCGGCGGCAGCCAGCGCGAGGAGCGGCTGGATGTGATCGAGATGCGGATGGCCGAACAAGGGCTCAAGGCCGAAGACTATTGGTGGTATCTTGATCTCCGCCGCTTTGGCACCGTGCCGCATTCCGGGTTCGGGCTCGGCCTCGAGCGGGTGCTGCAATTCGTGACCGGGCTAGGCAACATTCGCGATGTGATCCCCTTTCCGCGCGCGCCGGGAAATGCGGAGTTCTAGCTTCTGAAGTAATAGTTGCGGTTTCCATTCCAGGAGGGTTTTCCCATGCGTGTGTGTTCATGCTTTGGACTGCTGGTTTCGCTCGTGCTTCTCGCCGCCCGCCCGATTTTTGCGGCGGAGCCGACCCAAGACACGCTCGACCAAGTGAAAGCGAATCTCGTCGACAAGAAAGCAGTTCTGGTCGACGTGCGCGAGACCGACGAGTGGAAGGCGGGCCATTTGACCGAGGCAATCAACGTGCCGCTGAGCATGCTCAAAAGCGGCGCGGAGGCGCCCGAGTTCGCCGCGGTCTTGGCCCAGCAAATGCCCAAGAATCGGATCGTCTATTTGCATTGCAAGTCGGGCGTGCGCTGTCGGGCCGCCGCCGATCTGCTGAAAAAATACGGCTACGACGCGCGTCCTTTGAAGGCGGGCTATGACGACTTGGTCCGGGCCGGGTTTCCCAAAACGAAGTAGCGGCGATTTCAGATTACTGCACTGGCACAAAAGGACCGATAGCGGCGATTTAGGTCGCTCGAATGGGATTCAAAGCGGCGTTTTTCAAAGCTAATTCAAGAAACTGCCGGTTTTCATTGGAAATTAGGAACCTACGGCGCTTCCAATCGTCTACTCGCGCGTATTATAATCCGTGGCTGATGCATCATCTCGATGAGGGCAAATCATGACTCGGATCGTAGAAGGCGATTCCACAGACCGGATACATCCGGTTGTTTGGATATTGATTGGTTCTGGCTTCGCTTCCATTCTTGCATTGTGCGTCGGAATTTGGTTTGGACCGTCGCGCGACAATACCGAGATTAACCGTGGTCTAGCTTCGCAATCGGCGTTATCGACCCCAACACAGTCGCCACCGAGTCTCGAAATCGGAATGGAAGACGATACTGTTGACCAGGGCTCCGATCAAGACTTCGACAGATTCTCGAAGATCGTCACGCCCGCTGCGAATGCGCACACCGTTGCCATCGACAACGGCTCTTCATCGAAGTCGGCGGAGGGCGTCGGTCCGGTTCATCCCAAAATTCAGCGATTGACTAGCGAGGAGATTGACAAGGCAACTCAGCCGGCCGTGGTAACTTTGCGAGCAACGACGAGTCAAGGGGGTAAAGCCGGGTCAGGATTTGTGATCGACGACCTTGGAGTTATTGCAACTAACTACCATGTAATCCGAGGCGCAAATCAAATGACCGCAGCTTTTTCTGACGGTTCCGAGTCTGCCATTGATGGCTTTCTGGCATTCGATCCGGAGCACGACTTGGCGCTCGTACATACAAAAACCACCCCCAAAGGTTTACGGCCGCTCCATTTGGCCGACAGCTTGCCCGATAAGGGTGCCGAGGTTTTCGTATTTGGTGCGCCGATTGGACTTTCCGGAACAATGAGTCGAGGAAACGTCAGTGCGATCAGGAGCGGCGCTGAAATAGCACGAATACCGGAGGCATCGCAATTTTATAGCGGCGCGAAGTATGCGAATGCGATGTCGTGGATTCAAATCTCTGCGCCGATTTCGCACGGTAATAGCGGCGGTCCGGTGATATTGGAAAATGGTGACGTGGTTGGCGTGTCAACGTGGACTCTGCCTCAAGGGCAGAATCTCAACTTCGCGGTGCCGGCGACGTATCTCAGTGTCCTCTTCCAAGTGCGATCCAAAAAGACGCGTGATCTCGCGGAATTGCCCGCGCAAAAAGATGTGATTGCATCGTTGCAACCGACAAAGGAAGACAACGATTCTAAAATTCTCAGATTCGTAAGCCTTCAACATGAGCTTGACCGTTTATCACTCCGCCTATTGAGCATTAACCAAGACTCGTCAAGCATTGAGCACGACGGAGCCACCTTACAACGAAATCGCGACGCCGCAGAAGCCAATGGATGGAAAACAGAGGCTCTATATGAAAAGTCAATCGCGGAACTTAATTCTCTCGCTTACGCCATTCGACGCGCCGGGGGGATTCCTTCAAATGTCTCGGATTTTGTCAACCTTCAAAATTACGCGTCCAATTTAAAAACGAGCGGCGCCCAACTCCTCTTCCTTGTGCAAAAACTTCAAACACAGATCAACTATCTTGCGGAACTCAAATCCTCAAAAGTTCAAGAGAGACTTCAAGTCGAGTCGCAAATGCAAAGTTTGCGATCCGACGTTCAGACCGCACTTCAGCCATAGGCCAAAATCACACGCATAGAGGGTTAAACGTGAATGTTGTACGAGCGTGAGTATCGCATTCGTTCTTGGAGGCGGAGTTGACCTGTTTTCGGCAAGGGCGTTATACTTTTCGGAAACATCGACATTATAAGCCAAGTCTTTTGAATCGGCGACTTGGGTCTAGCGTGTCTTGGCTTTGCGTTTCTGCTCCATCGCCGACGAACGCCCACTTTTTCCGTGAAAGGATCGATCGAAAATGGCTGGCCCAGGTATTCACAACGATATTACTCAATGCATCGGCAACACCCCGCTAGTTAAGCTCAATCGAATCGCGAAAGGCTGTGTCGCCACGGTCGTGGCCAAGGTCGAAAATCTGAACCCGCTCTGGAGCGTCAAGGATCGCATCGGCCGCGCCATGATCGACGCCGCCGAACGAGACGGAAAAATCAAGCCCGACACCGTGATCATCGAACCGACCAGCGGCAACACGGGCATTGGCCTGGCTTACGTCTGCGCGGCGCGCGGATACAAGCTGATCGTAACCATGCCCGACAGCATGACCTTGGAACGCCGCCGCATGTTGAAGGCGCTCGGCGCCGAGATCATCTTGACGCCGGCCGCCGAAGGCATGCCCGGCGCGATGCGCAAGGCCGACGAACTGTGCGCCGCGAACAAAAACTACTTCATGCCGCAGCAGTTCAAAAATCCGGCCAACCCCGAGATCCACCGCAAAACGACCGCCGAAGAAATCTGGCGCGACACCGACGGCAAAATCGACATTCTGGTCAGCGGAGTCG
>DASRSE010000286.1:0-11575 GCA_035656655.1 Pirellulales bacterium
CATGCGCACAATCCGCAGATTGCTCGTCCCCATCGCTTTCAGGGCGCCAAATTGCTTGATGTTTTCGATCGTAAACATGTAAAACGTTTGGCCCGAGATCACCGCGCCGACAATGAACCCGAGCGCCACCACGATGCCAAAATTGAAGGGAATGCCGGTCTTTTCCATGAAATAGTGCTCGGTCACATCCATGAATTGCTGCCGCGACAGGGCCTTCAACCCGGTTTGCTCGTGAATCCTCCGGCAGACTTCGTTCGTGGGGACCCCCGGCTCGCCGTCAGCCAAAATGAACGAGAGGACTTTGCGCTCCGACGGGGCATATTCAATCGCCTGACTGTACCGCGTATAGACGACCGGAAACGTTTGAAACGTGCGCGACGCGCGGCAGACCCCCACCACAATGGCGCGGTGGTCGTTCATCTCGAACGTCTTGCCGGTCGCATATTTCTCGCCGGGCCACATCTGCTGATAGCCGGCGTCGTCCATGATCACCGCGTCAGGCATATTCAGATCGGCCAAGTTGCCGATCAAGATTTCGGTCGGCGCGCCGACTAGCGAGGAGTTGTCCAAGCCGAGAATAATGATCTGTTGGTAGTTGCCATCGTCGAGCTTCGCGCGGCCAAGCCCTTTGTAAAACCGCTGCGCCCAATCGACGCCGGTCACCCCTTGCACGCGGCGGAGATCGTCGTCCGACAAGGGTTTGATGTCGTCGATGAATTGCACGTTTTCGTCCATGACCCAGATGTCCGCGCCGCGAGTATCGCGAATCTGGCTGTAGGTCAGCCGCATGAGGCCGCAAAAAATCGAAGATTGTTGGGCGATCAAGAGCGCGGAAAAGGCGATCCCGATAATGATGCCGAGGTACTTTCCGCGATTGCCGATCAACATCCGCCAAGCGATCCAGTTCATCGCGCTGCCTCCTGGCGCGGCTGGCCATTGCGGCCGGGCACGCCTAGCGCGCGCAAACTGAAGTCGGCGATATGCTCGGCCAGCAGATCAGCCGTGTAGCCGGCGTTCTCATCCGCGCCGACGAGCAACTCGACCACCGGCCGCGCCACCCGATAGTGCAAACATTGGCCAATGATGCTAAAGCCGATCAGATGCAATTTTTCGTCCGACTCCAGAGGCACCAATTCACGGAGGATCGAGAGCAGCAACTCGAAATGCTGGCGAAAAAAATCTTGCACGAGGGCTTGGCACGTTTTCGTCGGATGAAACATCTCGCGCATCATGATTTGCATCTGCCACTGCGGGGCCGGGTCTTCGACCATCCGCACCATTGTCGTGCGGATGAATCCGCGCAGCTTCTCCGCGGCGGGAGTGCCGGCCGGCCAATGAGGCAGCGGCACTTGCTGCTCGCGGAGCCGATGGGCGCGCTGGATCAGTTCGAGATAAAGTTGCTCCTTATCGCCGAAGTGATAATTGACCGCGGCCAGATTCGCTCCGGCGCGCTGGCAGATGTCGCGAATCGTCGCCGCCTCGAAGCCCTTTTCGGCAAAGGCGGCGGCCGCCGCTTCCAGGATGCGTTCGCGGGTATCTTCGGCAATGGCCATCGAACTTGAGACCGACAAGGTGAAAATCCGCTCCGGGCGGCCAGATCACCTAGGAAAAATCAATTCAAACAAGCGTATGAAACGATTGTACGAAAAGCAGCTCATTCGGCAAGCGAATTTTTTGATTCCGATCCGAAAGCCGGCAGTTCCGGCCGAGGCAACGACCATAAGTGCTGGCTGGTAAAATGGTTGCGTCTTCCAGCGTGCGGCCGGCGACCTGGAGCGCTGCGGGGGCTCACCGCGAAGAAGCGTAGAGCGCGAACGAAGGAGCAGCGCGGCCGCGGGAGGGGTGGGAGAATGAATTGATTTTTGCTTTGCTGCCAGGGTTGCCGGGAAGGCGACTTCGGCCCAGCGTGCTATTTCTGGAGTTGGCTCAAGTTTTCAATCGCGGCTTTAACGGCGGCCAGACGCTCCACCAGTTCGCGCAAGCTATCGCGCTCTTTTTGGATGACGTCCGGCGGCGCCTTTTCCGCGAACGTTCCTTGCGACAGCTTTTTCTCTTTGGCGGCGATAAAGCCTGTCAGTTTGTCCAACTCCTTGCGTTGCTTCGCTTGCTCCGCAGCGACATCGATCAGGCCGGCCAGATCGACCGAAACCTCCAGGCCCGGCAGCGTGAACTGCGACGCGAACGCCGGCACGCTGACCGTTTCTCCCCAAGCGGTCGCGGTGGCGCCCGCCATCGAATGGAAATAGGCCGCCATTGGCCGCAGCAACTTGGCCGTCGCGTCATCGCACCGCACCACGAACGAGATTGGCGTCCGCGGCGGGATGTTCTGCCGGCTGCGAATCTCTCGCAAGCCAGCTAGCACTTTTTGAAACGTGCCGAACCGCGCTTCGATTTCCGGGTCGATCCGCGCGCGCTGTGCCTCTGGCCACGGCGCCAACATCACGCTTTCGGCGCTCGGCGGCGGGGGCAGCTCCGCGCCGGCCGAACCGGTTTCGCCCGCCAACGCCGCTTGATAATCGAGCCCGCGCCGCGGCGCGACCTCCGCCAGCAACTGCCACACTTCCTCCGTGATGAAGGGAGTGATCGGATGCAGCAACCGGAGCAGCGTGTCGAGCGCGTGGGCCAGCACCCGCTGCGCCGTGGCGGCCTGCTGCGGGTCTTGCAGCCGCGCTTTGACCATCTCGACGTAAAAACTACAGAATTCGTCCCAAGCGAATTCGTACAGCACGCGGCAGGCCTCGGAAAATTGAAACCGCTCGAGCGCTTCGGTCACTTGCTGAGTCACCGTCGCCAGACGGCTCAAGATCCAACGATCTTCGACCGCGAGTTCGCGATCGGCGACCGGACCGGGCACGAAGCCTTCCAAATTCATCAGCGCGAACCGCGCCGCATTCCACAGCTTGTTGCAGAAGCTGCGGGCGAGCTCAAACCGCTCGCTCACCACCGCGCCGCGCGGCAATGCCAACTCGGCCGGCGTTTTCGCCCACTGGGTCGAAAATTCTTGGCCACAACTCTTGCACGCCACCGTCGGCAGCACGCGATTCTTTTTCGTCTGCTCGATCCGCGCCTGGCAATGGGGACATTCAAACTCGACGGGAATGCGCACGTCTTGCGTTTCGGTCGTCAGATGCGCGAGCGAAAACCGCATCGCGTCGGCCCCGAACTTTTCCATCACGTCGAGCGGGTCAACGCCGTTCCCTTTCGACTTCGACATCCCTTCCCCAAAGCCGTCGAGGATTTTCGGGTGAATGTAAACGTCGCGGAACGGAATCTCGCCCACGTTGTAGAGGCCGGTCAGCACCATCCGCGCGACCCAGAGCGTGATGATGTCGCGGCTGGTGCAGAGGACGCTGGTCGGGTAGAAGTTTTGAAGCGTCTCCCAATCAGGATTCGCCGGTTCCCCCGGCGCGCTGGGCAACCGCGGACCCGGCCAACCGAGCGTCGAGTGCGGCCAGAGCGCGGAAGAGAACCACGTATCGAGCACGTCGGGGTCTTGCTCATATCCTTGAAGTTCCAGCTCCTTCGCGAGCAAGTCGGAGCCCGGACCAAGGCAAATCAAGGGTTCCACACGGGTTTGAGATTGTTCGCCGACTTCGGGCTGTCGGCTCATACCCGGTTGATAGGCCATTTGTGCTTTGTTGCTGTCAACCAACTGAGCTACCTTGAGTTTGTCGGTCCGCGTGGCATCTGCGAGCCGCCACACCGGCACGCGGTGTCCCCACCACAGCTGCCGGCCGATGCACCAGTCGCGCTTTTCGCCGAGCCAATCCAGGTAGCTCTTGGCGTAGCGGCTGGGGGTGATCTGCACCTGGCCGCTGCTCACGGCATCCGTCGCCATCTGCGCGAGGCCGGGCCGGCCATCGTCGCGGTCTCCCATCTTCACGAACCATTGATCGGAGAGATACGGCTCGATGGGCGTTTTTGACCGATCGGAGTGGGCCAGTTCGATCTCGCGGTCTTCAATGTCGGTCTCGGGATTGATCAGGCCGAGCGCCGTGAGGTCTTCGACCACCTTCGCCCGCGCAGCGGCCATCGTCAGGCCGCGATACGCACCGCCATACTCATTGATCGTCCCGTCCGGGTTCATGATGTTGATGCTCGGCAACTGGTGCCGCCGGCCAACTTCATAATCGTTCGGGTCGTGGGCCGGTGTGATTTTCACGCAGCCGGTTCCGAGGTCGGGTTTCGCCCAGTCGTCGGTAATTAGCGGGATCTCGCGGTCCACCAGCGGCAAGCGCAGTTTTCTGCCGGCCAGCGCCATGTCACGCAGTTTTTCGAGCAGCGGAAGCATCGTGCTCCGCCGCGCCAGCAACGCTGCGAGTTGTTTTTCGAGCGCCGGCTGCTCCTTTGCCGCGGCGACGGCCAGCTTGTCACGCAGATCGCGTTCGACCTCCGCAAGCGCCCGGGCCGGGTCAGGATGAACCGCCACGGCCGTGTCGCCGAGCATCGTTTCCGGGCGCGTGGTCGCGATGGTGACCTGTTCCGGCTCGCCTGGCTGCGGGTCGATGACCGGATACTTGAAATTCCAAAAGTGGCCTTGAACCGTTTCGTGAAACACCTCGTCGTCGCTGACGGCCGTTTGCAGATAGGTGTCCCAATTCACGAGCCGCTTGCCGCGATAGATATATCCGTCCTTGAACATGTTGAAGAACGTCTGCTGCACCGCGCGGGCGCACACTTCGTCAAGCGTGAAGCGGGTCCGCTGCCAATCGCACGAGCAGCCCATCTGCTTCAACTGGCCGATAATCCGCGCTTCGTATTCGTCTTTCCATTGCCAGATGCGCGCGACGAGTTTTTCGCGGCCCAGCTCGTGCCGCGATTGCTTTTCTGCTTGCAAGATGCGGCGCTCGACGACCGCCTGCGTCGCGATGCCGGCATGATCGGTGCCAGGCATATAAAGCACGTTGTAGCCTTGCATCCGCTTCGAGCGAATCAAGATGTCTTGCAGCGTATTGTTCAGGGCATGGCCCAAATGCAACGCGCCGGTCACATTGGGAGGCGGGATGACGATCGTAAACGGCTTCTTAAATTGGCCATGCGCATCCGTCGCGCCAGGTTCGGCGTGAAAATAGCCGCGCTCCTCCCAGACCGGATACCAGCGGTTTTGCGCCGCTTGATGATCGTATTGCTTCGGCAGTTCGCGGGCCGCCGACGAGGCAGATTGGTTTTCAAGAGGCGTCTTTGAATCCATCGTCATGGGCAGCCAATATCCTCCCTCTTCCTGGTGGAAGAGAGCCGGGGTAAAGGGTTTCGCAATTTCGACCGACCGCGCGGCAAATCGCAACGGCGTTTCGCAAGCGCGCCGCGCCGTTCCGCGAAAACTCGAATTTTACCGTTCACCCTGGATGAAGGACAGCCTGCGCCGCGAGCCGTACACGCGGCATCTTGCCGCAGGGGCGCAGGCCTGGATTTTTCCAGGCAGCCAGATGCCCGTGAGATCGGGCCCGCAACGCCAACCAGCGGCCCGCTCAATTTTCGGGGTGCGCAGGCAACGCGGGGAGAGGACCATCTCAACGCTGGGCGAATGCGGAAGATCCGTACGTTGACCGCGGCGAAATCTTGCCGGCGAGCCTGCGCCGCCGGCGCCAGCCGCTGCGCGCGAATGCCCTGTGGCACGGCGCTCCCAAAAGGGGCTTGCTTTCTCACCCAAAAGCCGCGGAGGAGGGCGCAAAAAAAGAGCCTACGACGGCGAATCGTAAGCTCGGTTCGAGCGGTCATGCGGGAAACAGGACTTGAACCTGCACGGTATTGCTACCTCTAGGCCCTCAACCTAGCGCGTCTGCCAATTCCGCCATTCCCGCGAAAAAGTCTATCTCGAAGTCTAGCCCCTTTGCTTCCCGCGTCAAGGCAGCCGGGCGAACTATTCAATTGGCGGCGACCGCAACTCGGCGCGATGCCAAGCGGGCAACCAAGCGGGGATGACGGTTCATTCCGGCCGCACGCGCCGCATCGCGAGGGCGGCACGGGCGATCCGCTCGGCGTCCGCCGCGTCCGAGAGAACGATTTGCTCGGCCCAGGCGAGTCCTTTCAAGGGAACGGGGGGCAACTCCAGAAACGCCCGCCCTTTCGTGTCGACCAGCAGCGTTTGCCGCGGCGCCAGCCGAATCGTGCGCGAGTCGAAACACGCATCCGGGTCAAGTCCCAACTCGATCGGGATGATCGGAAAGGTCTGCACCGCTTCGCTGGCCAAGCCGACCGTGATCGCGCCGGCGCCGGCGAATTGCAGTTCGCCCGTCGCGCCGTTCAAGCGACCGAGCCACAGGTCGGCGCACTGATCGCCCGCGGAGCCGCTCCAGAGGGCGCGGTTGACTCGTTGCAGTATCGCGCCGGGGTCGCGAAGATGCTCCGTGTGGGCCCGCAGCGCGGACCGCAGCGTGGCCGCGCAGACGCGGGCTTCGGCGGGTCGGCCTTGCGCTTTACCGACTGCGAACAAGAAGGTGCCATCGCTCGCCAGCCACCATTCGTAGAACGCAGCATCTGCTTTCTCTCCGCGCAACGCGCAGCCGCCGATGTCCCAGCCCTCAAGCATTGGCGCCGGTTGCGCGGGGTCAAACTGCGGCGCGGATGATCGAGCCGCGCGTGGGAGCTCAATCCGCGGCGGCGCCGCCGCGCGCTCTGCTTCGGCCGCGCGCACGCCGGCTTGCACCAGCATTGTCCGTTCCAGATCGGCCGCGATTCGGCCAGCGACCATTTCGGCCAGATTGGTATCGCGATCGGAGAAATCGCGAATTTCCGTGGAGAAGAGCCACAAAGTTCCGAGCGGAATCGTGGGAGAAGAGATCGGCACGCAAACCGCCGCGCCGTAGTCGATCGCCTCCGGCGCCTGCCACGCGGAGAACATCGCCGGATTGTCCAGCACGACCGCATGGCCCATCAAGGCTTCGAGGTCGGCCAGCGCTCCGCGCAAGGGACGCGCGGGGTCCAGCAACAACGCTTGCGGCAAGCCATAAGCGGCGCGCATTTTTAATTCGGACGTGGCATCGTCGAGCAGATAGATGGCCGCCGCCGAACAGCGGATCGCTTCCGCGCCGGCCTTCAACACGCCGTGCAGCCGCGCGGCGAGATGGTCCTCTTCGTGGCGATGCGGAATGATCGGCACCCCGGCCGCCAGTTCCGCCTCGCGCTGGCAGAGCGCCCGCTGGAGGCGTCGCACTTCGAGGAGCAGCCGGTCGATCTCGCTGGCCAAGGCGGCTGCCGCCGCAGGCGCGGCGAGCGCCGATTCGGCCACGGCAGAATCGCCGAGTTCGACCAGGTGGGATCCGGGAGGAACTCCAACGCCCGGGTTGGCCGGGGCAGACCACGGATCGAACTGGCTTGGATTCTGGGCCGCGGCAACCAGGTTCAGCGACCAACCGGTCGCCTCCGCAAAAGCGGTCCGCAAGCCGCTCAAGTCCAGCGCGTCGGCCGGCGGCGCGAGGGTCTCAGTGGACTCGCCGGTCAACAATTTCAAATAGGGGGGGATCGGCTTGCTCACGGGCGCGGATCGATCGACCAAAGGGGGAGTGCCAACGTCGCATCCATGACCCGCCGCGATCGTGAAGCTCGCCCGCGCAGAACTGCGAATGTCGGCTTGCCGCCAAATCGCAATTGCCGCCCGGCACTTCATTGTCCGTGATCGTCAGAACTTCACATCGACTCGCAATGCAGCTCGACGTGAATGGGCGGCAAAGAAAAGGAATATGCCGATGATGCCACGAGCGCGCGATCAGAGCGACCGGCGAGAGTCTTCGCGGCGGGAGGAAAGGACTGGCGCCGCGGACTTATGCGCCGGGCTCGTCTTCGAGGAGCGAATCCGCGTCATTGTCTCCGACGATGGCCCCGGCGGCTAAGGACTGACGGCCCGCAAAGCCGGTCTCCAGATCGTGCCAATAGAGGATTTCTGGCTCGCTCAGCTTCCAGCAAAGATAGGCGGGCCGGCCGTCGATGATGGCGGGAAAATCGACCAATCCCTCGGGACCGTTTTTCGGTTCGACCCCGAGCGCATGCAATTCGTCGATGTATTCCTTCAGACGCTCGGTGTCGGCGGCAAGATCCTGCTCCATCTGGACCAACTCTTGCGAATACGGATCGTTTGTCTGCCGCCGGTGCTGACTGGCAATTGCCGCGAGGCGCTGCTTCCGCTCGAGCAGATCGAGCGACAAGGCCGCCACGTCGCGCGTGATCGCGCGCACCAGCGGCAAAGCCGCGTTGGCCTGCTCGACGGTGAAGAATTTGGCAAACGGAAGCGATTCAGCAGGCATGATCTCTCCTCACTGGTTCGGTCCGCCGTGGACCGGCTCGACCACAACTTTCGAGTCCGCCACCGCCGTTGGATTAAGCGTCGAACGGCCCCACGCGATATCAACCGGCAACCGAGAAAAATCAACAATGCAGCCATCGCGGCTGTAACAACTCAAGTCGTGCGTCGCCCCCATGAAGATGCAATCCACCGGACAAGGTTCAACGCACAGCGCACAAAACATGCACTTCGAATAATCAATCGCAAAACCGGTGATCTTGAAGCCTTTGCCATTCGTGACGCGTTCTTTGCCGATGTAAATGCAATCGACCGGGCAAGCCTTCGCACACTGGTCGCACGAGATGCACGTGGTCAGGTCGTAGCGATGAAAGCCGCGATAGCGAGCCGCGACCGGAACTGGCAACTCCGGATACTCGAACTTTTCCGTGAAGGTGCGCCGCTCCGGATTGTACGTCATCATCCAATAGCGGAGCGTAATGTAGAGACCTTTGGCCACCGTGGAAACGGCATCCCAAATATCACGGAACCATTGCAGCATGGTGAAATTTCCTGAAAGCGCACGGCCGGCGCCGCCGCATGAAGCACGAGAATGAGCCCGACGCTTGAATTATAGACATGGTCGAAAGGACCGCAAGCCAGTCGTCCACCGAATGCCATTCCGCGCGCCGGCACGGTGGCCCCTTCGCAGCCGATCGCGGCTCGCGAGTTCCCGTGTGCGCGATTTAGTTTGTTCGCTTCCGGGCTGCGTTCGCCGCCACGCGCGATGCCGGCACTCATCCGCCGAGCGCGGCATCGAGCCCAGCGAACCTTTGCGCACGGCGACTCGTCTGGGGTGCGCGGCCGTGCTCGGTGCGACTGCACGAATTGAGCCGTTTCCAGGCCACGCTCGGGGCCACGCGACGAAGGGCCGCTTAACGAACTGAATCACTGACCGAACGAAATGCAGAGGGCGCGATCCAGGAAATTCCCAATGCAATGCGATCAACTTGAAGGCCCCCCGCTTTCGCGGCCGCATGGACAAACCACCCGTTTAAGGGGCATCAAGGAGCCGTTTTGGGCCTGCAAATGCCGATTTTTGCCAGCGGCGCAAAATTAATCGCAAAAAGGAAAACGCTCCGGCAAAAGCGCCATCGCGAGAGGGCGAAACGCCCGCAGATTGTTCAGTCGGCCCGACGAGCAAGCGATCCGCGGGCTAGGACGGTGATTCGGAAGTGCTTAAATATCAATGTGTTGTGATGCGAATCCGAAGGACTCCAGAGCCGGCGGCCGGTGCGATTGCCGCCCTAGATAAAGTTGCCGGTGGCGAAAACTCGGGGCCAAAAAATGCAAATGCGGGGCCGAAACTGCATAAAATCAGGATTAGTTTTCCTTGACTCTCTATTTTCAGCACGTAGAGTGAAATGTAGGGAAAGACTGCGTATTGCGGCTTGGGAATTGCTCCCTCGCGCGCCACGGAGGCGCGTTTCGCTGGCCAGAACCTTGGCATGAACGGCGACGGGAGCCCAGGCGAATGATGCCGTTGAATTCGTCAGCGGTCCCGCCGGGGATCTTCAGGATGCCCTGGAAGAAAGGCAAGGAATGAGCACATGTTAGTTCTGTCGCGGAAAAAAAACGAGAGCATCATCATCAACGACCAGATCACGATCGTCGTGGTCGAGATTCGTGGCGACAAGGTCCGCCTCGGCGTGGAAGCGCCGAAGGAAGTTCCTGTCCATCGCCGCGAAGTCTACGATGCGATCCGACGCAATGACGTCGCGAATGAAACCGAAAAGCCGAGCGAAACTTAATTCGCGCCGCTCCACCGGTTTTTTTCTGTCGTTTATTTTTTTGATCGGCCGCAAGGGCTGCGGTCCTAATCTCCGTTCGCTGATGAAGTGGCCTAGCCAGATTCTAAAACACCGCAAAACCGTGGAAGTGTTCCGCGGTTTTTTTATTGGCGGAGATTCGTCAAGCGGCCCGACGCTGCTGCGTTTCTGCAGGAGCGGCTTCGCGAACGGAACAGCGGAGCACGGTTGCGCCGCTCGTCGCTCTCCGCCTGGTTCATGGACGATTGAGCCAAACCCTTGCTGCCGGCGCGAGCCAGAAATCAACGGCAAGCTCGCCCGATTCTCCGCGATGCGCCACAAGCGCCACCACGCGCCGCTGCCGAAGCGCGAGAACGGGGCCTCCCTCTTGACGGCGGCCCACTGCGAACGCTATATATCCGAGTCTGGTCGGCACTTGCGCCCTTGGGCCCCGTCGTCTAGCGGTTAGGACATCGGCCTTTCACGCCGGTAGCACGGGTTCGATTCCCGTCGGGGTCATTCCAATTTCTACTTGGCAGCTTTCTACGCGGCAGCTTTCTATTTGGCAACGCTAGCCGGCAGCGGCCGAGACCTGGCCTTTTGCTCGTCGCTTTGTCCGTGTGACCTAGCCGGCACAAGGGTTCCTGATCGCGAGCGATGGAAGTCGCCTGCGGCGCGGCGACGCGAGTTCCCGTCTGGAGTCTTCCCAAGCGATTCTGGGGAAATTTCCCGATTTGTGGACCAGAACGTTGCGGAGGCGAGCGGGCCACATTAGAATGTTGGCAATAGCCATTCGGGGGGTGCGTTTCTTCCGTCCCCAATTCGAGTGGCAATCTCGCCCCCGCCTGCGCCTTGCCTAATGAAGCAACTGCAACGTCTCCATTGAATGATTCTGCTCCGAGAGGTTGCGCTTTGCCATTGAGTGACGTTGCTTAAGTCGCTCACTTTCTTCGTCTTGTTTCGCTAGGTCGGCCTGCGCGGTCGATGCCGGTACTTTTTACTCCTGAGGCTGTCGCAATATGCTTGGAATCAAACCAACCGCTTCGCTTTCGCTGGTGCTCGCTGTGTCCTTGGTCGTTTGTTGTTGCTCGGCGATCGCCGAGGCCGCTCCGGTGTTCGATACTACCATCGTCTATGCCGCGGGCGAGGATGGCTATTTGACCTACCGCTTGCCGGCCATTGTGTCTTCGACAAGCGGCGAACTATTTGCATTTGCGGACGCCAAGAAGACGAGCGTGTTGGACAACGCGGCAACCGATCTGGTGCTGAAAACGAGCAGCGACAACGGCCAGACTTGGACCAATTTGCAAGTCGTCGTGCCCGGCGGCGCGAACTATGACGGCTCGGCTTCGCCGTTGATCGACTCTTCCGGCAACATCATTGTGACTTATTTGCAAACGCAAGGCAGCACTCAGCAGCTGTTCGTGACGCGTAGTTCCGATCTTGGCCACACCTGGTCGAGTCCGGTCGATATCACGACTCAAGTCTCCGATCCAACGTGGAACTGGCACGTGCTCGGTCCGGCGCATGCGATCCAGCTAACCTCCGGGCG
>DASRSE010000287.1:0-11244 GCA_035656655.1 Pirellulales bacterium
AAAAGCTGTCTGAAACGCTCGACATGATGAAGCGGCAAGACCCGACCTTCCGCGCCCAAGAAAGCGAAGAAACCGGCCAGACCTTGATCAGCGGAATGGGCGAATTGCATCTCGAGGTGATCAAGAACAAATTGCTGCGCGACTTCCATCTGAATGTCCGCGTCCACAAGCCGCGGGTGAGCTACCGCGAAACGATCGCCAAAACCGTCGAGGTTCTGGGGGAATGCCACCGGATTATTTCCGGCGCTCAGGTCAATGCCGAACTGAAGCTGCGGATCGCTCCGGACGAAAAATCGCAGGCGCCCGGCAAAGTGGCGACGGGCTGGTTTCCGCAGGACGAGAAAATGATCAAAGCCGCGCAGGTCGCCAAGGAAACGCTCGGCGAGCATGCTGGCGGCGGCGGCTTGTTTGGCTTTCCGCTGTTCAATTGCACGCTGACCCTGTGGGAAATCAGCACGCCCGACCCAATTCTTAGCGACGTTGCCGTGCGGATTGCCGCCGCCGACGCGTTCAACAAAGCGCTGCACGATGCCGAAGTCGTCATCCTCGAACCGATTATGAAGCTTGAGGTGAGCGTCCCGGAAGAATATCTCGGCGACATCGTCAGCGATCTGCAACAGCGGCGCGCAATGATCACCGGGAGCGACCACCGAGGAAAACAAAGCTTGGTCTTTGCCGAAGTGCCGCTCGCGAAAATGTTCGGCTATTCCATGGCCGTCCGCAGCTTGAGCCAAGGCCGAGCAGGCTTTTCGATGGAGCCCTTTGCGTATGGGCCTGCCCCGGATGAAGTCCGCGAGAGTTTTGGTTAAGCCTCCCTCGTTTTCGGCTTTGTCGGATCGACGGTCGGGAGGACGTTTTGGGCCGTAGCGACGATTTCGCGTGCCAACGGAGTGGTAACCTCCGCTCGGCCGGCCCATGCTAGATTCCCGCCCGCGCGGGAATGACGGGGCGCGAAGCAAACCGCGGAACGGTATCGCCTGCGCGGGAATGACGGGTCGCGAAGCAAACCGCGGAACGGTTTCGCCTGCGCGGGAATGACGGAGGGCCGAGCAAACGGCACCGTTAGCTTGGGTCGAACGACGATTTTTCGTCGCCGCGCGTATCGCCTGGCCGCTTGAGGGGGAAGGGTGAGGGCCTCGCGATCGCGCCAAAACGCACCGGCGCCAAACTCCGCCTCCCGCGCCCCAGCTCCCACCGAATGCGTACGGATACCCTCCAGTTCGCCATTCCGCGGCTTTTTCAATGATGAACTTTGCGGAGTTTAACGGCGGATTGTGCGCCAGACTGCCGCCGGCGCCGAGTTTGATTTGGTGGAGACGCCGGCCTTCTTGGCATGGCAGGTCGGCCGCCCGAGCGAAAAAGGAATTGGCTCGAACGATTGCTGCTGATTTTCTTGCTTCCGCCGGTTGACACAATTTTCGCTAGCCTTTAATATACTTGGCTCGCCTGAAGAGAAGGCAGACGGTACGTGGCCTTTTGCCGCGAATCGCACGCGATCAGGATCGCATTGATCAAGGTTTGAGCACGGAGTTGTTTCGTGGCGGGTCACACACAAGAGATTATTCGAATTCGGATGGAGGCGTACGATCACGCCGTGCTCGATCAGAGCGCAGCGGAAATCGTCGATACCGCCAAGCGAACTAACTCCGAAGTCCACGGCCCGATTCCATTGCCGACGCGCATCGAGCGCTACACGGTGCTGGCGGGGCCGCACATCGACAAGAAGGCGCGGCAGCAATTCGAAATCCGCACTCACAAGCGGGTGATCGACATTGTGCAAGCGACCGCTAAAACGATCGAAGCCTTGAATAAGCTGAGCCTGCCGGCCGGCGTGGATATTAAGATTAAGGCCACCAGTCGCCACTAAGCGGACCGGTCTTGCGAATTATCGGACTTGTGAATTGTCGGGCTGATCGTGAATTGATTCTTGCCGAAGGAATCGGTTCTCCATGAAAGTCAGATCTCCGCGAATCGTCTTCGCGGCATTGCAAACCCCAAAATACATGATTACGGAAGCCTAGCGAGTAAGCCGGGGCGGGTAGCGGCCAGCGCCGCCGCCAACGAGCGGAATCAACCATCTGCTCGATTGCGTCCCCGAGTTCTCATCTGGCAACAGACCACAGGATAATGCGATGGCCATTGGACTGCTCGGCCGCAAGGTCGGGATGACTCAGATATTTAATGAGGCGGGGGAAGCGATCCCTGTCACGGTCATTGAAGCCGGCCCTTGCCACGTGCTGCAATTGCGCACGACGGAGCGAGACGGATATGAGGCAGTTCAAGTCGGTTTTCTCGATAAACCGCGCCGGTTGGCCGCCCGCAGCGAACGTGGTCATGTCGCCAAGCTCGACAGCAAGCGCTCGAAAGCGCGTTCTAAGGCTGGAGTCGAGCTGCTCGCCAAAGCGGACTGTGAGCCGAAACGGCTCGTCCGCGAGTTTCGCATCAAGACCGAAGGCTACACCGTCGGTCAACTGCTTGATGTCTCCGTCTTCGCGGAGACCAAAGCGGTCGATGTGACCGGGACCACCAAGGGCCGCGGCACGACCGGCGTGATGAAGCGGCATAATTTCCACGGCCAGCGCGCGACGCACGGCGTGAAAAAGTGCCATCGCCACGGTGGTTCGGTCGGCATGAACACCTTTCCGCACCGCACCTTCAAGGGTAAGCGGATGGCCGGACGCTACGGCAATGAGCGCGTCACCACGCGCAACATCGATGTCGTCCGCGTCGACAAAGAAAACAATCTGTTGCTGATTCATGGCCCTGTCCCCGGCCCAATCGGCGGATACGTCGTCGTGAATCATACGAATAAGTTGACCTAAGCCTCTGCAACTCGGATTCCGTGATGGCCAGCTTGCCTATTTTAGATCGTTCCGGCAAACAAGTCGGGAGCTACGAGATCGCTCCGACCGATTTTGCTCCGCGCATCAACAAGCAATTGTTGCACGACGCGGTAATTATGTATCAGTCGAATCAGCGGCTCGGAACGGCCAAGTCGAAAACCCGCGGCGAAGTCGCCGGGTCGACCAAGAAAATGTATCGCCAAAAAGGGACGGGCAATGCCCGCGCCGGCTCGCGCCGCAGCGGCATCCGTCGTGGCGGCGGACACATTTTCGCGAAGCGGCCGCGCAATTGGAAGTACACCATGCCGCGCAAGGCCCTACAGTTGGCTACGCGGATGGCATTGGCCAGCAAGATCAAGGCCGCCGAGGTGATCTTGATCGACGACCTGAAGTTTTCCGCGCCGAAGACCAAGGAAATGGCCGGCATCCTCAAGGCCGTGCAGTGCCACGATTGCCGCCTGTTGGTGGCGACCGCGGGGCACGATGTCAACGTTTACAAGAGCGCTCGCAATATTCATCGCGTGGAAGTGATGCCGATCAGCGACCTGAATGCGTGGAGCATTCTGGTCCCCAAGCGATTGCTGATCACCAAGGCGGCCCTCGATCAATTGAAGAGCAAGGCGGCTGCGGCGGTCAAGCAGCCCGAAGCCGAATAGCGAATCAAACCAACCGCAGTCCGACTGGCCGCAGTCCGACTGACCGCAGATAAACTGCATGCAGTCCAACTGAACGCAGTCAAACCACTAATTGCAACCGGCTGAAACGAGCCGAATGGGTGTTGAGATGGCCGAGGATGTTTTACAAGCGACGTCGGGTTTGGCAGCGCATCAGATTCTGCTTCGCCCGCTGGTCACCGAAAAGGGAATGCACCGCTCGTCGCGGTACAACGCCTATGCGTTCGAGATCAACACGTTGGCCAACAAGCTGGACGTGCGGAAGGCGGTCGAGGAGCTGTTTAGCGTGCGGGTCTTGAAAGTGCGGATTCAAAACCGCAAGGGCAAGCCGCGGCGCAATCGCTTTCGTTCCGGCCACACCAAAGACTGGAAGAAGGCGATCGTGCAAATTCACTCCGAACAACGAATCGACTTCTTTTAAATCGCAATCCTTTTTTGATCAGAGCCAAGTCGCTGGCGACGGGCCTCCCGAGTTTGCCTGGCCGCTTGATCGGCCGTTTCCGACCGCACTAGAAAGTCCCAACCGAGTAAGCCATGGGTGTTCGTCAATACAAACCCGTTACGCCAGGTCGCCGCGGCGCGAGCGTGAGCGATTTCGCCGAATTGACCAAAGGCGCGAAGCGGGAAAAGAATCTGCTGGTCCCGCGGAAGCGGAATGGCGGCCGCAACAATCAAGGGGTGATCACCGCTCGGCATCGCGGCGGGGGCCACAAGCGGATGCTGCGCCTGATCGACTTCCGCCGCAACAAGGATGGCGTGGCGGCCAAGGTCGATTCGATCCAATACGATCCGAATCGCAGTGCTCGCATCGCCCTGCTGAATTATGTTGACGGCGAAAAACGCTATATCTTGGCTCCGGACGGATTGAAGGCCGGCGCGCAACTGATGAGCGGTCCCGATGCGCCGCCGGCGGTGGGCAATTGCATGCCGCTGAAGAACATTCCCCTGGGCATGACAGTACATGGCGTCGAGTTGCAGCCCGGCCGCGGGGCGCGGCTGTGTCGCTCGGCCGGTTCGAGCGCCACGCTGGTTGCGCGCGAGGCGGACTGGGCTCAGATCACGCTTCCTAGCGGTGAAATTCGCCGTGTTCCGGCCGCTTGTCGCGCGACCATTGGCACGGTCGGTAATGCCGATCACATGAATGTTGTCATTGGCAAGGCGGGCCGCAATCGCTGGAAGGGGATTCGCCCCCATGTCCGCGGGACCACGATGAACCCAATCGACCATCCTCACGGCGGCGGCGAAGGCCGCACGAAGGGGGGCCGTCATCCGGTCAGCCCGACCGGCAAGAGCGCCAAGGGGGGCGGAACGCGCAAACGCCGCAAGCCGTCGAACGCCTCGATCATTCGCCGGCGCAAATCTCGCCGCTACGGCCAAATTAAGATTCGGTAATTCAAGTCCAATTTCGTGGCCTCCGCGCAAGGGGGGCCAGCCCAACCCAAAAACTACTCAGCGGCTGCCTCGCAGAGGGGCCAACCAAACATGGGACGTTCGCTAAAAAAAGGCCCGTTCGTCGATCCGAAGGTGTACCAGAAAGTGGAACGCCTGGAGCAGATGAACAAAAAAGAGCCGATCAAGACCTGGGCTCGGGCTTGCACGATTATCCCCGAGTTCGTCGGCCACACGTTCATGGTGCACAACGGCAAGCTGCATCTGAAGGTGTTTGTGACCGAAGACATGGTTGGTCACAAGCTGGGTGAATTCGCCCCGACCCGCACGTTCCGCGGCCACGGCGGCAAGACGAAGAAAGAAGCCCGCTAAGTTCGCGCGGCGTTGCTGGAAAAGGTTCAAAGGTGTTGATTATGGCCTACGAAGCAGTTCATCGATTCGCGCGGATCAGCGCCCGCAAGGTGCGGCCCTTGGCGGATCTGATTCGCGGCAAGTTTGCGGACGACGCGCTGAATATCCTGCGTTATCAGCCGCAGCGCGGCGCTCGGCTGTTGGAAAAGGTGCTCAAAAGCGCGCTGGCCAATGCGGAAGATCGCCGGACGGCGAGCGTCGAACAGCTGGTCGTCGTCGACGTTCGCGTGGACGGCGGCCCGATGTTCAAGCGGATTCATCCCGTTTCGCGCGGGATGGCCTACATGATCAAGAAACGCTTTTCGCATATTCGCGTGGCGGTCGATGCCCTGTAAGGGCGCCCGGTTGAATTCGCGCTTCGGCGGCACGCACCAACAGAATCGTATCAAGCGACAGGGATCAAGCGATGGGTCAAAAAGTTAATCCGGTCGGGTTTCGCACAGGGATCATGGTCGGCTGGAAAAGCCGCTGGTATGCCTCGAAGCAAGAGTTCGCGGACCTGCTGATCGAAGATCACAAGATTCGGAAGTTTGTCAAAACCAAATACTACTTCGCCGGGATTTCGAAAATCGAAATCGAACGGACCCGCGACGAGGTGAAGGTGATCTTGTTCACGGCGCGGCCGGGCGTGATCATCGGCCGCAAAGGCCAAGAGGTCGAGCGGTTGCAAAACGAAGTGCAAGAGTTGATCGGCCGCCGCGTCAATATCAAGATCGAAGAGTTGAGCCGTCCCGAGATCGTGGCCCAGTTGGTCGCCGAGGACATCGCCGAGCAGTTGGCCAAGCGGGCCAGCTTTCGGCGGACCATGAAGCGGTCGATTGACCAGACGATGGAATCGGGCGCAAAGGGAATCAAGATTCAGTTGGCGGGGCGGCTCGGCGGCAGCGAAATGGCCCGCCGCGAAAAACAAAACGCCGGCTCGCTCCCGTTGAGCACGTTGCGGGCGAAAATCGATTACGGCTTCACCGAAGCCAAAACTCCACAAGGGCACATTGGGGTGCAAGTGTGGATCAACCAAGGCATGTACGAGGACGTCGAAAATGGCGCTGATGCCCAAGAGGGTCAAGCACCGAAAAAGCCAAAGAGGTCGTATAAGAGGTGAGGCCACGCGCGGCAACCGCGTGGTGTTTGGCGATTTCGGATTGCAAGCGACTCAAGGTGGCTGGTTGAGTGCCCAAACGATTGAGGCGGGGCGTATCGCCGCGCAGCAATATATGCGCACCGAAGGCCGCCTCTACGTGCGGGTTTTTCCGCATAAGTCGGTGACCTCCATTCCTCTCGAAACCCGCATGGGAAAGGGCAAAGGGGAGCCGGAGTTTTGGGCCGCGGTCATCAAGCCAGGAACCTTGTTATACGAAGTGGGTGGTCTGTCGGAAGAAGCGGCTCGAATCTGCTTCTCGCGGTTGGCGCACAAGATGCCCCTGCGAGTGCGATTTGTGCGGCGCCGTGCAACCTGAGTGTGCCGACTTGAGTGGTGCCGACTTGAGTTGGGGCGCCGGAACGACGCAATTGGGCGTTGGTTTACCACAGCGTGATTTTTACCAGAGCGTGAATCCTAGCGGTGCGAACGAGTTGAGCCATGAGCAACAGCGGCGAACTACGCGGAATGAGCGATGAGCAATTGCAACTGACGCTGAAGGAAGCGTCCGAATCGCTGTTTAAATTGCGGATCAAAGCCCAGACCGAGCGCTTGGATGCGCCCAGCGAACTGCGGAAGCAGCGCCGCTTGATCGCCCGGATTCAAACGATCCAAAACGAACGGAAACACAATTTGGCCAAGCCGGCCGCCCACTAACGCGGACGCCGCGAAGGGCGCGCGTGAACAACACCCTTTTTCGCAGACACTTTTAAACACCGATCACAGCACACGGCCGGATAATCAAATTCGGCAAGTCGAGCTCACCCGAGCAGGCAGGTTCCTCGGAGCCGCCCGATCCACGATTGAGAGCAGATTCATGGCACAACGATTGGAAATCGGCACCGTCACCAGCGACAAGATGACGAAGACGCGCCGGGTGGAAATTCCCCGCCAGGTGAAACACCCGAAGTACGGCAAGATCTTGCATCGCAAGACGGTCGCCCACGTTCACGACGAAAACAACGAATCGAACATTGGCGACACGGTCGAGATTGTTGAAGCTCGCCCGCGTTCAAAGACAAAGCGGTGGGACCTGGTTCGCATCATCACGAAGAATCGGGCGGTCGACATCGCGGCGATGCGGGCGGCGGCCAAGCTGGCCGACAACGCCGCCAAGGATGCCGCGGCCGGCGAGAGCGCGGCCCAGGCCAAGGCCGCGAAATCAAGTGGCGCGGCGGAACGCAAAGGGGGTGACGCTTGATCCAAATGCAAACTCGGCTGACGGTGGCCGACAACACCGGCGCCAAGGAAGTCATGTGCTTCAAGGTTCTGGGCGGGAGCAAACGCCGAACGGCCGGCCTGGGCGACATTATTGTCTGCTCGGTGAAGTCGGTCATTCCCGGCAGCGAAGTCAAGAAGAAGGCGGTCGTCAAGGCCGTCATTGTCCGGACGCGGCAACCGGCTCGCCGTTCGGATGGTTCGTACGTCCGCTTCGACAACAACGCGGTCGTGCTGATCGACAACGACAAGAATCCACGCGGCACGCGCATTTTCGGAGCAGTGGCTCGCGAGCTGCGTGATCGCAATTTCATGAAAATCGTCAGCCTCGCCAGCGAGGTGGTGTAATGCACATTCGAACCGATGACACCGTACAAGTAATCGCCGGCTCCGACCGGGGGTTGCGGGCCAAAGTTCAGCGCGTGATCGCGAAGCACAACAAGGTTGTGATCGAAGGGGTCAATCGCGTTTACAAGCACTTGCGCCGCAGCCAAAAGAATCCGCAAGGGGGCCGGCTTTCCAAGGAAATGCCGATCGCCATGTCGAATGTGCAGCTTGTTTGCCCGCGCTGCAACAAGCCGACGCGGACTGGCGTCAAGCACAACAGCGACGGAAGCAAAGCCCGCATCTGCCGCAAGTGCAAGGCGGAGATTGGCTTGTTTTCGCCCCCCAAGAAGAAGGCGGCCGCCGCGGCGACCGCGAAAAAGTAACGCTGCTATTCCTGCCGTTTGAAAGTGGAAGAAGCCCGAAGCACGGGTTGGATCATGGCCAAGAAAAAAGAAGAAAAAGCCGCCGTCGCCGAAAAGCCGCCGGTGCCGCGTTTGATGAAGCAGTACCAAGAGCAGGTGCTGCCGGCGCTAGCGAAAAAATTGAACCGCCAGAACATTTTGTCGCTCCCTCGGTTGAAGAAGATCGTGATCAACATGGGGGTCGGCGATGCGACGGCGGAAAAGAAACATCTGGAAGAGGCGGTCGCCGCCTTGACCCAGATCGGCGGCCAAAAGCCGCAAATCACCAAAGCCCGCATCGCGATCGCGAACTTTCGCCTCCGCGAAGGAATGAACATCGGCTGCAAGGTGACGTTGCGCGGCTATCGGATGTATGAGTTTTTGGATCGGCTGATTTCGCTCGCCCTCCCCCGGGTGCGCGACTTTCGCGGCCTGAATCCCAACGGTTTCGACGGCAAAGGGAACTACAGCCTTGGCCTGTCGGAGCAATTGGTGTTTCCGGAGCTGAATCCTGACAAGTACACGCGTCCGCAAGGGATGAACATTACGGTCGTGATCTCCGGCAACAGCAACGACGAGTCGCGAGAGTTGTTGCGGGCGCTCGGGATGCCGTTCAAGGTGGAAGAAGAGAAGCCGAAGAAAGGCAGTGCCGCCTAAGTTTGCTGAATTTGAGGGCCGGAGTATCGGGTTTAATGGCCTGGTTACCGGTGAGTTGCTGAGTTTATTGGCCGGGGTACCGGCGGGTTATGGCCGGAGTACCGGCGGGTTATGGCCGGAGTACCGGTTAGATATTTCATCCGATAGGATTTTGCATGGCAAGCAAGTCAAAACGCGCAATGGCTTTGAAGAAGCCGAAGTTTTCGACCCGGCTAAAGCGGCGGTGTCGGTTGTGCGGCCGTCCGCGAGCAGTGTACCGCAAGTTTGGGATTTGCCGGATTTGTTTCCGGAAGATGGCAGATCAAGGTTTGATTCCCGGTGTGAAAAAGGCGAGCTGGTAATAAAGGCGCGTTGGCAAAGGAACCGTTACGAGTATGATGACCGACCCCATCGCCGACATGTTGACCCGTATCCGCAACGCGGTGCGCGTCGAGCGGCCCCACGTGGATATGCCTGCTTCCAAAGTCAAAAAGGGAGTGGCCGAAGTTCTCAAGCGCGAGGGCTATATCTGGGACTTCAAAGAAGTCGAAGGCCAGCCCGTCAGCCAATTGCGAATCGAATTGAAATACGGCCCCAACGGCGAGCGGGTGATCCGCCACGTGAAGCGCGTGAGCAAGCCGGGCCACCGCAAATATAGCCGCGCGGCCGAACTGCGCCCGATCCTCAACGGACTCGGCATTTCCATTATCAGCACCAGTCGCGGCGTGATCAGCGACCGCGAAGCACGGCAGCGCAACCTCGGCGGCGAGGTCTTGTGCGAGCTGTGGTAAACCACGATTGAAAACTGCGGACCCTCAGCAGAGATTGAACTATGTCTCGTATCGGAAAAATTCCTGTTCAAGTTCCCGCCGGCGTTAAAGTCGCCGTCAACGGCAACCAGATCGCCGTCGAGGGGAAGCTGGGTAAGCTCGAATACAGCTTTCCCACCCAGGTCGCGGTCCAGTTCGACGAAGCCGGCAAGAAAATCCAAGTCACGCGCCACGAAGACAACCGGGAGGGGCGCGCGATGCACGGGCTCGTCCGGGCCCTCGTCCGCAACATGGTCGTCGGCGTGTCGCAAGGCTACGAAAAAAAGCTCGAAATCGTCGGCGTCGGCTACCTCGCCGCCATTCAAAAGAACATTTTGCAGTTGCGGGTCGGGTTCGCCAACGAAATCGAGAAAGAGATTCCGGCCGGCTTGACCGTTACCTGCCCCGACCAAACCCACGTGGTGATCAAAGGGGTCGACAAGCAATTGGTCGGCCAATTTGCCGCCGAAGTCCGGTCGGTCCGCAAGCCCGAGCCCTACAAAGGCAAGGGCATTCGTTATGACGGCGAGCAAGTGCGCCGCAAGGCCGGCAAGGCCGTGACGAAGTAATATCGCTCGGCCCAGCCGCCGCAGACAAGTTCACCAAAACGAATCAGCCCCCGTCCGCCTTCTCGAAAGCAATGATTCCAAAGTCGAGTGTTCCTGAAACGAGTGTTCTGAAACCAATGTCTCCGCAGGCCGTTTCCGTGAAGCTCTGTCTTTGAAAACCTGTCCTTGAAACCATCGTTTTAGCCCGCCCTCCGCGGCGCCGCAGAGAAACTTACCGTGAATCACGAAAAAGCGAAATTACGCCAAAGAACGCGCCGCCGCTGGCGAGTGAGCAACCGCATCCGCGGAAATGCGGAACGTCCGCGCCTGGCGATTTTCCGCACGGCGAAACACATGTACGCCCAGGTCATCAACGACGAAGTTGGCCAGACCTTGGCCTCGGCTTCGACCGTCGACAAGGGGCTCCGTTCCGATGTGAAGTACGGCGGCAACAAGTCGGCCGCGGAAGCGGTTGGCAAGTCGATCGCCGAACGGGCCTTGGCGGCGGGCATCAAGCAGGTTTGCTTCGATCGGCGCGAGTTCAAATTTCATGGCCGCGTCGCCGCCTTGGCCGAAGCGGCCCGGGCCGCCGGCTTGAGTTTCTAGTTTCAGGTTCTCGTTGCTGGCGCCCGCATTCCAATATAACACCAGCACGTCCCTCCGCTTACCGGGAGTTAGTTGTGGCGAAAGATAGCCAACGCAGAGACAGCCAACGGGGAGATTCCCAGCGCGGCGAATTGATCGACAAGGTCATCAAGATCAAGCGCTGCGCCGCGGTGGTCAAAGGCGGCCGCCGCTTCAGCTTCGCGGCCCTGATGGTCGTCGGCGACGGCAAGGGCCGGGTCGGCTT
>DASRSE010000288.1:0-22711 GCA_035656655.1 Pirellulales bacterium
GATCATGGTCGCTCTCGAATTGGTTCGGTCTCAAGGTCGGGCCAAGCCAGCCCGACCAGCGGCGGGGGAATAGTCGCTGTTTAGGCCAAAATCCTCAAGGCCTGTTGGGCCATGTTTTTGGTAATCTCGATCACGCCCAAATTGGCTTCATAAGCCCGAGTCGCTTCCATGGCGTCGACCATTTCGGTCGTCATGTCGATATTCGGATAGGCGACGTAGCCTTTGTGTTCTCCCTCTTTTATCGCGTCGGGATTGCCTGGCTGAAATTTATACCGCGGCTCGACCTGCGCCGTTTCCACGCTGGAAACCTTCACTCCGGCCGCGCCCAGCGCCCCGGGAATCGACTCGTCTGTTTGAAACACGACAAACCGCGGTTGATAGGGAACCGCTTGGCCCGACTCGTTGTGCGTCGTCGACATGTTCGCGATGTTGCCGGCGATCGCATTCAGCCGCGTTCGCTGCGCCGTGAGGGCGCTGCTGCTAACGTCGAGAGCGGAAAACATTGGCAAGTTCCTTTAGCGAAGTGACAAACGGCGAAGCCTGGGCATTATGCCTTTTCACTGATCGCGGCTTGTAGCAAGCGAAACTGACTGCTCATGATCGTCAACGCCAGACTGTGCTGCATTTGGTTCTTGTTAATCTCGGCAACCTGGCGTTCCAGGCTCACGTTGTCATTGTCGTGGCGCAGCATGTCGTCGAACGTGTTCTTGATTTCGTAGACGGACTCGCTCGGCGAGGCCGCTGAGGTCACGCCATAGGCCTCCGAGCCTGGCGTGCTCGGCAGCGAACGAGCCTGATCACGCTCGACGAGCGCCTGTTTCAAACGCGATTGAAACTCGGCAGGCGATAAATCGCGCGTGAGGTAGCCGGGCGTGTCGAGGTTTGCCAGATTGCCCGCCAAAACGTCATGCCGAGCCGTCGCGAAATTCGCGACTTGCTCGAGCACCGGAATCGTCGTGGCATCGAAGAGCGAAGTGATCATGGGCCTCTCGCGGGCAGCAACGGTTTTTGGCGGACTTCTTAAAAGTGGACAAGTACGACTCGTCGCTGCCTGCGATTCAGGAGACGACCGCAGTTCACATGCTCGACCCGAATGGACGGCTCAACACGCTGCAAAAATGGGACGTGACCGACACGCTGGATAAGCAAAGTCCGTGCCGGGGGTAAAATGTTAAACCTTGCGGGCAAGGCGTCCGATAGATTGAACTCTCAAGCAATCCGTTTCTGCCGTATTCAATGGAAAACAGGCCGCCGACCGCGCTGCTTCTCGGTTTGAGCTAATAACTGTGGCCGTTCGAGCAACGCGCAAAAGCTGCGCGAAGCCATCGGCAGAAACTGCCGATCTGCCGGTTTTCTGATCCGGCCGCCCTCGTGCCGGCTTCGTCTGGGCGCCCGTGCGCGATCTCGCTATTGCCGGCTGCCAGCGAACGCCGTTGTCGAACTTACTTTCTGGGAATCTCTCGGACGGACTCGCGCGGGGCCGCCCGCTGTGTTCTAAGCTGCGCGTTGAATCAATAAACCTGCCATTACCCCGCTAAGCGGCTTTTGGAAAAATCTTTCGTCCGCGGCGCGTAGCCGTATTCTTTTAGTTTTCCGGACAAGGTGCGGATGCCGATGCCCAGCGCCTGCGCGGTCTGAGCGCGATGGCCGTTGAATCGTTCCAGAGTTGCTTCGATCAGTTGCCGTTCCATCTCGCGCATGTTTTGGCCGATCGGCGCCGCGGCGGAGGTGCTCGGGGCCAATGATTGAACGGCGCCGCCGGCGGCGATCAGCCAAGGGCGCAGTTCGTCGGCGGCGATCGGCAAGCCGAGATTCAACACGCTGGCGCGGGTCATTAAATTCTCGAGTTCACGGACGTTGCCGGGCCAATGGTATTCATACAGTAGTTCGGAGGCGGCCGGCTCCAGTTCGCACGGATCCTTGCCGAGCCGCGCGGCGGCACGTTGCAAAAAGTGCTGGGCGAGTTCACGAACGTCGTCGCGCCGCTCGCGCAGCGGCGGCACGGTGAGGGGGACGACGTTCAAGCGGAAGAACAAGTCCTCGCGAAACCGGCCGGCGGAAATCTCCGCGCGGAGGTCGCGATTGGTCGTCGCCAAAACCCGCACGTCAACATCGATGGTCTGGCTCGAGCCGACCCGCTCAAACCGGCGCTCTTGTAAGACGCGCAGCAACTTCGCCTGCAAGCCGAGATCGACCTCGGTGATTTCATCGAGCAGAATCGTGCCGCCGTGCGCCAATTCAAAACGGCCGGTGCGCCGCGCGTCCGCGCCGGTGAAAGCACCGCGCTCGTGGCCGAAGAGCTCGCTTTCCATGAGATGGGCCGAGAGGACGGGGCAATTCAAGCTGATCAGCGGCTGCTGTTTGCGCAAACTGCCGGCATGCACGGCTTGCGCGACCAGTTCCTTGCCGGTCCCGCTTTCGCCCACGATCAAAACCGTCTCCGAGGTCGGACTTACCTGCGCGAGGCGCGTTCGCAAAGCCCGCATCGCGGGGCTGGTCCCCAACATGGCGGGCGTTCCGGCGGCGGGCTCCGGCTTTAACTCTCCTTGGTCCAGCATTCGCCCGTGCCGCAGCGCGCGGGCGACGAGTTGTTCGAGTTGATCGACATCGAACGGCTTTTCGATGTAGTCGAACGCGCCGTGCCGCATCGCTTCCACCGCCGATGCCACGGAGGCATGCGCCGTGATCATGACGGTCTGCGCTCCTTGACGCCGGCGTTCCAAATTGCGGATGAATTCCAGGCCGTCCATGCCGGGCATTTGCAAATCGGTAATGATGACGTCGAAGCTCTCGTCTTCGACAATCGTCAATGCTTCGATCGCGCTGGCCAAGCATTGGACTTGGTGCCCGACGTGCCGCAGCACGTCGGCGATGGATTCGCGCGCTTGGGAGTGATCGTCGACGACGAGCACGCGGCCGCGCATCGCCGAGGCGGCCATCGTGGAGATCGGTTCAAGGGTGGCAGTCGTCATGCGGCGGTCCTTTGCGCGAGAGAATTTGAGAGCGCGACTTGAGGAATGCTGAATGTGAATTGGGCGCCGCCGGTCGGTCGATTGGCGGCGGAAATTGAGCCGCCATGAACCTCGGCAATCCGATAAACGATCGCCAAACCGAGGCCGGTTCCATTGTTTTTCGTCGTAAAGAACGGTTCGAAGGCCCGCAGCAAGACTTCCTGGGGCAAGCCGGGCCCATTATCGGCCACTTGGATTTCCCAGTGATCCGGCCCGGCGGCGGCGGTGACGGTCAAACATCCCCCTTGCGGCATCGCGTCGAGCGCGTTCAAGGCCAGGTTGAGCACGACGCGGCGAACCATCTCGCGGTCGGCGCAAACCAGATTGGCGGTTTCTAGTTCGCGAATCACCTGAATTTGTTGGCCGGCCAATTGCGGCGCAAGCGCCTGCGCGATCTCGTCAACCAGATGGCCGACATTGAACTTCGTTTGTTGTGGATCGCGATCCGCGGTGAAATGCAACAGGTCGTTGACGGTCGCATCGAGAGCGGTGCAACCGGCCACGATTTTGCCGAGGACTTCAGTATTGCCTTGATCATGCTGCAAGCGGCGGCGCAGCAAGCCGAGGTACAGCGTGACCGGCACGAGGCTATTGCGCACTTCGTGAGCGACGTGCGCCGCCATTTGACCCAAATCGGCGAGCCGGTTCTTGCGCGCCAGCTCGCGATTCTTGATCTCGAGCTCGTCCGACAACCGGCGAACTTCGTTCTGCAGCGCGGCATGCGTTTGCTGCAGCCGCGCCGTTGCTTCTTGCCACGCTTCCAGCAGCAAGCTCAAATCGGCGCGGGCTTCGTCCGACAACATCCGCGGCAATTCCCGCGCCGCGGCCGGCTCGAAGCCCGCCATGATGGCAGGCGGATCAGGCGTCTTCATGATTAGCTTTCGGTGCTCAGGTCGAGTTCCAAACTGACCGGCGTATGCGAATCGACATACGCGGTGCGACTGGCCGTTCCTTGGTGGAGTCCGTGGAGTTGCTCGGCTGCGTCATTGCGCCGAACGAGCAACCGGCTTTCGCTCTGCTTTTCTTGCTGCATGATCTGGCTCAGCAGCCACTCGCAACGCCGCGTCACGTCCGCGGCCTCTTGCCGAGCCTCGGCGCTGCACCAGCGGCGCTGTTCGGGGTCCTGTTCGCGAAAGGGATCGAGCGACTGCTCGACGCCTTGCAAGTTCGCCAGCACGCGCTGCTTTGCCGAGAGGACCTTGAACAATTGCGACATTTCGCCGGCCTCAATGTACTCCAACTGCTTGCGGCCCAATTCAAACATTTGCAGCAGCACCGCTTGTTTCTGCCGCAGCAGTTCGGCCAGTCGATCGGTTTCGGCGAATAGGGTCATACGGCCTCTCACGGATTGCGGGCAGTGCTCAAGGGGCTTGGCGTCGAGGCGCGGACGGCGCTCAGCCAGTTCAATTGCTGCTCCCATTGGGCGCGATCGTAGTTGGTCATCTGTTTGAACGCGGCGGAGCTATGCGAATCGCTCTGCATTCCCTTGAGCACGACGCGGGCTTGTTCGATCGTGCCTTGGTACTCGTCGAGCCGATTCAAACGCCAATAGCAACTGGCAATTTGGAGATAAGCCTCAAGCACCTCGGGACTATCTTGGTAGCGATTGGTGGCGGTCGAGTAGGCGTGGATCGCTTCTTCGTAACGGCCGGCATCGAACAGGGCCGCGCCATGAAAGAAATAGGCGTTGCGGAGAATCGACTTGTCCAAGGGAGAAAGTTCGGCGTGTTCCTGCTTGCGATTGAGCAAGTCGCGCAGCGTTTCGTATTGGGTGGCGGCTTGCGCCAGCATTTGCTGCATTTGGCGGTAATGCAAGATGCGGTTCGATTCGACCGTGTCGGTCCGGCTCCGCTCGCGCGGCTCGCGCGAGGCATGACGATAGGCCTCCGCCATGAGATAGCGGGCCTCGGTCGCGTTGGTCGAGTCGGGGTAGCGCGAGACGGCCTCGTCCAGGCGCGTGACGGCATCCTCATAGCGCGCATGCGATGCCGCGCTGCGGAGATCGACTTGTTCAAACAGCGGCTCCGCTTTGGCCACGTCATTGGCGCCGCTGGCCAATTGCGCTTGTTCGCGAATCCGGGCCGCGAATAACTCTTGTTCCAAACCGCGCTCGTATTGCAGCTTGCCCAAAATGAACAGCGCGTCGCGATACTCCATGCTCTTGGGGCCCAGCGAGTCGCCGTCCAAGTTTTCCAACAAATATTTCTCGGCCTCCTCCGCGAGCCGCTCGGCGTCGGCTTCTTTCGCCTCGGGAAGATGATCGCGCTGGTTGAGGTACGCTTGGGCCAACAAAATGCGCGCCCGGTAAGTCGCCGGATCGTCGGGCGAATCGTCCAAGCATTGCTTGAGCGCTTGGATTGCCGGTTCGGGCTCGTTCAAGCAGAGGTGGGCCTCTCCCAAAATGAGCATGGCCTGCGGCCGGCGGCGGCGCGGCTCGACTTGCTCATACAAATGCACCACGCGAATCGCGCGCTGGTAGTCGCGGCCGGCCAAGGCGGCCTCGGCGCTGTCCCAGAGATCGTCCGGATAGAACCGGGTCGCGATTCGCAAATCTCCGAGTTGCGCAAAGCGTTTGCCGGCGAGACGCAGCTTCTCGCGGGCCGCGGCGCGAAGTTCGTCGGCAGCGACGGCGTTCGCTTTCTCGGCATCGTTGAACAGCGCTTGCGACCAGGCCCGATACCCCTGGGCTTGGAGCTGGATCGTCCGTTCTTGCGGCACGATGGGGCACGAGATTTCCGCCAGGTGGATCGCGCGGTCAAAATCGCGCTTCAGCACATACGCTTGCTGGTCCGCCGTCAGACGATTGCGGATTTCATCCAAGCTTAGCCAAGGGTTGTGATATTTTTCGGGCGGCCCGGCCGACTTGACCACGGCGGCCAAAGCCGCAATGGCTTCGTCGTCCTTGCCCAGCTGGCGGAGCAACTCCGCCTGTTGAAAGCCGGCCGCAACCCCTTCTTCGCTCTCCGAGAACTGTTGAAACGCGCGGCCGAATTGATCGACTGCGGCGCGTTCCGACCCCATCTCAAACAAACAAACGCCCATGAGGTACATCGACTCGCGGCTGATCTGGCTATCGCCCGTGCCGCGGCCCAGCGCAATTCGAAACGAGTCAATTGCCTGCTGATATTTGGCCTTGGCGGCGGCCGAGGCCGGCTGCGCATTGTCGGTGTGCAGGAGGCGTGCTTCTTGCAGCATCAGCCGCCCGCGCAAGGAATTTGTTTCGGGGCGGTTCTTGATTTCATTGGGCGTTTTGGCCATCAACTCAGCACAGGCCGACATTTCGTCGAGATCGAACAGGATTCGGCATTGCCGCAGCCACGCTTCGTTCCGCTCGGCGGTCGACAGCTTGCCGGTATTCAGCACGGCCGTATTGTGCTCCTTGGCTTTGATCAAATCGCGATCCGCGCCATGCACGTAAATCTGCGCGAGCAAATTGTGAAATTCTTTGGAGTGGGCCGGATCGAGCCGCAGCCCTTCCTCCAGTACAGGAATCGCCGCCGCCAATTGATCGCTGTCGAACAGGCTCTTCGCGAACAGAAACAAACCTTGTTGCTCGCGGCCCGGCGGAAAGCCCTTCGCCTGCGCTTCGCCCAGATAGCGGGAAGCAATGGTGAGCAAGGCTTTGCGCCGCGGCCCTTCAAATTGCTCGGCATCTTGCAACGAGACCAAGCCCAGCACGAACGCGGGAGTTCCGGCGTCGTCCTCGTCCAAAGCATCCGACTCGGCGAGCGTCTCCGCGTCCTTACGCGCCCTGGGCCAATCGTGCCGATCGAGCGCGGAAAGCATCTCCTCGACCGTCGGCGGCGCGGCCGGTGGGACGATTCCTTTGATGACCATTTGTCGGAACAAGAGCGGGACCGAGAGCAACAGCACGAGCGCCATCGAAACGCCGACCAACTTGCCATGCGCGAGCGCCCAGGTTAGTCCTGCGCCCGGCAAGCGGACAATGCGATCGATGACCGGCGCCAGCGGCTTGCGAACAGGCTCCAAAATTCGGCCGACCGCGCGCCCCGGACGAACCAAGGATCGCACCATTTTGATCGGGCGCAAGGCCAATCGCGCGCCGCTGGCAAGCCGTCGCTTCCACGACGGCGCAGGGCTCGGCTGGTCCTCTGGTTCGAGTGCGTTCGCGTCCATGCGGTGGAACCGACCGGCCGAGCGGAAGTGCCCGTCGTCGGTAAAACGGAGATAAGTCGTTCGGCCGGCGCCGAGCGGATCGCGCCCTAGCGTGCCGAAAGAGATGAGAAATGCGGCGGGTTTGTACCGCAATTGCGCCCGGAGGTCAATGGATCGTTGAACCGTCCTGCAATCGCGGTCGAACCAATCCATCCACTGCGTTGCGGTGGAGCGCCGCGCCCGACGATCATGCGCGACCAACTTGAAAAGCAATTAACTCGGTTTGAAGAGCTCGCGTGGCTGCTCGCCGATCCGGTTCTTGAGTACGACGCGCTGGATTCCCGTCCGCGCGGGAATGACGAGGAGGTGACTCGCGAGATTTTCTGGTACGTTGCCCGCCGTGTGCGGAGGGGCGCGGCGGAGATTCATTGGCAAGCGTCGGCCTAGGCCCTGCGGCGATTCAACAAAATGGGCAAACTTCTAGCCGCTGCCCCAGCTTCTCATCGTCGCCGCCGCGCTGCCGCGGCGAGTGCGCGAAGCGTCTTTTGTGGTTGAAATCCGCCTGGACAGTCGCCGGCCTTTTCAGTACCTTCCGCCCCTCTTCATACGTCTTATCTCGTTATCCGATCGACTGCGGGAGCCAGGATGGCTGCAGGCGCCTTGCCCACTGTGGGCACTATATCACCGCTATCACGAGCGCGCGATCTGGTTTTGCCGATTGGCATTATCGCCAGCGTGCTGGTGATTTTGATGCCGATGCCGCCGGCCTTGATGGATATGTTTTTGGCGGTCAATGTTACCGCCGCCGTAATCGTCCTGTTGACCACGATCTATGTGCGGACCCCGCTCGAATTCAGCATCTTCCCCTCGTTGCTGTTGGCCACGACCTTGGCGCGGCTCGTGTTGAATGTGGCCACGACGCGCCTCATTCTTACGCGCGCTCCGCAAGACAAGATGCTGGCCGCGGGGCACGTCGTGAAAGCGTTCGGCGAGTTCGTGGCTGGCAACGATCTCGTGATCGGGATCATTATCTTCATCATCATCGTGGTGATTCAATTTGTCGTGATCACCAAAGGCGCCACCCGCATTTCCGAAGTCGCCGCGCGGTTCGCCTTGGATGGGATGCCCGGCCGCCAAATGGCGATCGACGCCGATCTCAACGCCGGAATCATTGACGAGAAAGAAGCGCAGCGCCGCCGCCAGGACATCACCAAGCAGGCCGACTTTTTCGGAGCCATGGACGGTGCCAGCAAGTTTGTCCGCGGCGACGCGATCGCCGGCATCATCATCACCATTATCAATATTATCGGCGGTCTGGTGATTGGCGTCGTCGAATCGGGGATGTCGTTCGGCGAAGCCTCGAAGGTCTTTACGCGGCTGACCATCGGCGATGGACTCGTCAGTCAGGTGCCTGCCTTTCTCATCTCGCTGGCGGCGGGCTTGCTCGTCACTCGCAGCAGTTCCGATACGAATTTGCCGACCGAGTTCATGCGCCAATTGTTTTCGCGGCCGCAAGCGCTGGCGGTGGCGGGCGGGTTTCTGGCGATGTTGATTTTTACGAATCTGCCGGCCATCCCCTTGTTATGCATCGGCGGCGGCTGCATCACGATGGCGGTGACGATGTCGCGCAAGCAAAAGCGGACCGATGCCGCCTCCGTCGCGCAAACGGAAGCCGAAGCCAAAAAGCCGCCGGCCGAACGGATCGAAGACTATCTCACGACCGATCCGATGGAAGTGGAAATTGGCGCCGGACTGATCCGGCTCGCCGATCCGAAACGAGGCGGAGATTTGCTCGAGCGCGTGCAGCGCGTGCGCCAGAATGTCGCCGCGGAGATCGGCATCATCATGCCGAAAGTGCGGATCCGCGACAATATGCGACTGGAGACAAACTCGTATCGCATCAAGATCGCCGACATGGCGGTCGCCCAAAGCGACGTGCAGCCGAACTTGATGCTGGCGATGGATTCCGGCATGACGACCGGCAAAATCGGCGGCATTCCCATCAAGGAGCCTGCCTTCGGCACTCAGGCCTTTTGGATCGAGCCGGCGGCTCGCGACAATGCCGAAATCTATGGCTACACGGTGGTCGAACCGGTGAGCGTGCTGGCGACCCACTTGACGGAGGTCGTGCGAAAACACGCCGACGAAATCCTCACCCGCGATGCCACGAAACACCTCATCGACGAGTTGAAAAAGACCCAACCGGCCGTCGTCGAGGAATTGATTCCAACCCAGATGAAGCTGGCGGAAGTACAACAAATTTTGCAAATGCTGCTGCGCGAGCAGGTGCCGATTCGCCAACTGGGCCCAATCCTGGAAACGCTCGGCGATTACGCCAGCCGAACCAAGGACCCGGTGCTGTTAACCGAATACGTGCGTCACCGCTTGGCTCGCACGATTTGTACTCGGTATCGCGACAAGCAAAATCGACTGTTTGTCATCACGCTCGATCCGGCGCTTGAGGATCGGATCCGCGCCGGCTTGGAGCACAGCGACCGCGGGTTATTTGTGCGGATGTCGCCGCCGGCCGTCGAGCAAACAAACCGGCTGATCGCCAAGGAACTTGAAAAAGTCACCAAGCCCGGCCACCCGCCGATTGTCCTCGTCAGCCCGCAGATCCGGGCCGGTTTGAAGCAATTGACGGCGACGCAACTGCCGCGGCTGGCGGTTCTCAGTTTCAACGAAATCACGCGGGACACGCAGATTGAGTCGCTCGGCATGGTCTCGGACCCGCCGCCGGGAAAATGAGCGAGCTGAACGGCGGCCTGCCACGGCCAACGCATCCATGGTTGCAAACTTGAACGGTAATTGAGCCGATGAACGTTAAAACCTATCGAGCGCGAAATTTGCAAGAAGCCTTGTCCTTGGTCCGCGCGGACTTGGGACCGGACGCCGCCGTGTTGCGCACCCGCGACATGAGCGCTTGGGGTCCGCTCGGTTGGCTGCGCGGAACGCGCGGCGTGGAAGTGACCGCGTCGCGGGACGTGGAAGTCCCCAGCCGTTTGCCTCCGCGCGAAGAATTGGCGCCGTCGCTCGATTCGCCCGAACCACGCCCCGCCACGTTCGACTATCGCGCTCGATTTCGTGAGGAATTAAAAGATCAGCTCGACGAGCTTCAATCGATGGTCGAGGAATTGTCTTGCTGCTCGGGGCGGGCGCAAAATGTCGACTTACCCGAAGCTTTGTTTCGGCTGTTCACCGATTTGATCGACGCCGACGTGAGCGAGGAAGTCACTCGCGAGCTAATCGAGCGGATGCAACGCGAATCGCCGGGCGCAGCCCTCTCGGACCTGGCCTTGGCACGCAGTCGGCTGGCCCGGATGATCGAGGGCGAACTTCGCGTCACGGGCGGGATTCGTCTCGCGCCGCGGCAGCGCCGAGTTGTCGCCTTGGTGGGACCGACCGGAGTCGGCAAGACGACCACGATTGCCAAGCTGGCGGCGAATTTTCGTCTTCGTGAAAAGCGCAAGGTGGGGCTGATCACGGTCGATACCTATCGGATTGCCGCCGTCGATCAGTTGCGGACCTATGCCGACATTATCGACCTGCCCATGGAAGTCGTTTCGACGCCCAAGGAAATGCGCGGCGCGATCGCACGCTTTTCCGATCAAGATCTGATTCTGATGGATACCGCCGGCCGCAGCCCGCGCGACGAACTCCGCGTCCAAGAACTCAAGGCAATGCTGGCCGAAGCAGCCGCCGACGAAGTCCACCTCGTCTTGAGCAGCGTCGGCAGCGCGACGAGCTTGGCCAAAACGGTCGAATGCTTCGCCCGGGTCGGAACCACCAGCTTGTTGCTGACGAAACTTGATGAAGCGGCCGGACTAGGCAATCTGATTCCGGTGCTGCGGGCCAGCCGCTTGCCGTTGAGTTATGTGACCCACGGCCAGAATGTGCCCGACGATATCCAGGCGGCCGAACCATGTCGATTGGCGCGGCAGATGTTGGGGTTCGAGCCGCTCACGACGTAGCCGCAATGCAATGCCAGAATCGCGACGCGAGTCGCGGCTAACAACGATTCCGCGGCGATGGAGATAAGTCGGCCGAAAGCGGAATGAATGTCAGCCCCACGCTGTTCAGCAGATTCGAATAAGACCACAGGATTCCGAGACCTTTTTTTGGTTGCCGCAGGGATGCACGATCAAGCCGACGAACTTCGCGAATTGGTGCGCCGCGCCGCCTTGGAGCATTCCTGGGCTTCGGAGGCCGTGCCGCGCCGCATCGTCGTCAGCGGCGGCAAAGGGGGAGTCGGCACGACCACGGTTGCGGTGAACTTGGCCGTCGCCCTGGCCTCGCTCGGACAGCGCACCGTGCTCGTCGATGCAAATCTGAATCGAGGCGGCGTGAGCCGTCTATGCAATTTGAAGGAACAAGAAACGATCGCCGCCGTGCTGGCGGGCCGGCGGACCGTGCATGAGGTCCTGCAGCGCGGGCCGTTTGGGCTGCACGTTTTGCCCGGGGTTGGCTCATTCGATCCGCCGCCGGAATGCACCCCGGCCGCGCAAGATCGGCTGTTGCATCAACTCTCGGGGCTGGGTCAGCACGCGGACGTGATGATTTTCGACGTGGGGAGCGGTCTGACGCACATCGTGCAGCGATTTTGGTCCGCGGCCGACTTGGTGCTGCTGGTGGCGACGCCTGAGCCGGATGTGATCATGGATGCCTATGCCGCGGTGAAAGTCTTGCCCCCAGGCGACACGACAGTCCGGATTCGGACCTTGATCAACCAGGTGGAAGGGTTGGAGACGGGAGAAAAAATCCATCAGCGGCTGGCCGAGGTGAGTTTTCGCTTTTTGGGCCGGACGTTGAAAGCCGCCGGCGAAATTCCGCTCGATCCGGCGGTCCGCGCGGCTTCGCATGCCGGCCAGCCCTTGTTGGCCCAACATGCGGCCAGCCCGGCCGCCCGCCAAATCAGCCATCTGGCGGAACAATTGCTCGCGGCGCTGGAGCGTCAAGAAGAACGGCCCGGTTTGAAAGCGGCTTGAGCGAACCGCAAGCGCCGCCCAGAGGAAACATTCAACAGCCACCCAATTCAGATTGTGCAACTTAGCTCGCCCCACGCGAAGAATTAGGCGCGATCCGCGCGGTCGCAAGAATCCCAACAAGCTTAGGAGAAATTGAGGTCGGGCCGAATTGCCTTTAACTTCGACCCGTCGAACAGCCGATATCAGCGATACACCGTCGGTATTTCCGCGCCTGTTAAAATGTAACAGTTGCGAAAACTTTATCGCGAAAGTTGCTGATTCATGGCCCGGACCTATGCCGCTGTTTTGGGATACGTCGCCTTCTTCGCCGAAATGGCGCGAGGCGTGGTCCACGGCAGCGGCAGCGAAGGGGTGCTGTTGGCGGCGATATTCGGGCTGCTCGGATTTGCCGCAGTCGGTTATTTCTGCGGGCTGATTGGCGAAGCCATTTTGCGCGACTCGATTGAATCACTCGTGACCAAGGAAATTGCGAATCGCGGCGCCGCGCCGGCGAAATAAAGCGAACTTAGGAAGAGCCGAAAAACCGCTGCGTTAAGCTTGTCGCCGCCTGAAAGCGCTCGGCAAGAGATGAAGAAACAGCCCACTCGTTTCGTTCCGCTCCTGAACACTTTGATTGCAGTTGTTTTAGTGAAACCACTTGAAGAAAGCGTCGCGTCGCCAAATACAACAGGGCGGCGGGCGGCGGCCCGGCACGGCGCACTAAGCCCGTATCCGGCTGTTCGATGCATTGCAGCGAAGCTCGCTCGTAGATTCGTTGAACTTGTGTTTGGCCAAACCATCGTACCGGAAGGATTCCGGTTCGCCGAGTTTTTCGGCATTTGTCACGGAGGATTTGCATGGCGACGGTTACCGCGATTGCACCCGACACGAACGCTCCGGCCCCGGCTGAGACGGCCAATGTCCCCGGCCAAGTCACGGCCAACATGCCGGAGGAAATGCTCGCCATCTGGCGTCGCTACAAAGTCGACCCCGACAATCAAGAGATTCGGAATCGGCTCGTCGAGCAGTATTTGCCGCTGGTGAAATACAATGGCGAGCGCATTTGGGCGCGCTTGCCCGAGGGAGTCGAACTCGACGATCTGATTTCAGCCGGCGTGTTTGGGCTGATGGATGCGATCGACGCCTTCGATCTGGGCCGCGGCGTGAAGTTTGAAACGTACTGCGTGCCGCGCATCCGCGGCGCGATGCTGGACGAATTGCGGACCATGGACTGGGTACCACGACTCGTGCGCTCGAAGGCCAGCAAGCTGAACGAAGCGCTCAAAACGCTCGAGGCCAAGCTGGGCCGGATGCCGAGCGAGATCGAATTGTCCGAGCAGTTGCAGATTTCCGTCGCGGAACTCGAAAAGATGATGTCCGACGCCAACGCGGTCAATCTGATCAGCCTGAACAAAAAGTGGTACGAAACGGACAGCTACAAGGATGTCCGCGAAATCGATATCCTCGAAGACAAAAAGGGCGAAGATCCCACCCGCCGCATCCAGAAAAACGATCTGATGCGGCTGGTCACGAAAGGGCTCAATCGCAACGAGCGGCTTATCATCATTCTCTACTATTATGAAGAGATGACGATGAAGGAAATCGGCGCGACGCTCGCGCTCAGCGAAAGCCGCGTCAGCCAGATGCATAGCTCGATCGTCCAGCGGTTGCAAAGCCAATTGAAACGGCGCCGCCCCGAGTTTGGAACCTAAACTCGGCGCTGCCGAGGATTGCAAGGACGACGCATGGTTCGCCACTTTTGGTTGTTTGCACTGCTCGCCTGCGCCGGCTGCGGCGGCATGAGCGATATTTTGACCAGCCGCTCGCCGCTGTTCGGTTCGGAACGCGACGAGTTGGTCGGCAGCTTTCGCTCGACGGATTATGCCGTTGGCCAACACTATGCCACGCGCCGCGAGTTGATGGCTCGGCGCTTGCCGGGCGGCGGTTGGTCCAGCCAATACTATTTGACGGGCAACGATTCGGCGGAGCGAGTCGTTCCGGAAAAGAGCCTCTTCAACTGGAGCGATCCGGAACAAGCCACGATCGTCGCCGGAACCCATCTGAAGATTACGCAGATTCAACCGCCGGACAAATCCGCCGGCCAGAGCGCGCCGCTGATTTTCGGAGAGGTTCTGGACGGTCCCCTCAAAGGCAAACGGGTGTTTCTCAGTTCGATCTCGTGCGAACGCCGGTTCGTCGATCCGGAATTCTTGGTGCCGACGGAGACGTCCGCCTTGGCCGCCGTTTCCGCGCCGCGCAAATCTGCGACCGATCGCAAATAATGCATCTTGGCCGCGCGATCGCGCCCCCCTTGCTCTCGTGCGCCGCAGAGCATAGGTTCGGTCTTTTGCCCGAGGATCATTGCGCCGGGCGCCGATCCGCTCTCGCGAAACTCCGATGTCGCTGAACCCGCCGCAACAATTGGCCGTCAACACGCTCGCCGGACCCTTGCTGGTTTTGGCCGGCGCCGGCTCCGGCAAGACCCGGGTTGTGACGTACCGCATTGCGAATCTGATCAAGCATGGGATCGCGCCCAGCCGCATTCTCGCGGTCACATTCACCAACAAAGCGGCGCGCGAGATGCAAGCGCGGGCGGCCTTGCTGCTGGGCAAGCGGGCCGAGCAAAAACCCGAGATTTCGACGTTCCATTCGCTCTGCGTCCGCGTCTTGCGGCGGCAGATTCAGCAATTGGGCTATCCGCCGCAATTTGCGATTTACGATCGGGGCGATCAAGAAAGCACCGTCCGCAGCGCGCTGCGCGAGATCAAGGTGCCGAACGAATCGCTGCGGCCGGGCGACGCCTTGAACATCATTAGCCGCTGGAAGTCGAACGGCATTCGCCCCGACGCCGCCGCGGCACATGCTCACAGCGACAAAGAGCACCTCGCGGCGATGGTCTATCGCCGCTATCAAAAAGCGGTCAAGGCGGCCGGCGCGGTTGACTTTGACGACCTACTGCTGTTGACCGAAGAGATCTTTCAGCGATTTCCGCCGGTGCGCCAAGCCGAATCCCAACGGCTCGATCATCTCCTGATTGACGAATATCAAGACACCAATGGCAGCCAATATCGGATTGTCAAAGCGCTCGCGTCGGGCCACCGCAATCTGTGCGTCGTCGGCGACGACGATCAATCGATCTACGGTTGGCGCGGGGCCGAGGTCGAGCACATTCTCCGCTTTCAGCACGATTGGCCCGATGCGAAAGTCGTGCGGCTGGAGGACAACTACCGCTCCACCGAGGCGATCTTAGAATTGGCCAACCGAGTAATCGCCTACAATCAAAAGCGGCACGACAAAATCCTCCGCGCCGCCCGCAAAGGAGGCGAACGCCCACGCATCGAACAATACCCGGACGAAGCGCTCGAGGCCGAGCGGGTCGTCGCCGACATTGCCGCGCGGCTCCGCGTGCCCGGGACAGAACCGCGCGACTTTGCAATCCTCTTTCGGACGAACGAACAGCCGCGCCCCTTCGAAATGGAACTCCGCAAGGCAAAATTGCCCTATATTCTGGTCGGCGGGATGTCGTTCTACGACCGCAAGGAGGTGCGCGACATCCTGGCTTATTGCAAAACGCTGGTCAATCCGCGCGATGAAGTCGCGCTGCTGCGAATCATCAACAATCCGCCGCGCGGAATCGCACGGTCGGTCGTGCAAAAGCTGCTCGACGCGGCGGTGGCTCAAGGCCAGCCCATCTGGGAGTTGCTATCTAAAGCGAGCGACGTCGCTGGGCTCAGCACGGCGGCGGTTGCGGCGCTCGAGAGCTTTCAGCGATTGATTCAAGGCTTCGCGGATCGCTTGGCCGCGGAGTCAAGCTTGGCAGTCGTCTCCGATTTGATTCGCAAGATCCATTATCAAGACGAACTGGCGAAGCTCTATCCCGACCCGAACGAGTTGCAATCGCGCTGGGGGGCGGTCGAAGAAGTCGTGAATGCGCTGGCCGCCTTCGAAAAGAAGACGAAACAGCCGACCTTGGCGGCGTTTCTCGAATCGGTCGCGCTCGATGGCCGCGAAGATTCGGATGACAAGGAGTCGCAGCTGGCCCGCAACGCCATTGCCCTCATGACATTGCACAGCGCCAAGGGGCTGGAGTTTCCGCAGGTCTATTTGGTAGGGATGGAAGAAGGGTTACTCCCCCATCATCGTTCCGTCGCGGTCGAGCTGACACAACCGTCGGCGATCGATGAAGAGCGGCGGCTCTGTTATGTCGGAATCACGCGGGCCCAAGATCGGCTGACCATGACCTTGGCGCTGTCGCGAATGAAGTGGGGCAAGTCGCGCGACACGATTCCTAGCCGGTTTTTGTTTGAGATCACCGGCGAAGCGGAAAAGGGCGCGCCCCCGCCACGGCCGCGTTCAGCGCCATCCGGCGGCGCTCGACCCGGCGCGAAGCCGGCCGCGCCAACTACTTCGCGGCCGCGTTCGCAGCGCGCCGATCGGCAGCCTCCCCGCCCGTAGTAACTTGGCCCGCGCCGCACGGATCCGAAGCGTTCGTAAAAAAAGCCACGATCGCGCGGCAAAAATCGGGCAAGTCGTCCGGGCGGCGGCTGCTGATAAAATGTCGATCGACCACGACGGGAGCATCCTCCCAGACCGCGCCGGCGTTGATCAAATCATCCTTGATCCCAGGCGAGCCGGTCACCCGCACGCCGCGATAGACCTGGGCCGAGATGGGAATCCAGCCTCCATGACAAATTGCCGCGACCAGTTTTTTCTGCGCGGCAAAGTCACGAACCAATTGCAATAAGTACGGATCGCGGCGGAGTTTGTCAGGCATAAAGCCGCCCGGCACGACGAGGCCGTCGAAATTCGCAGCGCGCATCTCGCCGATGGCGGCGTCGGCGACGCACGGATAGCCGTGCTTGCCGGCGTACTTTTGTCCGGCTTGCGGTCCGGCGACGGTTACTTGCGCTCCGGCCTCTTGGAGCCGGAGCTTGGGATACCACAGTTCCAGGTCTTCGTAGATGTCGTCAACCAACGTAAGAATGCGTAGCCCGGCGAGTTCGCGCGAGGTGCTCATAGCGAGAAATCCGTTTCCGGAAAGAAGAAAGATGGACCGATCCGAGGGTGGAAAAAAAGCCTCCAGGCTCGCGGCCATGCGTGTTTTGGTTTGCCGGCGGTTCCAATTTATTGACTGCCGAGACTGGCTAAAAACTCGCCCATTTCGCCGGCCGCATGAGCGTTGCCTTGTTGCCGGGCGATTTCAATGCCGGCGCGGAGCCGTTCCCGCGCTTCCTCAATGCGTCCGAGCCGGGCGAGCTGCTGCGCCGCCATAAAAAACGACGGCACATAAGGGGTCGTTTCTTGGCCGAGCGCCGCATGCTGAGCCAGACTTTCTTCGTGGCGGCCTTCTTTTTCCAACTCCATCGCCAGACTAAACCGCAAAAATGGGTCCGTCGGATCGTCCACCAGCATGGCTTCAATTTTTTCGCGGCGCGAAGCGGGCATCGGATCTCCAACAACGGAAAAGAAGACGCGGGCCAAGTTCTACAGCCCCTTGAACTGCAAGAGTTGCCCCGGCTTGTCGTTGGAGTCGGCCGGATATTTGCCGAGAATCGTGACGAGCAAGGCCGTCCCGTCCGGCATGGCGGCCAGCGACGTCGGCCGATCAAGCGCGGCGATTTTGACCGGCTTGACCGCTCCCTTGCCGTTGTCGTCCAGCCGATAGAGGCCCGCTTGAGCCGGCTCGTGCGGCGAAGCATCAATCGCATACAAGTTACCGTGAGCCGAATAGGCCAACCCGGCGATCTCGTTCAATCCCGTGTTCATTTGCAACAGCAGTTTGCCGTTGCGTCCATGATAGAAGGCCAAGACAGCGGAGTGCGGTTTGTCGGCGGGGCTGCGCGTGCCGACGACGACCTCCCCGCGCTTGCTCAGCGTCAGACAGAAGGGCAAGCTGACATCTCCTTCCTTTTTGGTCGAGCAGAAGGTCGTGCTCAAGGGGCCGGGCTTGCCCGCCACAAGATCGGCTTTCAAGATCCAGCCTTTTTCAGGGTCGCCTTGTCCAATGGCGAAAATGTTGGTGGCGTTGGCGGCGACAGAAAAATAAAGTCCTTCGCCCGTCTTGGAGAGCGAGCCCGCGGCGACGGGTCCGAGTTTGCCGTTGCTCTTTCCCTCGCCGAAACTTTTCGTATCGTCGACTCCCAGCGGCAGCTTTTCCTTGTCCCTTTCAGGAACGCTGTAGATTCGAACCAGGTCGGCTCCGAGACCCAGATCGCCACCGCCGACGACCAGCATTTCACGGTCGATGAAAGCGAGCCCCAGCGGCCCGACCTTATATGTTGGGTTCTGACCGTAGGATTTGGTCGCGAAGCCGGTAATGAACGGCTGCGGCTCCTTTTTGTCGCCTGGCGTGGTGCGGATCACGCGCCCCGCACCTGACTCGGACACGAAGACATCGAACGTCGAGGGTTGAACCGCCACGGACCAAGGCGTATCAAGCCCCGTTAGCAAGACCGTCGTGGCCGGCGAATCGGCCGCCCCAGCGGAGGCCGACAGAAACAACGAACCGAGTAGGGCCGCAAGCCAGAGGGTGCGAATCATGGTGGAGCGATGCAGGACTGAAAAAGAAATCGCGGAAAGGAAATTGGAGCGGCGCCTCGCCGCGTGGAACGCAGCGACTTGTCGCTCGTCCCATTGTCGCTTGCAGCGCGCCTGATCGCAATGGGCCGCCCAGCCCCTCTGGCCGCTGCGCCGCGAGTCTGGCGCGCAGCGGAAGGAGCGGCGGAACAGGGTGAAGCCGGCGCGCAGGCCCGGTCGGCATACTTGCAACTCGCCAGTTTCTGTGCCATATTCCGGCTTGGTGTTTTGAGTCTGCTGTTCCAAGCGAGATAAGGCCCGCGTTCATGCAACTTTGGCCGGCCATCGACCTGCGGGGCGGAAAGTGCGTGCGTCTTCGCCAGGGAGACTACGCCCGCGAAACGGTCTACGGCGACGATCCGGCCGCCATGGCGCAACAATGGGTCGCGCAGGGCGCCGAGTATCTGCACCTCGTCGATCTGGACGGGGCAAAGTCGGGCCGCCCCGAAAATCTGGCAAGCATCCGTGCCATCGTCGAAGCGGTTCCCATCCCGTGCGAACTGGGAGGCGGCATTCGCGACGAGGCGACGATCGAGCAACTGCTCGCGGCGGGGCTCTCGCGCCTGGTGGTCGGCACAAAGGCCCTCCGCGAACCGGCATGGTTTCGCCAGATGTGCCAGCGCTTTCCCGGCCAGCTCGCACTGGGCATTGACGCGCGTGGCGGCCTGGTCGCCACGGCCGGTTGGCTCGAAACGAGCACCATGCCGGCGACCGACTTGGCGCGGCAGTTTGAACACGAACCCATCGCCGCCCTGATTTATACGGACATCGCAACCGATGGCATGCTGGCCGGTCCGAACGTCGCCGCCATGCAAGAGATGCTCGCGGCCGTCTCGTTGCCGCTGATCGCTTCGGGAGGGGTGACGACGGCGGCCGACGTCGCCGCGCTCGCGCGGACCGGCGTCGCCGGCTGCATCATCGGCCGCGCGCTTTACGAAGGGCGCTTGACGTTGGCCGACGCGGCCCGAGCCGTCCAGGAGGTCAACCCAAAGTAGCTCGTCTGGCCACCACGATTTTTTCGAACCGATTTACGCTGAGCAATCGACAAGACAACCCACAAGGATTGACGCATGGCGAAGCATCAGATTTCGGATATCCGGAACATTGCGTTTTGCGGACATGGATCCAGCGGCAAGACGACGCTCATCGACAAGATGTTGAACATGACCGGCGCGGTCAGTCGTCCGGCCAGCGTGGACGACAAAACGAGCATCTGCGACTTCGACGACGAAGAAAAGCACCATAAGTACACCGTCGAAGCGAAGCTCGTCCATTTTCAACATGCCGGCAAGCGATTCAACGTGATCGACACGCCAGGCTATCCCGATTTCATCGGCCAGGCCATCGCCGCCCTGCGCGCCGTCGATACGGCGGCCATCGTCATCAATGCGCACAATGGGATCGAAGTCAATACGCGGCGCATGTTTCAAGAGGCGGGCAAAGCGGGCCTCGGCCGCGTGATCATCGTCAACAAGCTCGACACCGACAACATCGACTTTCCGGCGCTGATCAAGAGCATCAAGGAAATGTTCGGCAACGAGTGCATCCCGCTCGATTTGCCCGTCGGCATCAGCGCCAGCTTCAAAAGCGTGGTCGACACGCTCCATCCGCCGCAAAGCGCGCCGGGCGTTCTGCTCAATCCCCAAGAGGTCAACCAACAACTGGTGGAGGACATCGTCGAAGTCGATGAAATCGCGCTGGCCCACTATTTTGAAGGCGAGCCTCCCACGGATGAAGAAATCCCTCGCTTGGAAGTCGAGGCGGTGGCGACCGGCCATTTGATCCCGATCATTTGTGTCTCGGCGAAGACGGGTGTCGGCTTTCCCGAACTGCTCGACGCGCTGGCGGCCTGCGCCTTGCCGCCGGACAAGGTCCGTCGCAAAGCGCACCGGGACGATGGGACCGAGGTCGATTTGCCGTGCGATCCGAACGGTCCGCTGGTCGCCCAGATTTTCAAGACGCGGATCGATCCCTTCGTGCAAAAGATCAGCTATGCGCGGCTCTTCAGCGGGGCGATCAAGAAAGATGACACGGTTCACGTGTCAAAAGCGCGGAAGCCGGTGAAATTGACTGCGCCGATGGAAGTACAAGCCAGCGAAACGCACCCGATCGACTCGGCCGCAGCCGGAGATATCGTGGCCTTTATCAAGCTGGAGGATTTGCATACTGGCGTAACGCTGGGCGAATTGTCGATGCCGCCGATCGTCGTTCCCACGCCGATGGTCGGACTGGCCGCGCTGCCGAAGAATCGCGGCGACGAAACCAAGCTCTCCGGCGCGCTTCACAAAATCCTCGAAGAGGATCTCACCTTTCGCCTGGAGCACGACCGGCAAACGCATGAAATGGTGATGACCGGCATGAGCGAATTGCACCTCGGCCTGATTCGCGAGAAGCTCAAACGGCGCGACAAAGTCGAAATCGACGTCAAAGAACCGAAAATCCCCTATCGCGAAACGATCCAGCAAAAGGCCGAAGGTTCATATCGCCATAAAAAGCAGTCCGGCGGCCGCGGGCAATTCGGCGAGGTGCACATTCGGATGTTTCCCTTTCCGGCCGGCACCGATCCGGCCGCCTTTTGCACCAAGGAACGCTTTCCGCATCTGCGCGAGTATCGGCATGAGCCGGAGCACAACTTCTTGTGGGTCGACTCCGTGGTCGGCGGAACGATTCCCAACAATTTTCTCCCGGCCATCGAAAAAGGCTTTAAGGAGCGGTTGGAGCGCGGCGTGATTGCCGGCTATCAGGTGCAAGACATCGGGGTGGAGGTCCATTTCGGCAAACATCACCCGGTTGATAGCTCCGAGGCGGCATTCAAAATCGCCGGGGCGATGGCCTTTCGCAATGTGTTTTTAGAGGCCAAGCCGAGCTTGCTGGAGCCCATGGTCAATCTGCATGTGACCGTGCCCAGCGCGAAGCTGGGAGACATCAACGCCGACATGTCCGGCCGCCGCGGACGCGTGCTTGGCATGGAGTCCTCCGGCGGCGACTTGCAAACGGTCACGGCGGTGGTTCCTCTGAGCGAAGTCACGACGTATGCGCGCAGCTTGTCCAGCATGACCGGCGGACAAGGCAGCTATACGATGGACTTTAGCCACTATGATCTGGTGCCGGGCAACGTCCAGAAAGAAATCGTGGAAAAGGCGGCCCACAAGGACGAAATGGCGGACGAAGCTTGAGCCGAGCCTCGCGCGGGCCAGAAGAAATCGCCGTGATTTCAACCGTCGGTCGCGACGGCGCTCGTGAGCGGCGTGATAGCAGCCTGCTGAAGTATTCAACAGGTTGCGTCATCGCACGGATGCGATGCCAAAATGACGACGCAAGTCGCTATTTAGCGAGCCGTGCGGAGTTCTGCTCTGCACTTGGCGAGGTTGAAAAATGCCACGAGGGCATTTTTTACAGGCGTGACAGACTTGCGCGCCCGGGACTAGCGGTCTCATAAAACAGGCCGGCCCGAGATTTCCTGACGGAGATCTCGGGCCGGTCTTTCTCGTTGTTGTATGGTTCAACGGCCGCAGCCGCTGAGCGTCGAGCGACTACTTGCTGGCCTTTTTCTTCGGCGAGGGCTTGGCCGCCTTCTTGGCCGACTTTTTCGGCGAGCGCTTGGCAGTCACTTTTTTAGTCGCTTTCTTCGTAGCCATTTTCAAGATCCTGAAGCGAACGCACAAGGCGGAGGAGCGGTCGTTTTCTCGTGGCGTCCGAACGAGAAAGACCGGCAAAACGCGAAGAACGTGCACGGTATATCGGCCGCCGCAGCAGCCGACATTACTAATTCAGTGCCCTTGAGACACTTTTTCGCGCTCCGCGTCAAGACCGATTGCGAAACGAAGCCCTCCGAAAACACCCGCTGACTGCCTTTAGGTCCGAACTGCCTTGGGGTCCGGAGCGCCCCCCAGATTGCGAAGCCAGCGCGGCGAGACAAACGCCAAGCCTGCCGCGATCATGATCAGCGAAAACAATACATCGCCGGTCAGCAAGCAGAGGCTTCCCCACATCACCACCGATAAAGCCAGCAGCAGCGGCCGCGCCAGCCGATTCCAAATCAGA
>DASRSE010000289.1:0-6232 GCA_035656655.1 Pirellulales bacterium
GCTTCCCTGAAGCGGCTGGAAGCCGCTTGTACTTTGATATTGGCAATTCGTCGTACATGCGGCATCTTGCCGCATTGGCGGCCGGCTAATCGGTGTTGCGCGCCGCGTGGCATTTTCCTGCCGACGCGTTTCCTGTGGCAAACCCTTGCGCGCCTCTCTGAAGCGGCTGGAAGCCGCTTGTACTTTGATATCGGCAATTCGTTGTACATGCGGCATCTTGCCGCATTGGCGGCCGGCTAATCGGGGTTGCGCGTCGCGTGGAATTTGCCTGCTGACGCGTTTCCTGTGGCAAACCTTTGCGCGCTTCCCTGAAGCGGCTGGAAGCCGCTTGTACTTTGATATCGGCGATTCGTCGTACATGCGGCATCTTGCCGCATTGGGGACCGGCTGAGACATCTCGCGATCCAGGCCGCGCTCGACATGGCCGTCACTCCCCCGACCCGTAGCCGCGGCTCGGCTGCGCGGCCGGAAATTGGTGATTTGCGTTATAGCGAATTTTCCGGCGAGGGCCGGTTTTGCGTGCTAAACTTGAAGACACGCACGATCCTTCCGGAGAGTTCCCCGATGCGCGCCGCTTTCAAGTTTGCTTTCGCGAGTTCGTGGCTCGTCGCTCTGGTTCTGGCGGCCGTGGCCTGCGGCCGGCTCCCGGCCTGCGTGGCCAGCGACATCTATGTCGACAATGTCGGCGGCGACGACCTCCTCGACGGCACAGCTCCGACGAAGCCGGGCGATCGGATCGGACCGGTCCGCACGATCGCCAAGGCGGTCCGGATCTCCGGAGCGGGCGATCGAATCATCTTGCAGCCAAACCCCGAGCCGTATCGCGAGAACTTCACGCTGTTCGGCGCGAATCACAGCGGCTTGAACTCCGATCATCCGTTTGTCTTAGAGGCGAACGGGGCAATCTTGGACGGTTCGGCGCCGGCGCCGGGCCTTCTCTGGGAGCATTATCAAGGCGAGGTATTTCGTTTCGCGCCGCCGCGGCTAGCGTATCAACAATTGTTTCTCGATGGGCGGCCCGCCGTGCGCCGTTTTTTCGATAACGCCAACGGCAAGTTTCCCAACTTGCAGCCGAAAGAATGGTTTTTGTCTGACACGTACATTTATTTTCGAGCGGAAAAAGACAAGCTGCCGGGCGACTATCGCTTGAGCTATGCGGCGCAGCAGACCGGAGTGACCTTGTATCGCGTGCATGATGTGGCAATCTTTGATCTGACGGTGCAAGGTTTCCAACAGGATGGCATCTGCGCCCACGATGGCGTCCGCCAAACTCTGCTCGCCAACGTCAACTGTCGCGGCAACGGCCGCGCGGGCATCGCCGTGATGAACGCGTCGCAACTGGACATCGCCGATTCGCTGGTTGGCGATAACGGATTTGCCCAGATCTTGTTCGAGGGCTATTCGGAGACGCATCTGACCCAATGTCAAATTCTGAACAACACGGCGCCCCCATTCGTGCGCCGCGGAGGCCGCTTGTTCATTGACGGCAAGCCGTTTGAACGCGAACCAAGTCCGGCCAAGCAGCCGTAGGCGCTCCGTCCGCCGCGCCGCGGTGGACTGTGAGGAGACAACGGGCAGAACAGGCGGTGAGGCGATCGAACGGCCGAATCGCGGCTGGGCAAACCGCCAACGCCAATCGGCTTGCGGAAACGTCCCAAAATTCGCAGTTTACGGCGATGAATAGTCCAATTGCCTCGGGTTGCGGTTGCGGATAGAATCCCCCAGCGTTTTCTCTCTCCTGGGTTTGCCGTCAAGGATGACGCGCTGATGAGCATGGATGGACAGCCGGGCGGAGCGGCTCTAACTCCCGCCGAACAATTGCGTTACGCACGCGAGATTATCCAAGTTGAAAGTCAGGCGCTGGCCCAATTGGCCAGCCGGCTCGATACCGAATTCTGCCGCGCGGCCGAATTGCTGTTCGCCTGCCGCGGCAGCCTGATTGTGACGGGGATGGGCAAGGCGGGGCTGATCGGACAAAAGATCTCCGCGACGCTCGCCTCGACCGGCACCCGCAGTCATTTTCTCCATCCGAGTGAAGCGCGGCACGGCGATTTGGGCAAAGTGCATCGCGATGACGTGATGCTCGTTCTGTCGCAGAGCGGCGAAACCGAAGAGATCACGCGCCTGCTGCCGGTCTTTCACCAATGGAAAGTTGCCGTGGTTGCCCTCACAAGCCGCCGTGGCAGCACGTTGGGGCGCGCCGCGGAGGTGGTAATTGAGTTGGGCCAGATCCAAGAGGCCTGTTCGCTGGGGTTGGCCCCCAGCACGAGCACGACCGCGATGTTGGCGATGGGCGATGCGCTGGCGCTGGTCGTGAGCCAGATGCGGGCCTTCACTCGCGAGGATTTTGCGCGGTTTCATCCGGCTGGAAACCTTGGGCGGCAACTTGCCCGCGTGGAAGAATATATGCGCCCTTTAAACGAATGCCGTTTGGCTCTCTGCACGCAATCGGTGCGCGAGGTGTTCAGCGCGAGTCGGCGAACGGGGCGGCGGACGGGGGCGACGATGATCATTAGCCCCGACCAGAAGTTGCGCGGCATCTTCACCGATAGCGATCTCGCGCGTTTGTTTGAAAGCCGCCGCGACCTCGCCTTGGACGAGCCGATTCGCAGCGTGATGACCAAGAATCCGACCACGATTGCGCGGGCGTCATTCATTCTCGACGCCGTCAAAATCATGGCCGACCGCAAGATCAGCGAGTTGCCGGTCGTCGACGCGGCGGGCTGTCCGACGGGCCTCATCGACATTACCGATTTGGTCGGGCTCATTCCGGAGGAGCAAAAGTCGCCGGCCATGGCGGCCGCCGCGGCGCGCGGCGGCGAAGCGCACGGGAGCACAGCGAACGGCGCGGCGTCTTCCTCCGCGCCCAGCGCGGTGCCGCGGCCGAAGGGCTATTTTTTTCGCGACCAGCGGCGAAATGCCGAAACCTGAAGAACATTTATGCGACGCATTGGATAAGGGTGGGACATGACTTTTGAACAACGCTGCCAAGCCATTGAATTGATTCTCTGCGACGTCGACGGCGTGCTGACCGACGGCGGCGTCATTTTTGACAACCAGGGAATCGAGGTCAAACGATTTCACATTCGCGACGGGCTCGGAATCAAACTGTGGCAACGCGCCGGCTATCGGTGCGGGCTGATCACGGGGCGCAACTCGCACATCGTTCGGCTCCGCGCCGCCGAGCTTGGAATCGAACTCGTGCGGCAAGGAATCGAAGACAAGCTGCCGGCCGTGCGGCAGCTATTACTCGAGTTGAATCTCAAGCCCGAGCAGATCTGCTATCTGGGGGACGACCTGCCTGACTTGCCGGTAATGAAGGCGGTTGGCTTGGGGGTCGGGGTGGCGGACGCGTGCGAAGAAGTGCGTCAAGCGGCGCACTATGTCACGCGCGCGCGCGGCGGCGATGGGGCGGTTCGCGAAACGATTGAGACAATTTTAAAATCCCAGCAGCGCTGGAGCGAGTTGATTCAAAAGTACGGCGTCTGAACCGCGGCCGCAGCAGCATCTCGCGGCTGCTCTTAGATCGTGTCCCCCTCAGCGGAACGCGGCGTAGACTGCGAGCGATTTGGGAGCGAAGTTGTGGTTCGGCTTGAATGCCAGGCGCTGTGGGCCGGGCGCTGGTTGGCAATCGTTCGTGAATTCTTGTTTTGAAGGCGCCTGCCGTCGATGTCCAAACGCCTGCAACAAACTGCGCTGAGCTTGGTCGCCGTGGTCGGCGCGTTTTTTGCGTATCGCGTCGTCGCGGTTCCGTTCATTGAACCGAGCGCGGTCGTGCGCGAAACCAAGGCGACTTCGGCGGAATTAAACTCGGCGCTCGGCGCCGACACGCGCAACGCCGAGCTGCTGAACCGCATCTTCCCGCCGGGCGCCTGGCAACGCAACGACCCGATCGTGCTGGAAAGCGATCAGGCTCTCCTCTTGATGAAGGAGTATCGCAATCTCGACACGGGCGAAGTCGAGTTGAATCCCTTCACAATGGTGTTTTTTCCCAATGGCGATCAGTCGCTCGACGAAACGCTGCTGCGCCGCGTGATCGTGCTGCAAGCGCCGCAAGGAGCGATCCTCAAATTCGACGAGCCTTTCGACCTCCGCAAGGCGAAGATCGGCAAATTGGTCGGCGGCCACATGCCCGGCCTGATTACGATTCGCGGAAATCCGGGCGGATATCACGGCGAAGACGAAATCTACGCGGAAACGCGCGATCTCGAATTGACCACGACGCGCGTCCACACGACCGAGCGGGTCACGTTTCGCATCGGGCCAAATCATGGTCACGGGCGCGAATTGCAAATGAAACTGACGCAGAATCCGCAAACGACGAAACGCGGTCCGAATATTGGCGGAGTTGAATCGATCGAATTGCTGCATGACGTGTTCATGCACCTGGCGGCCGGCAACAGCGGCCTGTTGCCGGGAGACCATCCGAACGCAAATCATCCCAGCGAACATCGCCTCGCGTCCGTTCCCCCTGCCAGCGGCCTGACCCCCATCGCCGACAACAACGGCCACCTGCCGGGCCATGCGCAAGTGCTGGCGGCAGGCAACCCGGCGGCGCTGGTGCCGATCGTTCCACGCGCGCAAACAATCCGTTCGGTTCCGCCGACGAATCAGTCGCCGGTCGAGATCACCTGCCAAGGTCCATTCAAGTACAATCTGCTGGAAACGCTGGCGACCTTTCAAGATCAGGTAAACATTGTGCGGCCGCAACCGAACGGGCCAGCCGATCAAGGAGAATGCGAGGTGCTGAATGTGAAGTTCGCGCCCAAGCCAGCGCCGGCCGAGGCGACCGCGGCCCTCGACGAAGGCTCCGCGACCGCGACGGTTGCCGCGCTCGCCAGCGAGAAGTCGGCGGCCGGCGAGAAGTCGGCAACCACGGCCGAGCCCGCGGCTCCGCGACATGGCTCGTCGAATTTGGAGCCGCGATCGATTGAACTGCTGGGCAACCCGGCCATTCTGCGGGCGCCCTCGAGCGAATCGTTCGCCCAAGGCCAACGGATGGAATATGAAATCTCCAGCGGCCGCATCACGGTCGAAGATCAGAAAGAGGTCGCCCTACGTCAGGCCGGCAACGAGATTCACGCGCAGCGATTGGTCTATCAACCGGCCGAGCCGGGCCGGCTGGGCCGACTGGTGGCGATCGGCCCCGGTTGGCTCAAAGGCAAGACGCCCACGACGCCGAACCTACCGAACGGAGCCGCCTCCGCGAATGCTGGCGGACAAATCTGGGAGGCACGCTGGAAAAATGAATTGCGCATTCGTCCGAACGAAGGCCAACAGGTGATCTCGCTTCTCGGCGAGGGCCAGCTCCGTTATGGCCAGATTGGCTTTCTGCAAGGAAACGAAATCTATTTTTGGCTGAATGAAATCCCGCTGACCGCCAATGCGCTCGCGCTCCCTGTCGCGACCCATGACGCCGACCGTCCACTCGCTCCGCCCGCGACTCCCGACGCATTTGGAGCGGCCAGCGGGGCCGCCACCGTGGCAGGGGCGCCGCGCCCGCACGCGAGCGCCGATGCGGCCAAGACGCCGATCCAACTGCTGCCTGACAAGATGTTGTGTCGCGGAACGGTGCTGATTGACTCTCCGCAAGTAAGCGGCGCGACTGATCGCTTGGAAATGTGGTTCAAGCCCGCCTTGCCGAGCGGGCTGAGCGTGACTGGCGGGGCGGCAGCGAGAGGCGCCGTGCAGCCGGTCTCGCTCGAGGCGGATGCGCGGCCTCCCGGAGCTTCCGCGACGGCGGCGACCGGTTCCGCCTCCATCGCCCCCTTGCCCACGGCCCGCTTTTCAAATGTGCCGAACCCGAACTTGCCGAGCAATCTGACCGGCGGCAATCTGCATGGCGAAGGAAGTCGTCCGGCGAACGGGGCGCTATCGCGCGCCGCGCTGAATAGCAGCGCGCCCGGCGCCAATCCGGGCAATCTGCCGGCGAACACACAGCATTTTGAAGTCCATGGAAAACTGATTCGGATCCAGTCGCTCTTGGCTGGGCAGCGGATGGCGCTCGACGACGTAACCATCGAGGGCGACGCGCGGCTCGACGAAACGCAGACCGCGCTGCCGAGTGACCGGCCGATGCATCTCGATGGCGACCAATTGCAAATCCTGGGCGCGGCCGGACCCAAAACGATCGCCAAGGTAAAGGGACGCCCCGCGCATACCGAGGCCCGCGGACTAGGGCTGACCGGCGAACTCATTCAACTCGACCGCGGCGCAAACCGATTGTGGATCG
>DASRSE010000290.1:0-2908 GCA_035656655.1 Pirellulales bacterium
AATAGGCCGCCGCCCGCTCGGCGGTGGTTCCATGCAACTCGCCGCATAGCGCCAGCCCGCGGAGGGCGAAGCCGGTGTAGTATAAGTCGCTCCCCCCGTCGCGCCCGGCAAAGCCGCCGTCGGGTTGTTGGGCCGCCTGAAAAAAGCGCGCGTGCCGCGCGCGGAAATCCTCGGGCAAACGGTTCAGCCCACTCGCCAAGCGCAAGGTCAAGGTTTCAAGATAGGTCGACACAAAATCGAATTGCCCGAAGGAACGGCCGCCGTTAGCTTAGCAGCCATGAGCCGAGAGGCGATGAGCCTAGCCGCCATGAGCCATGATCCGCCGCCGCGACGCGAAGACCGCCAGCATCCCCAAGGCGACTAGCGCGAGCGCGGCGCTCGAGGGCTCCGGAACCGCGGTCGCGAACATTTGCACATTGGACAACGTGACGCTGGCCCCGGCTTCGCTTGTGTCGTCGCCGAGAAAGAGAAAGTTGGGCGTGTTATAGATTTCGGAGGCCGCCGGTCCTGCCGGCGTATTGCCGGTGATCATCACGCCCGATGCGGAATAATCGCGGAGCGATCCGTTCAATTGCAGTTGGCCATCGACGTACAGGCGGTACGCGTCGCCCAAAATGGCGACGTCATATTGATGAACCGCCGTGGCGTCGAAGCCGGCCGCGGTTCCTTCGCCATGCGTAAAATAACCGCCGGTGGCATTGTCGTTTTGCGCCCAAACCTGATCCGTCCAAAAGCCAAGTTCGATTCCTTGCTTATCCGAGCCGAGGACAATCAGACTGAAGCCGGCGCGATCGGTGGTGGCCGGATGCGACTCCGACGACTCTTGCATGGTGAACTGGACCGTGTAACCGGTCGCGCGGTCGAGCGGGACCGGCAAAAACGGCGGCGACGGCAGGTCCACGTTCAGGCCCATGAATGGCCCGCCGGTCACCGTCCCTTGAATATGGCCAAAATAGCCGGCCGACTCGGCCACCGATGTCGAGAGGGTCGTGCCGCCGCCCCCCGTCGTCACGGTCGGACTGCCATTGGTGAAATACAAGAAGCCCTGGCTGTCGGGCGTCGTGTTTAGGCTGCCGTCGTAGAGGACCGTCGCCCCGGCCGGAACGGCCCAACCCAGCGCGAGGCAAGCGACAAACAGACGGAGCACGGCACGCATAAGCAAGACTCGGCAGGCGAAAGGAAGCGGGCGGGGGAAACGACGCAGGCGCGGGGCAACGACGCGGACGCGGGGAAGAACTCGAAACCGGCGGACAGGGATAAACGGCGCTTGCTATCCGTCGGCGTGTCACGGCGCGGCGGAAGCGCGGATTCCGCGGCCCGGAATCCGCGGAGACCTTCCCTTCCAGTGTAAACAGGCGAATTTTGAAATCAACCGCCGGCGCATTCCACGCCCGCCCTTATTTATCCTTGTCTTTCTTGGCCGGCGTCGAGCCTTCGCTCAGCAGCAGTTCAATTGCATCGTCCATAGCTTGGCCGCGCACATCCTTGTAGCGGATGACTCCCTTCTGATCGATCACGAAAATTGAAGGAAAGTATTGGATTCCCCAGTTTTCGACCAGTTCGCTCTTGCCATCCCAAAAATTGCGCCAGTTGATGTGCTTGTCCTTGATTACGTCGAGCAAATCTTGTTTGTCTTGATCGACGTTCACGCCGAGAAACACGAACGGCTTGTCCTGCAGCCGCGCGACGAGCTCGCGCTCGTGCGGGACGAGCGACATGCACGGCCCGCACCAAGTCGCCCAAAAATCGACGACGATCACCTTTCCCTTATAGTCGCTCAGCTTGAACCGTTTGCCGTCGGCGTCCTGGCCTTCCATGTCAGGAGCGACCTTGCCGATGCGCAGATGTTGCAGTTGAAATAGAAATGGCTTGACCATCTTCGCGATCGTCTGCGGCTTTTCATTATCTTCAGCCGGCAACTTCACGTCTCCGTATTTCTGCACCACGTCAACCAGAGACGTTTCGACCGAGTCGAGAATCTGATCGCGGTCGGCCGGCTTCAAATCCGCATTGTTCGCGGCGCTCGTCTTCAGCAGCAAGGCCTGCGCCAGCGCCGCCATGCCTTGCGCCCCTTTGTCGGGGTTCGAATGCACGACCTCTTTCAAGAACGGGGCGAACTCCGCGTTGTCCGAGTCCGATTGCGCAATCGCGATGCAAAACGGCCCAATCTTGGGATTCTTGGCCTGGTTCTTCAGAATCAGCTCCATCGCCCCGCCAGAGATCTTGTCGTTGTCGCACTCGGTGGCCAGCTTCACGAGGACGTCGAACGCGGTCGGGTCGTCAGGGTGAATTTTGACGAGCTTCCAGCAGGCTTCCATAAACCGGTTTGTGACATCCTCATATTCTTTTCTGATTTTTTGCTTGGCGGCGTCGCTGCTCGCGTCCAAGGCTTGCGCCTTAAGCTTCTTGACCGCAGCGGAATAGTCGCTGCCGAGTTGGTCCAATTGAGCGCTGACCGAGTTTGCGGCTTTCGCTTCGGCCGGCTTCGTCGGCGAATCGGCGGCCAGAAGCGTGGCGCAGCTTAAGAGCGAACAACTTAAGACGGCGGCAGAAAAAATCTTAGCCATAAACAGTCTCGTCGTGAGAAGGATGGAAATTGGGAATCGCGATAGCGCGAGAGCAATTGGGGGATTGTACCGCGGATTGCCGTAAAAACCAACGCAAGGGCCAAATTTGCCTAGCGAGCGGCCGTCTTCCCAAGCTGCCCGGTTTGCTATCCAATTGCGGAAGGAACCCGCGCCGAGCGGCATGGCGCGGCCCCCGGCCCGGCACAGTTTATCCGCTCGCGGTTAGGCTGTGGCCCGCTCGACGATTGGTTATAGGATTGCTCGAAACGATTTATGGCGAACGACGGCGTTTGGAACGAGACGACGATCGGCGGACATCCGTGCGACGTTTACGAGCCGCC
>DASRSE010000291.1:0-6454 GCA_035656655.1 Pirellulales bacterium
CCTCAAGCATCCGGCCGACGCGGTCGCCCTCTACCAGCAAATATTGGCCGATCCGGCCAGCGCGCCGCGCCGCGAGGAGTTGCTGGCGCGGTCCGTGTTGGCGCTGCAACTGGCCGGCAAATATCCCGAGAGCGAAGCCAGCTGCCGCGAGTTTGAGCAGCAATACCCGCAAAGCGAATGGCTGGCGGATGTCGCGTTTCGCTCCGCGGAAAACGTTCTTCAATTGGCCCGCGCCGCCGCAAAACAAGCCCCTGTCGGGGCGGAGGCCAAGCGGCTCTTCGCGGAGGTCATCGCCCGCGGGACAAAGCTGCTCGAGCGCTTCCCCGAGTCGCCGAACGTGAACCTCAGCCGGCTGGCGATCGCGACGGCGCATTATCAACTTGGCCAATATGCCGAAGCGGCCGAGGCGCTTACGATGTTGCCCGACGCCGACCGCCAAGGCGAACTCGCCGCGGCGACATATCTCCAAGCCGACAGCCTGTTGCGCACTCTGCCGACCGACGCCTCGGACGCCATTTCGGCGGGCCGTCTGATGAGCCAATTAGATGAAGCGATCAAGCTCTTGACGAAGTATGTCGCCTTGCCGCCGGCAACGCCGAACATGCCAGAGGCCTATTTGCAACTGATCCACGCGCAGCTCGAATATGCGAGTTTGCTGGCCGATCCAAAGGAGCGGAATGATTCGCTCAATGGCACCCGCGCGCTGTGCGAAAAGTTCAAGCAATTCTTCAACAACCATCCGCTCAAGCCGCAGATGTACATGGAGCGGTCGCGGTGCGTCGCGATGCTCGGCGACTTGAACACGGCGGTCAACGATTTGAATCGGTTTCAATCTGATCCGTATCGCCAGTCTTCGATCGCGCCGCTCGCGCTGCTGCGGATGGCCACCTACATGCGGCAGCAAAACCGCGTGCCCGATGCGCTCCGCGTAATCGAGCAATGCCGCTCGACGTACGAGCCGGCGCTCCTGGCCGACCCGGCCCGCAAAGACTGGGTGCCGCAGTTGCAATTGCAAAATGCCGAATTGCTGCGCGAGGCGAAAAAGCTGCCCGAAGCGCGGACCCTGTTTGAAGCAGTCGCGGAGAAGTTTCCCAAAACTCCTGCCGGGATCGAAGCGGTCTGGCGCGCGGCGCAGTGCCGCCGCGACGAGTCGGTCGTGCCGTTTGAGGCGGTCAAAAAGTCGTTCGCCCCAGGCTCGGCCGCCAAGCCCGAAGAACGGGCGGCCGCCCAGCAGACCGCAGCGAAATTGCTCCAGGATTTGCGCCAAGCCGCGGCGCGCTGCGAGCAAACGGCGGGCGAAATTGCCGGCCAGCCCGCGCTCTTGGATCTCCGGCTCCAACTTTGTTATGAAGCGGCTTGGTCGCACCGCGCCGGCGCCGAACTCCAATGGTTTGAAGAACGCGAAACGCGCCAGCACGCCCAATTGGCCCACGATCGCGCGGCGCTCGACGGCCGCATTCCGATGGGCCAAGCGAAGCCCGACTTGCAGGCGGTCGAGATTCCCCTTGTCCAATTGGCCGTCGCCGAAGAAGAGCGGCAAGCGGCGAAGTGTTATCGCGAGCTGATTGAGGCGGGGCCCGAGGCGCAGCTCGCGCTGGATGCGCGGCTCGAGCTGGCGGAAATGTTCGCGGCCCGCAACAACTACGACTCGGCCGCCAAGCTCGTGGCCGAAGCGCTCGAAAAAGACCCGACGCCCGCAATGGTCGATCGGCTGTTGCTGATGCAAGGGCAATGTCTATTGATGCAAAAGGACTATACGGCGGCGCTCGACAAGTTCGAGCCGATTGCCAAAAACGAAAAGAACCCCCTCTCGCCCGAAGCCCGCTTTCGCATTGCCGAAATCTTCTATCAACAAGGAGAGTGGCAAAAGGCAGTCGACCGGCTGACGCCGTTCCGCGATCGCGGCGAGCTGCAGAACCTCGCCGACACGTCGGAGCGGGCCTTCTTTCGCTTGGGCCAAGCCTATATGCATTTGCAGCAATGGGAGCCGGCGCGGCAAGCCTTCGAGAACTTCGTCAATCGATTCGGCAATAGCGCCGACGCCAACGAGGCGCGGTTCATGATTGGGTTGGCGCGGAGCAACATGAAACAGTACGACGACGCGGTCAATTGGCTGCAACAAGTCGTCCACCGCACGGCGACGGAGCGCGGCGCGGAAGCAAACCTGCTGATTGGCCGGTGCCGCTTGGAGCAAAAACGCTTTCCCGAGTCTCTCACGGCCTTGACCGCCGCGGCGACCTGGTACGATTTCCGCGAGCCGGCAGCCGAGGCGCTGTTGGAAACGGCGCGGCTGCACGTGGAACAGAAACAACCCGACTCGGCCAAGAAGGCCCTGCAACAGGTGCTCGACCGTTTTCCGGACAGCCCCTGGTCAGAGAATGCGAAAAAACGTCTCGCCGAGTTGAAGTAACCGGCGTGCGCAGCGGGAGTGGGATGGTCTTGAAACCGCTCCTGCCACCGGTCGTTCGGCTTGCTCGCCTCCGCGAGCCGGCGCGACGAACGGGTTCCCAAAAAAAAGATTGGCGGAACGTGTGGATTCGCGGAAGTGGCTTTGCAACTGCACTAGAGGAACCGAATGATGAACGTGCGATCGATCCTGCTTCGCGGGCTGCCAGTGTTGGCATTGCTGGCGGCGCTGTTGGCGTGGCCGGCGCCGAGCCGCGCCTATATCGAGATTCCGTATGCGCTCGGCCGGATCGTCACCGAGTCGAACTATGTGATCGTGCTCCAGGTGGAAAAGGTCGAAAAGACCAAGAACCTGATCATCTATCGCAAAATCCAAGACCTCAAGGGAACCAGCCCCGCCGCCGTCATCAAGCACCAGATCGGCCAGAACGGCTATGATCCGCGCGAGTGGAAAGGGGTCATGGAATGGGCCGAGCCGGGCAAGATCGCCATCTTCTTTCAAAAAGATGGGGCGAGCGAAATGTGCATCGATCACTATTGGTATCAATCGAACGCGAACGGCGAGTGGTGGAGCATGACCCACGCCGAGCCGTTTTTGCTGCGCAGCTTTTGCGGCCCGCCGGAAAAGATGATCCCGGCCGTGCAAACGCTGATCGCCGGCGGCGAAGCGGTCGTCCCCTGCATGGTGGACGGCGACAAGATGACGCTTCATCTGCGGACCGCGAAGATCCAGCGTTTGAAGGCCAGCCTCAAGCTGCAAGACTACAACCCGCAGCGCGATTTTGTCGGCTGGGGAGGCGAAGACCTCCGCGCGATTCACGGGATGCCCGGCTTTGCTCAATACGGCGCGATCACACGCATCGATCCGGAGGCGATCGGCGTCGCTCCGATCGATTTTGATGGCGACAAGAAGCCCGACTTCTTGCTCTACGGCGCGAACCGAATCTCGCTTGTTCAAAACGCCGGCACGACGTTTAACGAAGTTCCGCTGCCGTATGTTGGCGGGGCGCGCGGCGCCGCCTGGGCCGACTACAACGGCGACGGCTTGCCCGACTTGCTCTTGGCAACGCCGGGGGGGCCGCGCCTGCTGACGAACCTGGGCAAAGGCAAGTTCCGCGACGACACCGCGTGCTTGCCTCCCGAGGCGCTCTATCATACGACCGCCTGCGCTTGGATCGATCAGGACGGCGACGGCAAGCCCGACATCCTCTTGGCCAACGGCTATCTGGGCTTGCGTCTCTATCGCAACATTGTCTCGGTCGAAGCGGCGCAGGCCAACGCCCCGCCGAAACTTGGCCCGTGGAAATATATTGGTCCGTTCGACAACCCGAATGGAACCGGCGCCTACGACACGCAGCTGCCGCCGGAAAAAGAGATCGACCTGGCCAAGCAGTACGACGGCAAAGGCGAAAAAGCGGTCTGGAAAGACGGTAACTTTGCCGATGGCCAGGTGAACAATCTGCGCATCTTTGGCCAGAATGAGAACGTCGTCTGTTACGTGGAGCGCGACATCGACTGCGCCGCGCCGGCTGAACTGCCGATCTCGATCGGCAGCGACGACTTCGTCAAAGTCTTCTTGAACGGCGCGCCCATCCACGGCGAAAACGTCGCCCGCGCCTGCATCCCTGATACCACCAAGCTGACCTTGAAGCTGAAGGCAGGCAAGAACCATTTTCTGATGAAGATCGGCCAAGGGAACGGCGATTGGGCCTTTTACTTCAAGCCGGGCGAACCGGAGGCGGGCCGCCTCCCGCTGTTTGCCGATGTCTCCGCGCAGGTGGGGCTCGGCCCCAATGGCCTTGGCGCGCGGCTGAAAGGCGACTGCCTCACCGTTGCCGACGTGAATGGCGACGGCAAGCCCGACTTCCTCTTTTCCGCCGGCTCCGGTCTGCTCGCGCTGAACACGGGCAAGGGCTTTGTCGAAGCCAAGCAAAGCGGAATCCAATTCAAGGCGGGCAAGGTGACGCCGCTCTTCGCCGATCTGACGGGCGGCGGATACCAAGACCTGCTCGTGCCGCAAGGCAACGCTTGCCTCCTCTACAAGAACGATGGCCGCGGGCACTTCACGAATGTCACGGCCCAGGCCGGCGATCTCCGGCTGCCGCTGCGCGGCGCGGCCGGCGCGGTCGCGATCGACGCCAGCGGCCACGGCAAGTTGGACCTGTTCATCGCCTGTTTGCACGGCCCGAATCATTTCTTGCGCAATCGCGGCGATGGCGTCTTTGCCGATGCGAGCGTCGAGCTCGGGTTGAACCAGAAAGTGTTCCACACCCGCGGCTTGGCGGCCCTCGACCTGAACCACGACGGCGCGCTCGATCTGATTCTTTGCAACGAAGGCCAAGACTCCGCCGTCTTGCTCGGTGCGAAGCATTAGTTAGTTCGCGCGGAAGGCCTACCAAGGCTGCGCCGAGTCCGCCTCGTTCGTCTCAAGTTCGCGCGCGTTCCATTTCGGCAGTCGGTTGAGAAATCCGGGACCGGCGCCAATCAGCCAAATATGGCGGTCGGTCATGCAAATCGGCCGGACCATATTTGGCGCGGGCCACAGACACCCCAGCCCCAACGCGATCGACAGCAAGCCGCCGAGGCCGAGCCACAACCAAGAGGTCGATTTAGTCCAGAGGACGAGGGTGGCGAGAATCGCTCCGAAGCCCAGCAGCAGCAACAAGGCTGCCACCAGATAAGCAATTCGCCGCCGCCAGAGCCAATGCCGGTTCAAGGGGACGTAAAACGCCGCGCGCTTCGTGGCCCAAGCGACCGCCACGAAGACGGGCAAGAAGCCCACCAAGACCCACAATAATTTTTTCTTGGGAAACCAGGAGATAATCAGCAAAAAGCAAGTGTCGACGAGTTCGCCGCTCTTGATGCACCAAGGAGGAAGCGGTTCGCTGACCCGCATCACGACCACGCGTGCATCGCGCCACGGACCGCTGGCCGTCAGTTCTTCGAGAGTCGGAATCGCATACTTGGCGGCGGCCTCGGCCGGATTGGCGTCCGACGGCGCCTTCTCGGATTCATGTTCCTGCCCTTTCGTTTGGAAGCCGCGGCGCGGCTCGGGCCGGCGCCATGCGAAGCCCTCGGTGGGCAAGCTTTGGCTCGCAGTGCAGACAAATCGCGACGCCGCTAGTTTAGTTCGCGGCCCTGGTTCGTGGCAAGATTCGCCCGGTCCCGATCCACTGACTTCGGCCGCTGGGCGACGACCAAGGCTGAAGAAAAGCTCGGGGCAGAACCTTCGCGTGCGTATCTGCGGGTCTCACAGAAAGTTTTTAGGATACTAAGAGTCTCGAATGCTGACCGGCGCGGCCGCTCTTGGACAGGGGCAATCCGGTCCGGTCCATCTCGCATTACGCCTTGCGCTCAATCATCGGCAGCGTCGTTCCTTTTGTTGCTGCGCCGCTTCGGTTTTTCCGTGGCCGGCAAGAGGGGCGCGGTCAGTTTCTCGTAAAGAGCGAACAAGTGCTCGACCCGCTCGCGGTCGCTGCGGAAGGGTTCGGCGCGGTAGCAGCGATCGACCGCGCGGTCCAGTTCGGCGTGCGCCTTGACCAGCGGCGCGGGCATGGAGAGCGGGTCGTATAAATCGGCCAGGGTGGAATCGCCCTGCGGCGGCAAGTAGTTCTCGCGCACATCGAGCACCGCCTGAGCCTTGACTGCGACCGTCTCTTGTTGTTTTTCGGTCGGAGATTCGGGCCACGGAAAGTTGTTGTAGACGAGCTTGGCCGAATAGCGGTAGTCCGATTTAAGCCGCCCGCACACTTGCCGTACCCATGCCATGTGCATCGCGGACGTCAGCACGCCAAAATGAAACATCGTGACATTAGTGTTGATGAAACATAGGTCACTCACCAATGTTTTAGGCTCAAGAAATCCAATTGGGATGTATCTTCGGCGCTCGGATGAAACTTTGGGGATCACCACAAAACTTCGCTTCGGAATGTTTTCCACGTGAAAGCGAGTTGGCGTCGCCGCGAGTTTTTGTGTCGGAGCGCTTTTGCTATCGAGGCGGAATCGCCGGACATTTTCCACGCGCTTCATGGATTCAGGCATCTCGCGT
>DASRSE010000292.1:0-6945 GCA_035656655.1 Pirellulales bacterium
GCACTTCTTCGATCTGCGGGGGGAGATCGGCCGCGTCGCCGGCGTACCAAATCTCGTCGCCGGCGCGGCCGACGGCGGTAGCGAGCCGGTTCAAGGCGACGATTTCGCTGGCGCGCGCATTAAACGTGTCTTGGCCGCTGACCGCTTCCACGACAAACCGCCGCCCCTGCTTGATCGCCACCGACAGCCGGTCGCACTCGATCAGCCGCCGCCCCTCGTTCGCAATCGCGTAACAGGTCGGACGCGTATCCAGATTGCGATGGACCTCTTGGACATAGCTCTCGACATGCTCGCCGAGCGATTGCCGCGCCGCCAATTGGCGAAGTTCCGCGGTGCGGAGATAATCGCTCGCCAAACCGCAGATTTGCAACAAAAACCGTAGCTGCAAGGCCTGAGTCGAACCGGGCACGTCGGGCCGCTGGAAAACCTCCAGCACCGCGTCCACCTTTTGATCGATCATTAGCGGGCCCAACAACAACGTTAGCGGCGTCGGGTTGCCGGCCCCCTCGCCATGCTCTTTGAAATGGGGTTCGACTACCTGCGCCGGCCCGCCATCGACCACGCGCTGGAGCAGCAGTTGATGCTCGGCTTGGCCGCTGGGATCGTCGAGGAGTCCGACTTTGTCGAGTTGAAAGCCGCGGGCCAGCGTGATTTCGCCACTCGCGTTGACGCTCCAAATGGCAACCGCAACGGCTTGAACCGCTTCGGACAAGCGAATTGCGACCAGGTCATAAAACTCGTTGGTCGCCAACGCGCCGCGGGCGGCCGTGGCCACCGTGTTCAACGCGTCATTGAAACGCTGACGCGGGGCCTCTAGCGCAAAATTGGGAGCCTCAAGGTCCATGTGCCGTTTTCAGCCGGAGCGCGGCGATTCCACGAGAAAATGCGTTTCGATTCCGCGACAAGAAAAGGGTCGCGCTTCTTGCCCGCCCGACGAGCGCCAAACCACCCGGCCGCTCCCAGCGAGCCGCGCCCTTCATTCTAACCTAGCGGTTTTGCTCCTCCCAAATCAATCCCCGCAAAAACCGGCGGCGTCTCTTTGATTCGCGCCAAACGGACGCTCCGGACCGGTTGTCGAGCGCGCCCGAGCAGGCACAACCTGCACAATCGGCCCATTCAAATCGGCTCCCGGACCGGGAGGTTCTCCGGGTGAAAACCTGCCGGCGATACGCTCCGCCGGGGCGGAGCGGAGTTGAGTCGAGAGAACCGAGAGTAAGGTTCAGGAGAAGCCCGAGCGGACCCCCATTTTTTGAAACGAGAAACTGCCGCAGGAACTGCCGGCCGATTAGAAGCGGCCGAAAAATAACTTCGCGGCTTTGGCAGGCTACGTTCTCGCCTATGCGAAAATTGACGACGCGCAACGGCGGCGCGCTAGATTCCCGCCTGCGCGGGAATGACGACGCGCAACGGCGGCGCGCTGGATTCCCGCCTGCGCGGGAATGACGACGCGCAACGACGGCGCGCTGGATTCCCGCCTGCGCGGGAATGACGAGATCCAGGTGCGCGCCTGCGCGGGAATCCATGGTCGCACAGCCGGATTGCGCGACGGCGTGTCGACACTCGCCAATTCGCCGGGAAGCAGGCCCTGAACCAGCGGCGCTGTTCCGATTCGGGCTTGGCCTTAACTGCCGACGGCTTCGAGCGAGGGCGCCGCGCCGGCATGGCGCAGATTGGTTTCTGCGTCGCTTGCCGCGCACCGCTCCGCTGCTTGGTCGATCGAACTGGCGCAGCCCCCGGCAGCACAGCCCGGCGACGTGGCGGGGTCGGTCGACAGAATTGTTAGCGGCGGAAAAGAATCGCCCGCGACTGAGATAGTTTGCACCGTGGGTGGAACCGGTCGGCGCGGAGCGCCGAACAACGTCAGCCGCGCCGTGGCCAGCAAACCGCGTAACGAACCAAACGAGGCGGCGACCGCCGAAGGCTCGTAGCCGCAATGGACCATGCAATCGCGGCATTTGGGATTGCCGCTTTTGTGGCCGTAGTTTTCCCACTGCGTGCTGGCCATCATTTCGGCGAATGTGGCGCAATAGCCTTCGTCGAGCAAGTAGCATGGCTTTTGCCAGCCGAAGACATTGTACGTCGGACTTCCCCACGGAGTGCATTCGAGATCCCAATGGCCTTGGAGAAACTCCAAGAACAAGGGAGATTGGTTGAACCGCCAGCGCCGGGGCATGTTCGCCAGCAGTTGACGAAACAAGGATTGCGTTTGTTCGCGACGCAAGAAATGCTCCTGATCGGGCGCTTTTTCATAGCGGTAGCCGGGCGAAATCATCATTCCTTCGACCCCTAACTCCATGAGCTGATCGAAGAAGGCTCGATAGCGAACCGGCTGCGCATCGTCAAACAAGGTCGAGTTCGTCGTCACGCGAAAGCCAGCACGGAGCGCCGCTTGCACCGCTCGCAGCGCAACCTCAAACACCCCTTCGCGGCAAACGGCCCGATCGTGTTCTTCGCGCGGGCCGTCGAGGTGAATGCTGAACGAAAAGTACTTAGACGGCTTGAATCGCGGCAGCGCTTCTTCCAACTTGATCGCGTTGGTGCACAGGTAGACGTACTTCTTGCGAGCCACCAAGCCGGCCGCGATTTGATCGATTTGCGGATGAAGGAGCGGCTCTCCGCCCGGAATCGAGACGATCGGCGCGGCGCACTCGTCGGCGGCGCGGAAACATTGCTCCGGCGTGAGTTGCCGCCGCAGGACTTCGGCCGGGTGCTGAATTTTGCCGCAGCCGGCGCAGGCCAAGTTGCAGCGCAGCAGCGGCTCCAGCATCAACACGAGCGGATAATGCTTGTTTCCGCGCAGGCGATTCCTGAGCACATAGGTGGCGACGGTCCACATTTGAGAAACAGGAATTGCCATGATGCTTCCACCGAGTTGCGACTTGCGAAAAAAACGCCTTCCACGCGAACCGTCATGAAACCGGCCAAATCGTCGGCCGTGCGGCTAGCGGCCGCGCTGCGGCGGCCTGCCCCCGCCCCTCATTGCACCAGCGACAAGGCCTCTTCCGCCAGCCCGAGCAGCCGCCGGTCCCTCGGTCCCGAAGTATCTTTCAAGGTCGCGGCAAAGCGGCCCAGCGCCAGCAACGGAAAGTAAATCGGATAGAGATGATACTTCAAGTAAAAGACTCGCGGGAAGCCGGTGCCGGTGAACTGCGTCTCATGCCAGGTTCCATCATTCTGCTGCGACTGAATGAGAAATTGGATTCCGTCGGCCACGGCGCGATGCCGCCCCTGACCCGCGGCGATCAATGCGAGCACGGCCCAGGCGGTTTGCGAAGCGGTGACGGGACCTTGGCCGCGGAGTCGCGGATCGGCGTAGGTGTCGCACGACTCGCCCCAGCCGCCGTCCGCCTGCTGATGCGCGATCAGCCAATTGGCGCCGGCGAGGATGGCGGGGTCTTCCGTGGACACGCCCGCCGCGATCAAGCCGCAGATCACTTGCCAGGTTCCATAGATATAGTTCACTCCCCAGCGGCCGAACCAGCTGCCGTCGGCCTCTTGGGTTTCACGCAGATAAGCGATTGCGCGATCGATGGCCGCGTCGCCCCGTTTGCGGCCGCGCTGTGCCAGCGCCTCGAGCACGCGGCCCGCCAGATCGGGCGAGCTAGGATCAATCATCGCGTTGTGGTCGGCAAACGGGACATGGCAGAGGAACTCCGCCGTGTTGTTGCGGTCGAACGCGCCCCAGCCGCCGTCGCGGTTCTGCATCGCTAATATCCAATTCTCCGCGCGGGCCAGCGCCGCGGCGAGCTTGTCCAGCGTCACGACTTTGCGCAGCGCGTCGGGACGATCTTCGGCTTGCACTTCGGCCAGCAGTTCCAAGCTCGGCAGAAAATCGGCTGCGCCCAGCGCCGGTTTGTCGAATTGCGTTTGCAGCGCCATCATCGCCATGATGGTGTCGTCCACGTCGGGATAAAACTCGTTGGCATACTCGAAGCACCAGCCCGCCGGCTCCGCGTCGACGTTTTTTGACCAATCTCCGCGGCGGCGCACTTCCTGCTTGAGCAGCCAGCGGACCCCTTGCTGCACAGCCGGATGGTCGTTGGGCACGCCGGCATCCGCGAGCGCGCGGAGCGTAATCGCGGTGTCCCAGACAGGCGATTTGCACGGCTGCAGCCGAGCGCTGTCGCCGTCTTCCAAGATCAGGCCATTCAGCCGTTCGTGGCAATAGGCCATTTCGGGGCTATCGTCGGCATAGCCCAAACACTTGAGCGCAATGATGCTCCAGACCATCGGCGGAAAGATCGCGCCCAGGCCGTCGCTCCCCTCGAAGCGCTCGATCATCCACCGCTTGGCCGCCGCGATCCCGCGTTTGCGGAAGGGCAGCCAGCTCCGCTGCTGCAAGAACTTCAGCACGCGATCGAGCCGGCGAAAGTTGCGATCCCAGCTAAACGGGTTGCGGCTCCGCGCCATGCCGGGACAATGCAGCTCGGGCCATTCTTGCGGCGGTTTGAGAAACAATTCGCGAATTCCCAAGCGCGATTCGATTTGCGTCGCCGGTTGAAACGCCCACATAATCGACAGCGGCACGACAATCGTTCGCGACCAGGCGCTGATCGAATAAAGATTGATCGGAAACCACCGCGGCAGCAAGCAAAACTGCGGAGGCACCGCCGGACATTCCGCATAAGAAATCTGCCCGAGAAGGGCGAGATAGAATCGGGTGAAGCTATTCACCGCGTCGGCCCCGCCATGCGCCAGAATCGACTTTCGCGCGCGCTGCATGTACTCGCAACTGGGATCGTGACCCGTCAGCTTCAGCGCGAAATAGGCTTTGACGCTCGCGCTGATCTCCAGCTCGCCGCCGGGATAGATCGCCCAGCCCCCATCCGGCGTTTGCTGCCGGAGCAGATGCCGCGCGGCCTTGCGGCAGATTTCCGCGTCCGCGCGGCCGAGATAAGCCTGCAACAGAATGTATTCGCTCTCCAGAATCGTGTCCCCTTCGAGCTCTCCCACCCAATAGCCTTCCGCATCTTGCTCGCTCAATAGCCATTGGCGAGTGCGCAAGATCGCGCTGCGGAGCGGAGCCCCTTGCGCATGCGCGGAAATCACGAGATACGGAGCCGATTCGACATCGTCAGATCGCTCCACGGCCAAGACACGCACGTGTCGGCTAGAACTCATGGCGGTTCATCCTGAAATCAGCGGGGTCTTCCTTGACTCGTAATTCGCAGACCAACGCGCCATCCACGCTCGATTCCGTGAGCGACGTGCGCCAAGTCTGAAAGCGAAAGTCTACGTAAGTTGGCGGGTTGCGGCAAGATCAACGGCTTTGAGCGACCGCGACGGCAAGCTATCATAAAAATAGTCATGCCGCGCGCACAGCTCGGAAGCCGCATTCGGCCGAAAAAAACCGAGATTTGCTCGTCGAAAACGAGTCGCTCGTGCATGTCACGCCGGATTCTTGGCGGCAAAATCGACGCAAGTCGCCTGCCTTAACAAACTGGACCTCTCTGCTCTTTTTACTGGAATTGATCCACCATGGCGCGTCTTTGCGGAGTATTTACGCCCAACATAGTTCCCTTGGACGATCAAGGAGAGATCGACGAGGGCGAATTGCGGCGCTACACCGATTGGCTGATCGGCAAGGGGGTGCACGGCCTCTACCCCAACGGTTCGACGGGCGAGTTCACCCGCTTCACGCCGGAAGAGCGGCGGCGGATCGTTAAAATCATGGCCAGCGAGGCCCGCGGCCGCGTTCCCATACTGGCAGGCGCCGCCGAAGCCAACGTCAAGGAGACGCTCAAAGCCTGCGAATATTATCAGAGTCTCGGCATCCGCGCCGTCGCGATTGTCTCGCCGATTTATTACAAACTCAGCCCGGCCGCGGTCTACGCTTATTTCGCGGAGATTGGACGCCACACGCCGATCGACGTGACGCTCTATAACATTCCGATGTTTGCTTCGCCCATTGACGTGCCAACGGTCGCGCGGCTGGCGGCAGAATTTCCTCGGATTGTGGCGATCAAAGATTCCTCCGGCGACTTGGCCCACATGATCCGCCTGATTCAGGCCGTGCGACCGCAGCGCCCCGACTTTAGTTTTTTGACCGGTTGGGATCCGATCCTCATGCCCAGCTTGTTGATCGGCTGCGATGGCGGAACCCATGCTACCAGCGGCGTCGTCCCGGAAGTCACGCGGCTGCTTTACGACCTGACGACCGCGGGCAAGCTCGACGAAGCACGCCAGGTGCAGTACCGCTTGATCACGTTATTCGATGCGATGATCTTGCAGGCCGACTTTCCGGAAGGGGTTCGCGAGGCGTTGAAATTGCGCGGCTTCAAAGCGGGCCACGGGCGCCAGCCGCTCACGGGCGAGCAACACGACAAGCTCCAACTCTTGTCGCGCTCGATGCAATGCATCCTAGCGGAGTCAGGCTACGCGGATGAACCGATCGGCGGTTGTCCCGCGAAGCAGCCGGCCCCCGGCACCGCGGTCGATTCAGCGCAGGTCGAGCGGATCGTGCAAGGAGTCCTCGCCGAACTGACGAAGCAACCGCACTCAACTTGAAGCCCGCACACGGCGATGGCCCAGGACTTTCGGATACCGGCGCGGAGCCCTAGAACGCTTCGCCTTTGAGCCGCGCAATCTCGTGCGCGTCTTTGTCGCCGCGGCCGGACAAGCAGACGACCACAGTCTCGCTGGCCGGACGCGCTGCCGCCAACTGCATTGCCTGGGCGACGGCATGCGAAGATTCGAGGGCGGGCAAGATTCCCTCCAGGCGGGCCAAGGCGTCGAACGCCTTGAGGGCAGCATCGTCGCGGCAATAGGTGTAAGAGACGCGGCCCGCTGCTTTCCAGTACGCATGTTCCGGCCCCACCCCAGGGTAATCAAGGCCAGCCGAAATCGAATGGACATCGCTCGTTTGACCGTCTTCGTCTTGCATGACGTAGCTATAGCTGCCATGCAGCACGCCTGGCTCGCCGTAGCTGAGTGGGGCGGCGTGGT
>DASRSE010000293.1:0-9549 GCA_035656655.1 Pirellulales bacterium
GCTGAACGTGGCCGAGGGCATCGTGATCGGCGACTGCCTGAATAGGCATCGTCACCAAGAGTGGATCAAGTTCTTGAAACGCATCGATGCCTCGACCGTCCCAACCTGGATTTGCATCTGATCGCCGATGACTATTGCACCCACAAGCATCCGAAAGTGAAACGCTGGCTCCAGCGTCATCCCCGCTTTCACCTGCACTTCATCCCGACGAGTAGTTCGTGGTGAGCGATGGTTTCGCGACCTGACCGACCGCCGCATTCGTCGCGGCGTCTTTCGCAGTGTGCCCGCCTTGATCGACGCCATTGAGCAATACATCGAGCATCACAACGACACCGACCACGGCTACCGCTGGACCGCCAAGGCCGACGAAATTCTGGCCACAGTTCGCCGCGCACGAGCCGTCCTCGATAAAACCCCATCAGAGTGAATCACTACACTAGTAGGTACGTGCCCGTTCCGCCAACCGAGCCATCTGTCTTGCCACGGGGGGGGCGTCAAGCGGACCATCGCGAAAAGGAAGGTGGACGACGGCGAACACGATGCGCGAGTGGAACTCGCCGGAGTACGCGGCCGCGGGCGGCGAGATTATGGAGCGCGCAGCGGTTGCCAATCGCTGATTTGGATTTCCACCGTGCGGCGGCCGTGGAACTCGTTGATGATGGGGCGAAAGGCCAAAGACAGCCCGCCGGAGTGGCGCTGGAGTTCATCGGCCCATTCGCCGCCGCCAAAGGCGATGCCGCGCAGCGAAACGCCGTGCTGCACGAGCTTGAGCGACAAGTGGCGGCCGCCGCCGCCGATCTTTTTCGGCGCCTCGGCCAAGCGGACGCCGGAGGCGCATAGCAAGGGCCGCGTGTTTCCTTGTCCAAACGGCGCGAGTTGCTCGATTTGCTCCACCGCCCGCATCGTCAGCGCGGAAAACGTCGTCTCGCTGTCGATCCAGAGTTCGGCGACGCGATCAGCCGCCGAGATTTCGTTGGCCGCATAGCTGCAAAAGTCGGCGCGAAAATCGGCCAGCCGAGCCTCGTCGATCTTCAAACCGGCCGCCGCCGCGTGTCCGCCATGACTAACCAGATGCTGCGAGCAGGCCGCCAGCGCCTCGTGAAGGTTGAAGCCGCGCACGCTGCGCGCAGAGCCGATGCCCGGCTTCGTGCCGAGCGCGTCCAGCGCGATCAGCACGACCGGGCGATGATATTTTTCCGCCAAGCGCCCGGCGACGATCCCGATGACGCCGGCGTGCCAATTCGGATCGGCCAGCACCAAAGCAGGGACCATTTCCGGGTCGTAAAGCTCTTGCGCCTGCTTGTTGGCGGCGAGATAAATGCTCCGCTCGAGGCTCTCGCGGCTGCCGTTGAGTTCGTTGATATATTCCGCGAGCGCTTCGGCGCGTGCCAAATTGTCGGTGGTCAGTAGTTCAACCGCCAGCTGGGCCTGGCCGAACCGGCCCGCCGCATTCAGCCGCGGCGCGAGGGCGAAGCCCACGTCCTCGCATTCGATCCGCAGCTTTTTGTCGAGTCCCACGCGCCGCATCAGGGCCGCCAGCCCCACGGTTGGCCGCTCTTTCAGACTATTCAGACCATGCCGCACGAGGACCCGATTTTCATCGAGCAGCGGCACCATGTCGGCGATCGTGCCGATCGCCGCAAGCCCAACCGCTTGCAGCAAAAACTCGCGCATCCGCTCGCTGACCCGTTTGGCTTGGTTCGCTTGTTGACAGAGGGCCCAAGCCAGCTTGAACGCGACCCCCGACCCGCTCAGCCCGCCAAACGGATACGCATGGCCCGGCAACCGCGGATGAATCAAAGCGGCGGCGGCCGGCAGCCGCTCGGCAAACTCATGATGGTCGGTGATGATGAGTTCCAACCCCAGCTCGCGCGCGATCTCCGCCTCCGCGATATTGGCGATTCCGCAATCGACCGTGATCACGAGCTTCGTGCCGCGCTCGGCGAGCATCCGCAGCGAATCGGCATTCAAACCGTAACCATCGTCGAGCCGGTTCGGCACAAAGTAACCGACGTCGGCCCCCAGCAGCCGCAAGCAAAGAAACAGGGTCGCGGTGCCCGTCATGCCGTCGGCGTCGTAGTCGCCATAGATCGTAATGCGCTCGCGGGCGGCCACCGCCGCGATGATTCGCTCGGCGGCCCGCAGGACGCCCGGCAAAGCGTCCGGTTCGCGCAACCCGCTCAGCTTGGCGTCGAGAAAGAGCCGTGCATCGGCGGGGTCATAGATTCCGCGGCAGAGGAGGAGCTGCGCGACGACGGTTGGAACGCCGGCCGCTCGTTCCAGTTGGGCGATCCGCTGCGAATCGTGAGAATGAATTCGCCACTGCTTGGGCATGACCGCTCGTCCGTGAAAATCGCTGCGCCGGCGCGAACGGGAGTTCGCCAGACGCCTTGGCCCCGAGTGAAACGCGTTCGCTCCGAGCCTATTTTTTCTTTTCGGCGTGGAGCGTGTGCCGCCGGAGGCGCGGGCTGTACTTTTTGATTTTCAGCTTTTCGCCCCCCGATTTGCGGCGAATCGTGTAGTTATGGTCTCCCGTTTCCTCGCAGACGAGAAATACGGTTTCAACTTTTTTCTTGCTCTTGGCCATGAGGAATCCGCGGCAGTCTGGCGACCACGCTAACAAAAGGGCTGACAAAAGGTTAAACGCGAATTTTAGCGAGTTTTTGCGGCGGCGGACAGGGGGGCGCGGCAATCGGCTCGCAACCGGCATTTTCTCGGCAGTCGGGCGATATTTCACGGCAAAGGTGTTAAAATTGGTAAGATCGGTGGAGTTTTCGCCTTCGACCTCTATTTCGACCGATCTTAAAGGATGCGAGCGATTCCGCGGCCCGCCGGTGGAAAAACCGGCCTGCCGTGGCGACTTGTTTGCCCGAATGGTTGTTTGCTGTTGAACCTGTGAGCCTGCCCCGTGATGTTTTCTCGACGAAAGCGAGCGGCTGCTGAACTGCCTGCGCCTGTCGTGGCGGCGCCGCTCGTGTTGGCGCTCGGCCGACGGGCCGAGGCGGAGCGCTGGAGTTGGGGCCGCACGTCGAGCTTTTTGGGCAGCGTCTTGCTGCACGCGACATTCTTGTTGGGGCTCTCACTGGCATTGAATTGGGCGCAAACTTCCGCCCCGCCGGCCGACTTTACGATTGAGTCCAGCGACCTTTCGAATCTTGATTGGAAGCCGCTGTTGTTGCGCTCCAATCCGGCGGACTCATTGCCCACGGCGGCGCGGCCGATTCTGCATGATGAGGCGGTTGGCGGTGGAACCACGGAGTTAGCCAACTTAGTACCGGCGCCCCCCGCGCTGCCCCCCGCGCTCCCGCCGGAGCAGCCCGACCGGCCGAACCCGCCACCAGAAACTCCGCCGGCCGGCACGCCGGCGGCGCAGCCGCCGCCGGTTGCGCGCAATCCCTTCAAGATATCCGATCAAGCGGCGCTGGCCGCCGTCTCATCCCGCGCGCCCGGCCCCGGTCCGGTCGCCGTGGGAAAAATCGGCGGGCCGGTGCTCGGCGACATCGCCGATCGTGGCAAGTGGCGGAGCGACTTCGCCTTGTCGCATGGCGGCACGCCGGCCAGCGAAGCCGCCGTGGAACGCGGCTTGCGCTGGCTGAAGGCGCACCAGCGCAAGGACGGGGCCTGGCACTTCAACCATAACGAAGGGCCTTGCAATGGACTCTGCCGCGACCCGGGCAGCGCCGCCTCGACCACCGCCTCGACCGGTTTGGCGCTGTTGGCTTTTTTCGGGGCGGGATACAACCAACGCGACGATAGCGAGTTTCAAGAGACGATTCAGCGCGGGCTGTATTATCTTGCCAATCGTTTATTGCAAACGCCGCACGGAGGCGATCTCCAAGAGGGAACGATGTACGCTCAAGGCATCGCGGCCATTGCGCTATGCGAAGCCTATGCCTTGACGAAGGAAGATGTTCTCAAGGACTATGCGAAATCGGCGATTAAGTTCATCCTCTATGCGCAAGACCAACATGGCGGCGGCTGGCGCTATTTTCCGGGCGAGCCGGGCGATACGACCGTCTTCGGTTGGCAACTGATGGCGCTGAAGAGCGCACAGATGGCCGGGCTAGACGTCCCTTCGCCGTCGTTTCTGCTGGCTCAGAAATATCTCGACAGCGTGCAGACCGACGGCGGCGCCGGCTATGGCTACCAATCGCCCTCGAAAGGGACGGAGACGACAACGGCCGTGGGCCTGTTGTCGCGAATCTATTTGGGCTGGGATCGGCAGCGGCCGGGCATGGCCAAGGGGATCGAGTTCCTCGAAAAGACCGGACCGTCGCCCGACAACATGTATTACAACTATTATGCCGCGCAGGTTTTGCACCACACGGATAGCCACGGCTGGCCGAGGTTCAACGGCTTATTGCGCGAGATGTTGGTGAAAACCCAAGCTTCCGAAGGGCACGAGTCCGGCAGTTGGTATTTTTCCGGCGGGCACGCCGTGACCGGCGGCCGGCACTATAACACGTGCTTGGCGATCTTGACGCTGGAGATATACTACCGCTATTTGCCCTTGTTTGGCGAAAAAGCCGCCACCAGCAAGTTCTGACAGCTCGCGCCGCCTCGCCCTTCGCTCCACTCGCCGCACGGGTTCGGCCAAAGCCGTTGTCGGGTGGCGATAGAAAACGGTTGTGGCGACCAGCACCGCGGCACGGCGGTGACCAGCACGATTGTACGGTGGCGACCAGCACGATTGTAGGGTGGCGACCAGCACGGCGCACGCCGTGCGCAGGCCCACCAGCAGACGCCTGCAATCGAACTTGGTGATCCGGCGCTCGCGGTGCGATCGGATGGCGTCCCTGCACTTGAAACATGAACCGGCCCCGACCGAGCCCTCGTGCGGGCCACGAATCTCCGCCGCGGCTGATGGCCGTCGCTTTGGCTGCCGGCGCTTTGGCTACCGGCGCCCTTTCTTGACTGCCTTGAGTGCGCGCCTGCCGGAGCGCTTGCACCGCGCCCTCCTCCCGATTTCTCGGCAAAAACGCCTCGGTAGGCCGTTTCGCCGGCCGACGTGGGCCTTTTCTGGCCTACATTTCCATAAGGTAGCTTGAGCGATTCTCTAGCGAGGTGGGTTATGGCGCGGTTGGGCGGATTTTGCGTATTGTGCGGGCTGGCGTTCTGCTCCGCCTCCGTCCGCGCCGTCGATACGCAGTCGATGCTTGAAACCGACCTTAACGGCGAGCATGTCGAAGGCCGGATGCTCTATCAGCACGAACAGCAACTGGGGCTGCTCGCGCGCGACGGCCACTGGTGGAATTTCAAAGCGGACGCCGCGACCAACGCTCGCTGGTCGAACGAGGCCTTTCGCCCGTACACCTCGAGCGAACTGCGCCGCCGCCTGGAGCGCGAATTGGGCGAACGGTTTGAGGTCAGCAGCACGCGCCATTTCGTCGTGGCGTATCCGCTAGGACAAAAAGAAATTTGGCCCGATCGCTTCGAAGAGTTGTACGCCTCTTGCGTGCATTACTTTTCGGTGCGCGGGTTCACGCTCCACGATCCGGAGTTTCCCTTGGTGGCGATTGTCTGGCACAACAAAGCCGAGTTTCAAGAGGCGGGGCGTCATTCAGGGACCGTGGTCCGTGACGAAATCGTCGGCTTTTATTGGCAGATCACCAATCGCCTGATGATGTACGACCAAGGGGGCGCTGCGACCAAGTCGCGGAATTGGCAAGAGACGGCCGACACGATCGTCCATGAGGCGACCCACCAAACGGCCTTTAACATCGGCATCCACAATCGGTTCGTGCACAATCCGGACTGGGTGTGCGAGGGTTTGGCGACCATGTTCGAACCGGCCGGCGTCCACGATTCGCGCAATTTTCCTGACCGCGCGGATCGCATCAATCGGACGCGGCTCGAGCAGTTTCGCCAGTATCAAGCGACGAAACGAACGGCGACCTCGCTGCAAGAGCTGATTACCTCGGATCAGCGGTTCAAGTCCGATCCGCAAAGCGCCTATGCGGAAGCCTGGGCATTCACGTTTTTTCTCGTGGAGACGCAGCCGCGCGATTACGCCCAGTTTTTGCAAAAAACAGCGCAGCGGCCGCCGTTCCGCGATTATTCGGACCGCGACCGCTACGCCGATTTTGTCAGCGTGTTCGGGTCTGATTTTCGCATGCTCGACGCCCGCTTTGCCCGCTTTATTAAGGAATTGAAATGAACGACGCCGCGCGACAAAACGCCGCGCGGGCCGTAGGGTGGGACAAGCCCGCGCAGCGAGCGCGGGCCCACCACGCCTGAAAATGCGTTGAGCTTGTGCAGGGCCGCGAGGGCCGTAGGGTGGGACAAGCTCGCGCAGCGAGCGCGGGCCCACCAAGCCACGTACAGTTAGCCGCTGAACGCAAACATGACACGAAGCAACACCGCCATGAGAGAATTCGGGCGAAAGCCAAAACGGTCGAAATTGGTGGGCCTGCGCACGGCGTGCGCCGTGCTGGTCCCACCCTACAAGCAACTCGAAATATTTGCGCAAGGCCACAAGCAGGCCGCAAGCAGGGCCGCATGAATCACCAAGGGCCGTAGGGTGGGACAAGCTCGCGCAGCGAGCGCGGGCCCACCACGCCACGTACAGCTAGCCGCTGAACGCAAGCATGACACGAAGCAACACCGCCATGAGAGAATTCCGTCGAAAGCCAAAGCCGTCGAAAATCAACACCGCCGAATCAGCAACATCGCTGCGAGAGAATTCCGTCGAAAGCCAAAACCGTCGAAATTGGTGGGCCTGCGCACGGCGTGCGCCGTGCTGGTCCCACCGTGCCACTCGGCGCCCGACGCGCTTCGCAAAGCAAATGGATTCGCGAGCAATGGACGGCGCGATGCAAAAACGCCTGAACGATAAATCGATTTAGCGCATGTCTCGACCCTTGACCACCAGCGAAGTGGAATTGCCAGCCAATGAGCTGCGAACGCTGCCGCTGCGCCCAGGCGAGGTCAGCGGCGACGAGAGCGCGGCGGCCGATTCCGAAGGGTTGTTGGCGCGGCTGCGCAAGTTGCAGCGCGAGCTGGATGCGGAACGCGAAGAATTGGCCGACGAACGGCGCTACTTTGTCCGCCGCCGGCAGCGGCTCGAAGAACGCGAGCGGCGGCTCGAGGACGAACAAGAACAACTGGCCGCCGAACGCTCGGAGACGAAGGCCCAGCGGCGGAGAATCGCCGCGGAACTGCGGCAGCAACGCGCCGCGTGGCTGGCCGAACGAGCCCGCTCCGTCAGCGCCGCCCGCGCGGCGACGGGCGAGCCGATCGGCGCGAGCGCGGCCGCGGCCATGCTGGTCGGATTGCAAAGCGAATGCGAGCAGTTGCGACGCGACAAGGCCGCGTGGCTGACCGAGAAAGCGGCGCTCGCGGCCGCCAGCGCAAGTCAGTCGCAGGCCAGCAGCGCGGACTACTCGACTCTCGTCGCCGAGTGCGAACGGCTGCGCAATGAAATCGTCGGCTGGAATGACCAATGCGCCGAGTGGATTCGCACGCAGAACGCGCTCCAAGCCGAGTGCGAGGCGCTCCGCGCGGCGGAAGCCGCCCGGCAAGCCCAAGACGGCGACCGGCAAGTTGAGGATGCCCGCTGGCTGGCGCAACAAACGGCTTGGCAACTCCAGCAAGCCGAGTGGCAAACGAAAGAAACCGCTTGGGAAACGCGGCAAACCGAGTGGCAACGCAACGAAACCGAACGCCAAGCCCTTGAGACGCGCCGCGCCGCCAGCCAAGCAGAGCTCGAGCGGGCCTTGGCGGCCGGGATTGCCGAGTGCGAGTCGCTGCAAGGCCAGCTGGCGGATCAAAATGCCGCCCGCGAGGCGCTCGACGCCGCGCTGGCCGAGCAAAAGGCCTTGCAGACCGCGCTGCAAGCCAAGCTCGCGGCCCTCGAAGAGGAACGCGCCGCCGATCAACAGCAATGGTCTGCTCGGGCCGCCGATCAAACGCAGCAAGCACAAGCGGCCGCCGCCGCGCAGCAGGCACGCGCCGAACTCGAGCTCGCGCTGGAGGCTTCGCGCGCGCAAGTCGCCGAATGGGAAAGGACGGCCCAGGCCGCCCAGCGCGAGGCGGAGCAAACGCGTTTGCGCGAACAAGAGCAGCGGCAAGCGGTGAGCCAACTGGAGCGCGTTTTCGCCGAACTTTCTCAAGAGGCGGAGCAACTGCGGCACGCCTTGGCCGCCGAATCGGCGAATCGAGCCACCGGCGCGGAGCAGCTTGGCGCGCTGCAAAGCGAACGCGACCAGTTGCTGCAGGCGAATGCCGCCTTTGCCAAAAAACAGGCGCAGTGGAAACAGACGCAAGCCGCGCTCCAAGGCGAGTGCGACAGCTTGAAGAAACAGAAATCCGCCTGGTCCGAAGAACAAGAGCTCTGGCAGCAGGCGCATGTGGCTTGGATTTCGGAGCGCGACGAAGGGGCCGCGCAGCGGGCGGCGCAGGTCAAAAAGATCGACGACTTGCAAGCGCAATTGTCGGCCGCGGCCGAGCGCGTGCCCGACGCGGCGGCCGCGGCGGAGACTTCGCCAGCCGATCTGCGCCGGCTCGACGATCTGCAGCGCCGCTTTGAATTGGCGGTGCAAGACGTGCGCGAGTTGAAGCGGCGCAACGCCGAACTCGAAGATCGCCTCTCCGAGGCGCGCGAGCAGGCCGGACCCGCGCAAAAGGTCGAAGAAAAACTCGATTGGGAAGCGCAAAAACGGCGGCTGCTGGCGGCGCTGGAGGACTCGGCCGAAGACGCCAATCCGCAAGCGGCGCAGGACCGGCTCTCGCTCGAAGGGGCCATCCATATCACCGACGAAGTCGTCGCGCAGCGCGATCATGAGATCGCCCAACTGCAAGCCCGGATCGTCGAGTTAGAACGCCACCCGCCGGCCGCGGCGGCCGCCGCGCCTGACTTTGAAGCCTCGTTCAGCATGGACGAAGTGATCCAGCGCGAGCGGGCCAAGCTCCAAGAGCTCCAAGAGGCCCTCCGCGAAAAGCTGAAGCGGGCCGAAGTCGACTTTTCCATTGAACGGGCGCGGATCGCACGCGATCGGGCCGAAATCGAAGAAAAACTGCAATCGTATGCCGCCGACAAGGGCGCGCAGCATTCCAACGAGGGCGAGGGCCACGCGGGCGCAATGCAAAAGCCGGCCCGCGGACGCTGGTTATCGCGCCTCGGCCTGAAGGACAACGAAAGCTAGCGCGCCGCCGCGATGGCCATTCGTGTCCGGTTCCACCGCCCGCGGCCGGTCGAGACGGGCGCCGGCGCTTATTTCGCCGGTTTTTGTTCCGGCTTCATCGCGAAGTCTTCCGGCTTCAGATCGCGGATATAACCGCCGCCGCGGAAATCCGAAGGTTTGTATTCACCGACCAGTTCGACGTTTGATTTCTCGGCGATCTTGTCTTCCATGTGCTGGCACCAATAGGCGGCATTGACCAGCATCCGCCGAGTCCCTTCGGCCATCAGATCGGTCGCCGCTCCCATCGTGGTCGCAAAAATCCGCGCCGGCTTGCCAGCCGTTCCCGTGTAAGTTCGCACCCAGGCAATCGGCATCATCGGATTGTTCTTCGGCCCGTCGATCGGCTTGTCGTCCATCTTCATGCCCG
>DASRSE010000294.1:0-12987 GCA_035656655.1 Pirellulales bacterium
GGCATAGGTCAAAATTCCGCGCATCATGACCGTGACCGGACTATACAGGGCGAACCGCTCGAAAACCTTATCTAACAACATGACCGCGACCCTCCGTGCAAAAGAAAGAACTCGAAGCGCCAATTCATGTTACACCGTCGCTCCCCGCTCGACCACAAGGCCTATGCTAGCTTGAAAGGGGTGGTTGGTCCGCACCCTACAAGTTGAATTCGCGCCGATGATATTTGCGGAACATCGTCGTCGGGTGGCGACCAGTATCGCCTGCGCTTGTTTGCGACCGGTAGCTGCCCACGTTTGCACGGGGATGGTCGGAGGCGAATGCGGCGCGGCTACGGTGATGCTAAAGCGGCCACTCTGGTAAGGCGCCTTGCATGGGCCCTTGGATTTCCTGTGAAAAGCTAGCAGTTTCGCGCGCGGGGCCTCCGAATACGAGCTGGCACCAAAATTGCATCAGCGAGATTGTCGTTCTCTTTGGGCGACTATAACCGAGGCGACTCTCCCTTCTCTGTTTGATTCAAGGAATTCTGCGATGCCAAATTCTGATCGACCGTTGCATGGCCATCACAAGATCGCGGCGGCGATTTTTGTTGGCTCATTGATTCTCGGCTCGGCCTTCGTGCTTTCGGCCGAGTTGATGAAGCCGGAACGGTATGAGTTTCATCCGGCCGCGACCGGCGACGCATACGTAATTTATGATCGCGACACGGGCCGCGCGATCCGTTCTGAATTCAATGCACCGAAGCCGCTGAGCGATTTCAGCAAATAAGGCGGCCGAACAGGACCCGCGCTGTTTTCGGCCCTCATTGTCCCCTTTCACCAAGGGCTAACGGTTTGAAGGCGGCGCTATTTTTCGGCTCAGCGAAAGATGACGCGGCCAGCCGGATTTGCCGATGCGGTGTTCCGCTGCATGGCTTCGTTTGAACCCTTCCAAACTTTTTTAAGGAGTCGATCGTGGATATTTTTGCAATCTCTTTGATGCCAATTGCGGCAGTCGGCTATTCGCTCGTCTATTTGCTGGGGGGTGGCGGGATTGGGGGGGCGATTGTGATCTTCATCATCGCCAAACTCCTCGGCGACTGATCGCTTCGCCGTGTCAGGCGGCGAACCTGCTCCGTCAACTGCCGTGCAGCGACGCCACGATGTTCCGCCGCGCAGCGCTGCGAGCCGGCAAATAAGCGCCGAGGACTGCCATCAGGGCGGCGATGATCAGTCCTTCCGCAATCGCGCGGAACGAGATGTCACCTTGAACCAGTCCGGAGGTTTGACGCCAGTGCGCGAGAAATTGGATCGCGGCAACGCCCACGAGGATGCCTGCCAGCGCGCCGAACCCGGCCACGATGAGCGCCTCGCGCAGGATTAGTCCGACCACGCGGCGTTGCCGCCAGCCGATTGCGCGCAGGGCGGCAATCTCGGCGCGGCGTTCAAATACGGACATGGCCATCGTGTTGAGCATGCCGATGGCGCCAATTGCAATTGCGATGCTGGCCATCAGCCATGACATGGTGCGCGTGAGTTTCATCTGACTGAGCGATTCGACAAATTCGCGCGATGTTTTGGCGGAGATCTGCGGGTCCAGCGCTTCGATTTTTCGCGCCAGGGCTTGCACCGCCGCGGGCGACCGATCGATCGCGTGAACGGCGAAGCCGGTAACCTGGCCAGGCCGATCGATTTCGCGCTCGAGATCGGCCAAGAGCATAAAGACCGCGCCGTTTTCATGAACGCTGAAACTCTCGAAAATGCCCTTCACGTGGAACGTGTGACCGTAAAGGGTGATCTCATCGCCGACTTTTTTGCCGAGATTCGCCGCCAAAATCCGACCAAGGAGAATTTGGTGCTCGTCGCCTTCGCGGAGCTTTTCGCCGGACAGCAAATGCACGCGATCCCAGACCGGGCTGTTGGGCTCCCAGCCGTTAATGAGGACGTTGTAAAGATTTTGTTTTTCAAAGGCGATCATGTCGGCGAGGCCGGCCACGACTTCGCGGACGCCGGCGACGGTCCGAATGCGCTCGGCCAGTTTCAGCGGCAAAACCTTCGTTAATTGCACGTTTCCGCCGCGGCGCTGCACGACGAGGTCGGTGCCACGGCGGCTATACAGATCGAGAAACGAGTTCTCCAGCGATTCGGCCAGACCGACGAGCGCGACGACGGCGGCAATCGAGACGGCCAAACCGAGAACCGTCAACACGGTTCGCGCCGGCCGCCGCCAGAGATTCTTGCTCGCCAACGTAACTAGGCGCATGGTGGCTCCTCAGGCCGGCGTTTCTTGCAGTCGGCCATCGCGCAGAATCACAGTCCGCTCTGCCCGAGCGGCAACCTCCGCGCCGTGGGTGATGACGACCAGCGTCAAGCCGCGCTCGCGATGGAGGCGGTCGAAGAGGTCGAGCACGCCGGCGCCGGCGGCGGAATCCAAATTGCCCGTCGGCTCGTCGGCCAGCAGCAGCCGCGGATCGTTCGCCAAGGCGCGGGCAATGGCGACGCGCTGTCGCTCGCCGACCGACAGCTGGGCAGGCAGATGATCCGCGCGGACGGTTAACCCCACCTGCTCGAGCAATTCGCGCGCGTGGGCGACTCGTTGCCGCGCCGAGCGGGCCGTTTCGAACATGGGGATTTGGATGTTTTCAAGAGCAGTCAAGGTCGGCAGCAGGTGAAACGATTGAAAAACAAAGCCGATCGTCTCTGCCCGCAAGCGATCCAAGTCGGCGTGTTTGGAAAGCGGCTCGCCGGCCACGTAAATCTCACCCGCGGTCGGCCGGTCCAGCGCCCCGAGCAAATTGAGCAGAGTCGATTTGCCGCTGCCGCTGGGACCCATGATCGCCAGATATTCGCCCGATCGCACCTGCAGCGATACGTCGCGGAGCGCGTGAACTTGTCCGTCGTCAAAAACTCGCGACACGGTCTCAACGCGCAATAATGGCGCCGCCGCGGCCGTGGCGGAGTGGGGCGCGCTTCCAAGCGACGCGTCAGTCATACCGGAGCGCCTCCGTCGGCGAAATGTTCGCGCCGCGCAGCGCCGGGTAAAGGGCGCCCAAGCCGCCTGCCAGCAGCACAATCGCCAAGCCGCCGACCACCGCCGTGCTGGACAGCCCCGGGGAAACGAGCGTCCGCGTCACGCTCCAACGCGAGAGGACCGAGAGGACCGCCCAAGCGGCCAGCAGTCCCGCAATCGCCGCGGCGAAGCACAAGATGAACGACTCGCCGAGAATCATCCGAACAATTCGACTCCGTTTCCAACCGATTGCCCGGAGGATGCCGATTTCGCGAGTCCGCTCCAAGACCGACATGAGCATCGTGTTCAACATGCCAATCCAGGAGAGAACCAAGACAATTGCGGAAGTTCCCCAGGCCATCGACTTAGCGAGCTTGGTTTCGGTCGCGCTATCGACAAATTGCCGGGTCGGCAGCGCCTTCAGCCCGAGCGGTTGTCGATCTGATCCGCGCAAGTTTTCGATTTCCTGACAAAGCGTGCGGAGATCGGCATCGCTGCGCACCGTGGGACTGACGCGGATTTGAAATTCTGAGACTTCTTGCGGGCGGTCCATCAGTGATTGCACATCGGCCAACGAGGCGCAGAGACTGTTCGACTCCAGCGGATTCGTGGTCGAGAAAATCCCCGCGACCGTAAAGGACCGTCCTTCGACCTCCAGCGAGTCGCCTGCTTGTTTATGCACCGCATCGGCTAGTTCGACCCCCAGCAGAATCTGGCCGTGCTCCTCCGGAGTAAGCGGTTTGCCCGCGGTGATCTGCAATTGCCCCACGGCGAAGCCGTGCAGGTTGAGCCCGCGCAGCGGAACGCCGAATAGGCTTCCTTCGCCGATTGAGACGACTTCCGTCAAGCTCGCGTCGACATCGGCAATCTGCGGCAAGGCCTTCAGGCGGTCGCCCAAATCGAAACGCAGCGTGCTCGTCAATCGGTCGGAAACTCCCGCGCGAACCGCGACAATGTCAACGTTGCGGGCCTGATAATAGGCGGCGGCCGAGTTTGCGAAGCCCCAAGCAACGCTCAGCAAGGTGGCCATCGCCATCACGGCCAGAGCCAGCCCGCCCATGGTCAATGCCGCGCGGGTTTTGCGATGGAGCAAGTTTTTAGCGATGACTTCCGCGAACTGCATGGTTTTTCCCGGCGAAAAAACTTCGACGTGGAACCGCGCGCGTTCAGCCTTCGTCCTCGGCCTTGAGCCACGGAGTCAGGGTGGGAATATAGCCGCACAAATCCTGCGAGGCGAAATAAAGTTCGATTTCGCGCTGGGCCGAATCAGAGCTATCGGACGCATGGATCAGGTTCATCTGGCGGCTGGACGAAAAATCGCCCCGTATCGTGCCGGCGGGGGCCTTCAGGCCACTCGTGGGACCGAGCATGTCGCGGACAACCCGGACTACCTCCAACCCTTCCAGAACCGCGGCGACAATCGGGCCGCCGGTGATAAACTTTTCGAGCGTCGGATAAAATGGCTTGCTGACATGCTCGGCGTAGTGCTGTTTAGACAACTCGGGGGTGACCCGCAGCATTTTCATCGCCACGACGTTCAGCCCCTTGTCTTCAAACCGCGCGAGAATTTTTCCGACCAGCCGCCGCTGGACGCAGTCGGGCTTAAACAAGATCAAGGTGCGTTCCATGTCCGCGGGCTCTCCAAAGCAGGCTAAAAAACGGGTCAAACGGGGGGGGAAAGGCCCAAATCTTAGGGCAATTGGCCGCCCCCCGCAAGCGGTCGCCGCCGCGGGCGGAGGCCACGCAAGGGAATTGCTAGCAGGGGACGTTTCCATTGCTTAACGCCGGCCGCGGAAAAGATTTTTGCGGCCCGCCGCGCGCCAAAACGTGGGAAACGAGCACACCGCCAGTTATAATCGAAGGGTTCGTACCTGGTCGGTGCAAGAGGCAAAAGCGTGCTCGCGGCGGCGTCTTCGCCGCGGCGCGAGCTTCTGGCCGGTGGCGACTTGGGCCCAGTTTTGGGCATATTTTTCCGCCCCTGATCCTCGATTTTCCTACAACATTCGATGAATTGTTCCGCTCTGCGCTCGCGTGTTGGCCTGACCTTGGTGCTTGGTTCGCTGGCTTGGTTGGGGGGACTTCGTCCTGCCGCGGCGGTCACTCCCGACACGGTCGTCCGCTTTAACACGTCGCTCGGCTCGTTTGATGTCGAGCTCTTCAACACGGCGACGCCGGTCACGGTGCAAAACTTCTTAACCTACGTCAGCGCGCAGGATTACAACAATTCGTTTTTCCATCGGTTGGTGTCCGATTTCGTGCTCCAAGGGGGCGGATACACGTACGATCCGTTCACGAATGCGTATGACTATGTCCCCTCGAACGCGGCCATTGTCAATGAGTTTTCCGCCACGCGTTCGAATCTGGCCGGCACCATTGCCATGGCCAAGACCGACTCGGGGCCCGACACGGCGACCAATCAGTTCTTCTTCAATTTGGCGGATAACTCTTCCAACCTCGACAACCAGAACGGCGGCTTCACCGTTTTTGGACAGGTCATCAACAATGGAATGACCGTCGTGAATGCGCTGGCGGGAATCGCGCCGAATACGGCCAATGTTACGGCATATGACGCGTCCAGCTATTTTGGCAGTTCGGATTTCTCCAACACTCCTTTGGTTGACTATCCCAGCAACAGCAATGTTGAAAAAGACTTAGAAGAAATTTTTAGCGTGGTCGTCGTGCCGACCAACCAATGGAACCCCACCACGGGTGGCACGTGGAGCAATACGGCCAATTGGTCCGATGGCGTCCTCCCCTCCGGCTCGACCGCGACCGCCGTCTTTGGCAACAATCTCGTCGGGGCCGGCACAATCGACCTCGGCTCGACTCCGCAAACTTTGGCGACGCTCGACTTTGCCTCGGGCTCCAATCTGGGCGCGTACACGATCGCCGGCACGGGACTCGGTGTCCTGTCGATGAACGGCGGTTCGGTCAATGCCATCATCACGCTGGACAGCACCAATAGCCAAAATCAGACCATCAGCGCGCCGATTTCTTACGTGACCGACACGACGATCGTTAATGTGTCGAGCGGCAATGCCGCCTTGATCCTCAGCGGAATGCAAAATTGGAACGGTTCCACGGTCGGGGTCGCCAGCGGCAATGTCAAATTCAGCGGCGCCACGACCGGCGCGGTCAGCGCCGGCGCCACGCTCAAAATTGCACTCAACGCCGCGGTCGAATTGGCGGGCACGACCAGCGCCACTGCCGGAGTGCAAATCTCCAACTCCGGCGCGCTGCTCGTCAGCGGCACCAATCAGACTGCGGGCAATATCGATGGCACCGGCTCGACCACGGTCGCCGTGAATGCCACTCTGACCGCCGGCCGGTTTCAACAGGATAGTTTGACGATCCATGGCGCAGTAGGGCAAACGGCCGCCAAGGCAGTGGTCGCCGCCAGCGGCATGGGCGCCACGGGCGACCCGGCGCAGGTCAGCGTCCTGAACTCGCTCAGCATCGACAATGACGGCGCCGCGCTTGGCAGCCGGCAATACTACGGCGCGCTTGATCTAAAGAATAATGACCTGATTATCACCCAAGATTCTGCCACCGACGCGGCCACGGCGCTGGCCAACGTCACCGACATGATTCGCGCCGGCGCTAGTGGCGGCAATGGCATCGTCTCAGGCAGCGCCACCAGCGTTTATGGAATTGGCGTGAAGAGCAACGACGACGGCTCGGGAAATCCCGTCCAAGCGACGTTCGACGGCCAAGGGGTCGACGCGAACGCAACCCTGGTCAAATATACGCTGCTCGGAGATTTGAACTTGGATGGGGTCGTGGATGGCAACGAAATCGCCGCCGCGGTGAATGCCCTCAACCAGGGCAAAACCGGCTGGACCAATGGCGATACCGACTACAGCGGCACGATTGACGCGAACGACCTGGGCCGCATCGTCGCGGCCTACGACTCTCAAGCAGGTTCGGGCACCGCGGCGGCGCTGCCAGAACCCAGCACGCTCCTGCTCGCCGCGCTGGGCCTGATGGGTTTGTTCCTCACGCGGCGCCCGCGGTCATGGGCGGCCGCAGCGCGGATCGGCGCCGCGGCCTAAAACAACGCCGTAAAAGCGTTTCGACATCGATCGGCTGGCTCATCCGGCTGACCTGCCCGTTTCGCCTCACTGGTGGAACCGCGCCCCGCCTGGCGCGCTGGTTGAACATCGCCGGCAAGGCGGCGGGTCACGCTCGCCGATTCTGCTCGCATTTATGCGCCACAGGCTCCCTGGACGGCCTGCTTGGCACGCCGACCGCCGGCTTGGACCGACAGCATGTTGCCGCGCCGGAAGCGGCTAGAACTGGCCGTTTTCGGGCTGTTTTCGCAGCAAATTGCCAAACTGGGCAGGCCGTTTCGTGACCTATACTTCCGATGAGGAAATCCGTAGGGGCTTGAAATCGCGTGTCGGAAGCGAGGCTGATATGACGGCGGAACGGCGAATTCATGAAGTCTGGTCGCTGCGCGATCTGTTCCACCGGCTGCTGGACGCGGCCACGATCTTGCTCGCTTTGGTTTGGACGCTGCACCAGCGCGGGCTGGCGTGGTCGGATGTGCCGTTGCTCGCCGGCATCACGGCGGTCGTCGTCTATTATCTGGTGGGCGAAGCGACCGGCGTCTATCGCAGTTGGCGCGGCGTATCGCTCGATCGCGAGGTGCTCTGCGCGCTGCTCACCATGGCCATTGCCGCGCCGATCCTGTTGACGCTCGGCGTGTGGAGCGGCTACGCGGCCGACTTCTCGCGCGCGGTGTTGTTTACTTGGATGATCGCCGCCTGCACGATCTTCGTGGCCACGCGCACCGTGCTCCGCGGGATCGTGCGATTTCTCCGCGTCCGCGGCTTCAACACGAAGCGCTATGCGATCGTCGGAATCAACGATCTCGGCTTTACGTTGGCGCGAAACATCGAAAACTCGCCCGAGTTGGGCCTGCACTGGATTGGTTTTTATGACGACCGCCCGGCGGAACGGTTGCCCAAGATCCCGGCGGACATCGGCCGCCAAACCGGCACGATCGAAGAATTGGTCCATCAGACGCAACACAATCTGATCGACACGATCTACGTGACGCTCCCCATGCGGGCCGAAATCCGCATCAAGAACATTCTCGATAAGCTGTCCGATTCGACCGCGTCGGTGTATATCGTGCCTGACTTCTTCGTGTTTCAGTTGCTCCATTCACGCTGGACGAGCATCAATGGAGTTCCGGCCGTGAGCGTGTTCGAGAACCCGTTTTATGGGATCGATGGCTTGCTCAAGCGGGCGATGGATCTGATTTTGGCGACGCTCTTCTTGGTGCTTGGCGCCGTGCCGATGCTCGGCATCGCCTTGGCCATCAAGCTCACCTCGCGCGGACCGGTGTTTTTCAAGCAAAAGCGATATGGACTGGACGGCCGCGCGTTTTACGTCTGGAAATTTCGCTCAATGAAAACGGTCGAGACCGGCAGCGAATATAAGCAAGCGACGAAAAACGATCCGCGGGTGACGCCGCTAGGCGCGTTTTTGCGCAAGACTTCGCTGGACGAAGTCCCCCAGTTGTTCAACGTGCTCGAAGGTTCCATGTCGCTGGTCGGGCCGCGCCCCCATCCCAATCTGCAAAACGAAAGCTTTCGCACGCGAATTCAAGGCTATATGCTGCGGCACAAAGTCAAGCCAGGGATCACCGGCCTGGCCCAGGTGAACGGCTTCCGCGGCGAGACCGAAACCCTTGATAAAATGGAGAAGCGGATCGAGTTCGACCACCGCTATATCCGCGAGTGGTCGCTCTGGATGGACCTGAAAATCCTGTTCAAAACCTTCTTCGTCGTACTGAAACGGCAGAACGCCTATTAGCCGCTGGCGAACTTTGCTACCGGCGGTGCTAGAAAGCCCGATCCCTAGCAATTCTCTTGGGGTTTAATTGCGGGTTGGCGAGCACGCTTTCGCACGACCGCTTTGCTGACTTGGGAGGATCGCCGAAATCTGCCGGCGGACTCCCTCCATCGCTTGTGCCTGCCTCTGAAACCGCGGGGGCCGAGAGTGCCGCTGGCGAACTCCGCTGGTCCGCCGGAAAGCACGCGGTCGCCGAGAAACAAGAACGGTTGTTGCTCTGCAACGCCCGCGCGTTAGACTGAAGCGAATCGGGGCCCTGATTTTGACTTTTCGGAGACTCGTCTCATGACTTCTTATTGCGCAATGATCCCGGTCGCCTCGTTTGGAATTCACGCGCCGCGGCGCCGGGCGAGAATGGTCTTTGCGACCGCGCAAGCGCTGCTCTGCGGCGCCTTGGGCTGTGCCTTGGTCGCCGGCGCTGCCGCAGCCGATTGGCCGCAGTGGCAAGGCCCCGATCGCAATGGCATGTCCAAAGAAACCGGCTTGCTGCAAGAGTGGCCCAAAGCAGGTCCGCCGCTGGCCTGGAAAATCAAAACGCTCGGCGGCGGAGATAGCGCGCCGGCGATCGCCGCGGGGAAAATCTACGGGATGAGCAATCGCGGCGACGACGAGATCGTCTGGGCCCTTTCCGAAAAAGACGGCTCCGAAGTTTGGGTCACCCCGCTCGGCGCCGCCTTGCAACCGCGGATGCCTCAGTCCAAAGAAGGTCCAAGCTGCACGCCTACGGTCGAGAAGGATCGGCTGTATGTGATTGGGATGGGGGGCGAAATCGCGTGCCTGCAAACCGCCGACGGAAAAATCGTCTGGCACCGCAGCTTCACCAAAGATTTCGGCGGCCGTTCTCCCACCTGGAGCTATCGCGAGTCTCCGCTGATTGACGGAGATCACCTGATCTGCACGCCCGGCGGCGAAGACGCCTTGATGGTCGCGCTCGACAAGAAGACCGGCGAAACGGTTTGGAAATGCAAACCGGCCAGCGATAGCAGTTCCGCCGGTGGGGGCGGAGGCGGCGGGAGTGGCGGCGGACGAGGCGGTCGCGGGGGCCGCGGCGGGCTCGGCGCGGCGTATGCTTCGGCCATCGCCATCGATTACGACGGCGTTCATCAGTATGTGCAACTCGCCTCGAAAGCCCTGGTCGGAGTGGACGCCAAGGACGGAAAGCTGCTCTGGAAGTATGCCCCGCCCGCGAATGGCTCCGGAATCAACATCTCGACGCCGATTTTTGCCGACGGTCAGATTTTCGCCTCCTCGGCTTACGGCGCCGGAGGGGGCGCGATCAAGTTAAAGAAAAAGGACGACGGCGGGTTCGAGCCGCAAGAGATCTATTTCACCAAACGGATGCAAAACCATCATGGCGGCATGATCGTGTACGAAGGCTGTCTGTACGGCGCCAGCGGCGGCAACGAAGGAGGCGCGCTGACGTGTCTCGACTTTGCGACTGGCAACGTGCTCTGGGATGAACGGAGCGAACGCCGCGCCGCAAAAGGGTCGATCGCGTTTGCCGATGGCCGGCTCTACTATCGGGTCGAGGATGGCACGCTCTTGCTGCTCGAGCCGAACCGCGACAAATACGTCGAGCATGGTCGCTTCGACCAGCCATCGCGCACGAGCAAACCCGCTTGGTCGCACCCCATCATCGCCAACGGCAAACTTTACATCCGCGACCAAGAAACGCTGTTCTGCTACGACATCCAGAAGAAATAGACCTTGGCCAGCGGGGATTTTCGAGCGCGGATCTGCAACCACGCTGCACGCATGAGAGCAGCGGCGTTTCATGAAAAAGTTGTCGGCGAACGTCCAACTAGGGCGTTCGCTCGCAGCGGGCGGTTGGCAGTTCGGCCGATGTTCAATCTTCAATCTCGGCCATTTCGCGGCGATAGCGCGCAAATATCTCGGCGAGAATTTGGCCGGTCGCCGATTCCGGGATTTCCGCGATCTGCTCAGGCGTCCCGGCGGCGACGATCTGTCCGCCGGCCGCCGCGGCGCCTGGACCAAGATCGATAATCCAATCGGCCGCTTTCATCATTTGCACATTGTGCTCGATCACAATTAGCGAATGGCCGACCGAAATCAGTGCTTCAAAGCAATCGAGCAATTTGGTCACGTCGGCAAAGTGCAATCCGGTCGTCGGCTCGTCGAGAATGAAGAGGCTGCGTCCGCGTTTCTTCGCAGCCAAAAACGCAGCCAGCTTTAACCGCTGGGCCTCTCCTCCGGACAAGGTGTTGGCCGGCTGCCCCAACCGAAGATAATCCAAGCCCACGTCCATCAACTGTTTGAGCCGAGCTTGGACCTTGAGGCTGCCGCGAAAAAAAGAGAAAGCCTCGCGCGCCGTCATCTCCAGCACATCGGCAATGCTCTTGTTGCGATATTTGACCTGCAAAATCTCCTTGCGGTAGCGGCGGCCGTGGCATTGCGGACATTTCATGTAAATGTCGGCTAGAAACTGCATGTCGATCGCCAAAAACCCATCCCCGTCGCAATTCGGACAGCGGCCTCCCTCGACGTTGAAGCTAAAATGGCTCGGGGTCAAATTGCGCAATTTCGCGTCGGCCGTTTCGGCAAAGGCATTGCGAATTTCATCGAACGCCTTGATATAGGTCACCGGATTTGAACGCGGCGAACAGCCAATCGGGCTTTGATCCACGAGCGCAACGTGCTCGAGTTGGCCGTCCCCAAAAATGTCGTCAAACGGCAGCGGCGGCGGTACGTCCTGCTTCAGCCGCTGACAAAGCGCCGGGTAAAGCGTGTCCTGGACGAGCGTGCTCTTGCCGGAGCCGCTCACGCCGGTCACCAAACAGAGCAACCCCAGCGGAAACTCGACGTTCAGATTCTTAAGATTATGTCCGCGCGCTTGGGTCAGGCGGAGCCGCCCTTGTTTCGCCGGCCGCCGATTGAAAGCGACCGAGAACCCGCGGCGGCCGGCGAGATAGTCGCCCGTCAAGCTCTTGGGCTGAGCGCAGATTTCGGCCGGCGGTCCTTGAAAGACGACTTCGCCGCCGCGTTCGCCCGCGCCGGGGCCAATTTCCACGACCTGATCGGCGGCTCGAATGAGTTGCTCTTCATGCTCGACGACGACGACGGTGTTCCCGCGGCCGCGGAGCCGCTGAATGCAGTCGAGCAGGGCGTGCACATCGCGCGGATGGAGCCCGGCGCTCGGTTCGTCGAGCACATACAGCATGCCGACCAAGGTCGAGCCGAGCGTGGAGGTGAGCTCGACGCGCTGCGTTTCGCCCGCGCTGAGCGTTTTGAGCGTTCGATCGAGCGTCAGATAGCCGAGTCCGACCGATTCCAAAAAGCCCAACCGCGCGCGAACCTGGTCGAGCATCAACGCAGCGACGCGCCGCTCATGCTCGGATAGCTCCAAACCGCGCAGAAACTCCAACAGCGGAGCGATCTCAAACTCGCCCCATTCGGCAATCCCTTTTCCGCCGACGCGAACGCTAAGCGCCTCGGGGCGGAGCCTGCGCCCGCGGCACGCCGGGCAGACCGCCGCGCTTTTCCAGCGGTTCAAAAACACCCGAATCGGCGTCTTGTACTTGCGCCGCTCAAGCCACTCGAAGAAGCCCTTCAGCCCGCCGAACTTGCGCTCCGGCACCCCTTCGCGAACCAAATGCCACTGCGCCTCGGTCAACTGATCACACGGAATATCGACCGGCAACTGAAAATCCTCCGCCAGCGCCAGCAACTCATGCAACTCGTGCACGTAGGCGGGCGTCGTCCACGGTGCGATCGCGCCGTCGCGGAGCGATTTGGCCGCGTTCGGGACAATCAATTTCCAGTCGAGTTCGATGACGTTGCCAAAGCCTTCGCACACCGGACACGCGCCGAGCGGGCTATTGAAATTGAACAGTCGCGGCTCAAGCGGCGGAAATTCGCGGCCACACTGCTCGCAGCGCAAAGCCGTGCTGAAGGTTTGCCGCTGGTAGACTCGGCCGTCGATTTCGAGCGGCGCGCTCCGCAGCCCGGCCGGCGGCTCGGCCAAGCTGTCGGTTTCAATCAGGGCGATCGCGGTTCCGTGTCCGTGTTGAAACGCATTTTCGAGCGAATCGCGCAGGCGCTGCAATTTGAATGCGCCGGCAGCGAGCCGATCGACAACGATCAGCGCCGAGGGCGCCGGCTCGGCTGCCTCGGCGGCGGTT
>DASRSE010000295.1:0-1838 GCA_035656655.1 Pirellulales bacterium
GGCGATTGTGTTTCTCGTCAAGCACCAGGCCAGCAATGGCGACCTGGCCCCCGGCGAGCAGCACGAAATGTACGCGCACGGTCTGGCGACGATCGCCTTGTGCGAGGCCTTTGGCATGACGCAAGACTCAAATCTGCGCGAGCATGCCCAAAGCGCCGTGAAATTCATCGAGCAAGCGCAGAACATTGCCGGGGCGTGGCGCTATCAGGCGGGCACGCCCGACAGCGACCTGTCGGTCGTCGGTTGGGAGCTGATGGCGCTCAAGAGCGCGCATATGGCCGGCTTGCAAGTGAACCCGGCGACGTTCGACAAAGTGCGCGGGTTTTTGCGGACGGTGGCGGCGGGGCGCGGCGGGTTCGCCTACACGCCAGGCGGCAGCGAGAAAAACTCGATGACCGGCATCGGCGTCCTGGCGTCGCAGTATTTGGGCGCGAAGAAGGACGATCCGGTCATCAAGGGTGGGATCGCCTATCTGATGAATCAGATTCCGATCACCCAAGAATACGACACCTACTATTGGTACTATGCGACCCAGGCGATGCACAATGTGCCCGGCCCGGATTGGGAAAAGTGGAACCGGGCGATGCGGAAGCTGCTGATCGACAATCAGGCCCGGACCGGCTGTGCGACCGGCAGTTGGAACCCGGAGCCCGACCACTGGGGCGCGCAAGGGGGCCGGCTGATGATCACGTCGCTCTCCTGTTTGACGCTCGAGGTTTACTATCGCTACACGCCCCTCTTCAAGCTTGACCGCGAAGAGCCCGCGAACACGGCAATGAGCGATAAGTAGCTGCTCCCGAGCGCGAAGCCGTTCTTCGATTTCACGTCTGCGCTCAGGCTGCGCAAACGCACTGCTGTCGCATCCACCAGAGCAAATGCATCTGGACCGCTGGCCGGGCTTCGCCCGAATTCAAGCGGCGGTCGCCGAGTCTTATCTTCCGAATCCAGACAGAGCCTTTTTTCCTCGGGAGTCTTGTCCCATGACGCGTTTTGCCCAATCGCTGCAGCGGCTGCATTTGCCGAGTTGGCCGGAGCTGAAAGAGCGGACCAAACTCTGGTTTGAACAGAACGCCTCGACTTGGGCCATTAGCACAATCGTGCACGTCGTGCTGCTGCTCGTCGCGATGATCGTCCTCAGCCGCGTGCTCGCGGCGCCGAAACATGAGGAACCGCGGATTGACTCCGTGGCGACGACCGACGACGCGCCGCTTCCGATCTTCGCTGCCATCAATAAACCGCCACTTCAACCATCTATTTTGGACGATGCGGCAGTGCGGGCAATCGAGGACAACCCGGTCGCGCAAATCGAGCAACACAACGACGACTCGCCCGACTTTGAAGCACGCGGCGGCGGCACGGCCACCGGTATCGCCACCGGGGGCGGCCTCGGGTTTGATATCAAGGCCGCCGGGCTCGGACCCGTGCTCAAAGGGGGCGGCGGAATCGAGAGCGGCCTCGGCGCAGGAACGCATGGCGGCAAAGGGGGCGCGGGCGAAGGCTTCGGGCTCCGCGGCGCAGGGGATCACGGCGGAATTCCTGGCGTGACGGCGCCGTCGGAGCGCGCGGTGGCGTTGGCCTTGAACTGGCTCGCGCGGCACCAGAACGACGACGGCAGTTGGAGCATGGACCATTCGCACGCGACCAAGTGTCGCGACAAAACGTGCACCGGCCCGGCCATCACGACCTCCGCGGCCGGAGCGACGGCGCTGGGGGTCTTGCCCTTCTTGGCCGCCGGCCAGACTCAAGACAAAGGCTTCTATAAAACGCAAATCGGCAAGGCGATTGTGTTTCTCGTCAAGCACCAGGCCAGCAATGGCGACCTGGCCCCCGGCGAGCAG
>DASRSE010000296.1:0-7060 GCA_035656655.1 Pirellulales bacterium
GACGGGCCGGGGCGGATGACCTTGCCGATGGACCGCGGCTTCGACGGCCGCCCGCTGGCGAACCCGCGCCCCTTGGCGGTAGATTGGCAAGGCCGCATGAGCTTCGACGGCGTGACGGCTCATTTTGAAACCGCGATCGAGGCGCACAATGAACTGCAATCGCTGAAAACGGCGGTTCTCGACGTGACGATGCTGAAGCGGATCGATTTCGCGCAGCCCACCGCTCAAGAACGACCCGCCGTTCAGATGTTGGCTTGCCAAGGGGGGATGCTGCTCGAAAGCCGCGCCTTTGACGGCCAGCGCGTCGTCGCTTGGGATCGGATGCGAACCAAAGATCTGGCCGTCAATCAGATCACGGGCGATATGCTTGCCCACGGGCCCGGCTGGTTCACGAGCCTGCGGTACGGCGCCGCCGCCAATCCGCTCAATCCGGTCCAGCCGGGCGCGCCCCCCCCTGCCGCCGCGGCGACCAAGACGGAGTTGCAATATCTGAATGTGCAATTTCTGAAAGAGATCACGGGGAATTTGAATCAGCGCGAGATGACGTTTCACGACCAGGTTCACACGGTCTATGGGCCCGTGAAGGACTGGGCGGACGAATTAAACGCGGATCGGCTGGAGGGGTTAGGGCCGCGCGGCGTGTTGATGACGAGCCAATCCATGAAGATCGCCGAGATGCCGGCGCCGCCGCCAAATCGCGGCAGCCTGGAGATCGACGCCCGCGAAAATGTGATGATCGAAGCCCAATCGTTCACCGCTCGCGCGGCGCGCGTTTCCTATGCGCAGGCCAAGGATCTCATCGTGCTGGAGGGGGATAGCCGGACCGATGCGCAGTTATTTCGGCAGCAAGCGGTCGGGGGCCCGACGGCCAAAGCGGCCGCGAAGAAGATTCTCTTTTGGCGCGGCACCAATCGCGTCGAATTAGACGACGCACGTTTCTTGGATCTGGGCCAACTGGGCGGCGGCACCTTGGGGACGAACCCGCTCGGCGGTCCTCGCCCACCCGCCGCTCCGGCGTCAACAAAGCCGCGGTTGCCGTAACCGCGCCGGCCGGCGACCGCGGCGGCACGCGACCGACGCCAACTACGGGCCGGCGCTTTTCTCAATGCCGCCGGCCTGTTATTCTGAAGGAATGGACGACTTCTCTTTTGCCCGCAGTCCGGAACTTATGTCGGCCGACGATTCCGCGCTGGTCGTCGTGGACGTGCAAGAAAAGCTCATGCCCTTGATTCCAGGACGGCAGCGGCTGATCTGGAATATCCGCCGACTTTTGGACGGCGCGAAGTTGCTCGCGGTTCCGGCCGTCGCCACGGAACAGTATCCTCAGGGGCTGGGCGCGACCGTGCCCGAGTTGGCGGCCCGCTTGGAGTCTCCTCCGGCGAAAGTCCTATTCAGTTGCCGCGAATGCCACGCCCTGTTTGAAAATCTGGCTGCGCGCGGCGTCAACAAGCTTCTGTTAGCCGGAATCGAAACGCATGTTTGCATTCAGCAGACGGCGCTGGATATGTTGGCAGCCGGCTTTCGCGTTTATCTGGCGGTGGACGCCATTGGCGCCCGCTTTCCGCTCGATCATGAGATTGCGCTGCGGCGGCTCGAGGCCTCCGGCGGGGTGCTCACCACGACCGAGGCGGTGCTCTTTGAATGGTGCGCTGCGGCCAGCCATCCGCACTTCAAGCAGATTAGCCAACTTGTGCGCGAAGCGGCCCCGGCGGAATAAGGGGCGCGTCGGTCAACGCCCGCGCCTTCATGGCTTTGCGCTCAGCAGATCAAGCGTGTCGATCCCGAACGAAAAGCCTTTCGATTGCGGATCTTTTGCCACCGCCGTGACGCGCCAGCGGTGCGGGCCGGCGCTCAGGTCATGGGTCCCCAGTTCAACGGAGCCGGCGGGGCAGACGCGTCCCGCGTAGAGATCGGTGTCAGCCGCCGGATGCCCATCGAGACCGATCCGCACTTGGGCAAAATCGGGCGCGGCGGTCAGCAGCGCGCGGACGCGGTATCGGCCGGCTGTGGCCACGTCGAAGTTAAATTCGACAAAGCCGCCGCGCTTCGCGACGCACAGCAATTGAGAGCCGCCGGTCCACAGCTTGCGCTCGTAGGCGTCCATTCGTTGTGCATGCGCGTCGCACGCTTCTTGCGCCGCGATGGGCAACTTCTCCGCCGCATAGCGCACCAAGGGAAGTTCCTCGCCGGCCGCTTCCAGCCGCAATGAGACCGCGTCGTTCGCATACGCGCGTGCATACGCATACGAGAGAGTGCCATAACCGTGTTCGCCCCATTTCGGACCATAGCTGTTGCGGAATTGAAACTGGCCGCCATTTTTGCCGTCGTCGTAGCCAACCAAGACCACGCTGTGCCCATCGAAAACTCGATCCGCGGAAGGAACATCCAATAGCTCGGCTCCGCTCAGCTCCTTCGGCCACCGAAGGCCGCAAGCAACCGGATGGCCGCCGGCGAGCGCGGCTTTGACTTGTTCCAATTCCGCGCCGCTCAGCGGGCGGTCGAGCGACCAACGTTTAATCCACTCGGCGTGCCAGCGATGGCCCAGTTTTCCGGCGGCGGCAATCGCGGCGAGCGACGGAACCGCTTTCGGCTCGGCATGTTTGACATAGGGCATCTCGTCGGCCGAACAGATGCCAAGTTTGTCCAATCCGGCAAGCGCCTCGTAGAACATGGCTTGCTCGCGCTTCTTGCCTGACGCTTCGCGGCTGGCCCAAATCAAATATTCTTCCGACAACCGCGGCGCGGTCGCGGCGGCGGCCCGCGATTCGAACTCGGCCAACGCCGTGATTGCGAACAACGAGCAAACATCCCGGTCGCCTTGAGCGACCGGCGGCAACTCCAGCTTTTCGAACTGCGCGATCAAGGAGACTTTTTTAGGCAAGGCATCGGCAGCGCGGATCAAGACCTGATCGGCAAACAATTCGCCCAACAAGGCACAGACCAACAGCGCGGAACGAAACGGCGAGCTCATGGAAAATCATTCCTCGCAAACAGATCGGGGCGCCGCGCGCAGCGCCCATAGTCTCATGGCAGGCGCCGCAACGACGCGTTGCACGAGCACCGTGCGCCAGCAGGAACTTAGGCCATTATCGCCCCGGGCCGCGCGAAAGAGAATGGACGCGCCAAAGAAATCGGAGCCTAAAACGAGCATCCGCTTTGGCCCGTTCAATCAGGTCGGCGGGCGGCCGGAGAGGCAGCAATCGGCCGCACAGGCGTTGTTTCTCGGCCCGAAACGGCCAATCGCACGGCGCGGAACCGCCGGGTCAAGCCGCTCTTGGATCAATTCGCGGATCATCGCCACGAAGCGCGGATGTTGGCCGACCGTTTCGGCACGGATCATTCGCAGGCCAAGTTCCGCGGCAATCGCTTGAGCCTCCGTGTCCAGATCGAACAACACTTCGACGTGGTCCGATAAGAAACCGATGGGCGAGACCACCACCCACTGCGACTTGCCCGCCGCGGCCACGGCGCGGAGCGCGTCGCCAATGTCCGGCTCCAGCCACGGCTGCGTCGGGGGACCGCTGCGGCTTTGAAAGACGAGCGACCACGCTTCGCGGCCGAGTCGCTCACAGACCAAGCGGCAGGTCTCGCGGAGTTGAAGTTCGTAGTCGCAACCGCTGGCCATCGCTTGCGGAATGCTATGCGCCGTGAACAAGAGCGGCGCCGCGGCTCGATCCGCGGCCGGAATTTGCGCGAGGGCCGCCGCCACCCGTTCGGCGGCGGCCGCGATGAATTCTGGATGATTGAAGAAAACGCGAATTTTGTCAATTTGCGGCGCCGCGCGGCCGACGGCTGCTTGAGCGCGGAGCAGATCTTCGCGGTATTGCCGGCAGCCCGAATAGGAGCTATACGCCGAGGTGACGTACGCGAGCGCTCGGCGCACGCCTTGAGCCGCCATCTCTCGAACGACGTCGGTCAGATACGGCCGCCAATTGCGATTGCCCCAGTAGATCGGCAGCTGCGGACCGTGCTCGTCAAGCTCGCGTTGCAAAGCCGCAATGAGCGCGCGATTCTGCGCATTGATCGGGCTAATGCCGCCGAAGTGCTGATAGTGCTCGGCGACTTCGAGCAGCCGCGCCCGCGGAACGTTTTTTCCGCGCAGCACATTCTCGAGAAACGGCAAAACGTCGTCGGGCCCCTCGGGGCCGCCAAACGAGACAACGAGGATCGCGTCATAGGCCGATTCAGACACACGCCCCTCGACAAGGAATTGAATAGGGCCGCGGCGTCATTCCGCGGTCGACTGCCAGCGTTCCTGGGGAGGAAGCCGTGGTCAGACTAGGACGTCTGGCGGCGCGACCGGCGATAACCAAAGCCGGCCAAGCAGAGGCCCGCCGTCCCAAACAAGGCCAACGAGGCGGGTTCCGGGGCAGGGATATTCGTGTCGAACTTGAGCGCGCTGATTTGGCCCGTTCCGCCGACGTTATTCGTAAATGCGAAGTGAATGTCCAGCGCGCCCAGGTTCGAGAAATCGGTCCCTCCGCCCGTGAACGAGCTAAACAAGACGAAGAACGGCGTCGGGCTGCTGCCCGAAGGGACGTGAATCGTCGCCGTTTGCGGCGCTTGCAGATTAATCGTCGATTGATACGCGGTGATCGTGATGTCCATGCCAAACGACGACGACGTGCTGGCCGTAAAGCCAATTCCATTGTTGCCGCCGCTGGTGGCATTGAACGCGGCGAGTCCAATCGGGTTGATCGTGCTCGGCGTCGCGGTCGTCGAGCCGTCATAGATCAGGTCGGCGGTGGCCGTATTCGTACCGGTTGGGCCCGGCGAGTTCGGCGTCGTGAACGTAAACGAAGTCGGATCGGACAGATTCACGTCGGCGGTCGCGAAGTATTTCGAGCCAATCGGCGACGTGATCGAAACATTGCGGGTGTTGCCCAAGCCGCTCGGGTTGGCGGTTCCTTCGCTGACGGTGCCGGCGCCGGCATTCACCAAGTCAACGCGCGGAAAGACCGCTGGAAAATTGCCAACTTGCTGAATCACGAGCGGATCGATGATCAGCGCCGCCCGCGCTTGCTCCGCGCCCAGCAAGAGCGAGAAGGCGGTGATGAGCGAAAGGAAAAATCGAGGCTGCCGAAACATAGTCGCGCTCTCCCAGTGGTATTTCGCGAGGCTGTCGCCAAGCGAGTTCTGCCCAAGTCGGTTCATCATCCGGAGGTTCTAAAAGGACTGCCGAGTTCGTCAAAAAAGGTCGCCGAGATTCTCGAACGCGCGGTGCGCGAGGAGTTAGAGAAGCTGGGCGGCGTTTTTTAGAAAGGCGCTTCTTAGAAAAGCACTTCGTAGAAAGGCACTGGGCGTCGCGAAAGAAAGGCACACGCTTTGGCGCCGAAGCAGCCGGCCGCCGGACTTCACGCCAGAAGGAGCCTACGGCTCGCAGCGCGCAAACGAATCCGCACCGTCAAAACTTCGGAAAAGCGGTCGCCAGAATTGCCGGAATAAATTCGACCCTAAGGCCGAACCGACAAGCGACGCTAAGAATTAGTTCATTAGACACAGAGGTGCCACGGGCGGGCACGATTTACTAGGTACCGCATTACTACGCATCGCAGCCTTGACCAGGCTGTTTCAAACCGCGGGATTCAGCCCCACGGCTTGTTGACAGGAGTTTACTCGAAAAGCGAGAGCCAAGCAATCTTTTGGTCGGAAAAAAACGAGAATTCGGAGACAATTCTTCCAGCCTTTCGAGGGGCCGGCCTATCTGGACGCAGTGCTTTTCATTTAACCCCGACCAGCGAGGAACAGGCCGCCGACGGCCCATTTCCGCCAAACCGTCGAATTTCCATGCTGACGACCGATTTTAGCAGACTTGTACTTTTCGCGGGACCAGTCGGACCGTGCACACCAGCAACAGCGCTCCCAACCCGGCCAGTGCCAATGAAGAGGGTTCTGGCACGGAGACAAACTGATTTGGCGCTAAGGACGCGTCGCTGATGCGGACAAAATCGATGTCCCCAAAGAACTGTTTATCCGTGAAGTCGTACTGACCGACCAGGATGGAGTCAAAGTTGACCAAATTGCCAATCGTCGCGGTGAGACTGTCCACCAATTGGCCGTCCACAAACAGGGCATATTGACCATCGGTCATGGTCTTGCGGACAGCGATATCGTGCCATAGGCCATCGCTTAAATTGGCGCCGCCGTAGAGATCCGAGGTAATGCCGATGCTGTCGGTCACCTCCCAATGGATGCGGCCGTCTTCGACCTCGACAAACCAAGTTGTCGCGGAACTGCGCGAAACGTTTCCATTGGCCAGCAGAATGCCCGCGTCGGCTTCGCCTCCGACGCCATGGTTCGTCGTACGAAAGCCGACCTCCATCGTATAATCGACGTTGTAATAGAACTGAGTCGTGAGATTGTCCGCTTTGGTCAACTCCACGCGATCCCCCACGTTTTGAAAATGGAGGGCGCTGCCGCCGCGCCGCGGATCGCCCGCCACATAGGTCGGCGCGCCTTCGGCGATCGCATGCAAGGCGTAGCCGCTCGAATCGAGGATGGCCGCATCAACGGTGGAGGCTGCCCCGCTTGTCTTCTCATTAAAATCAAGAAAAGTATTAACAACTTGCGGTGTTTGCAGCCATTCTTGGTTGACGCGGGTCAGCGCGATCTGTTGATAATAATTCGGCACATTGGCGATGGTCGTGCCGAACCGGCCGCGTTCGTAGAGGAGGTTCACGGTCTGGTCAGGCGATAAGGCCAAATCGGAATAGGCGGAAGCGGAATCATAGATCAGATTGCCGGAATTCCAAGTTCCGCCGCTGTCCAGACTGGTTCGCAGCGTCAGATCGCGCCGATCGCCGTAATGGTTCGTGGACGACAACAGCAAATGGTTTTGCGCCCCCACGTTGTAGTCGATCACACTCCCTTCGGTCGACTTTTCCACCAGGCCCGTGCTCGTGGCAGGGCTCCAAGTAATACCCCCGTCGGTGCTGATGCTCGACAGCCGATAATCGCCCGTGACGCTGCGAATGGTCATGTACAAGTTGCCGTTGGGCAGTTGCGCGACCTGCGATTCATTCGTGTTCGGCGTCGCGACGCTGCCGCCTTGATGCCAAGT
>DASRSE010000297.1:0-6376 GCA_035656655.1 Pirellulales bacterium
GGCGATTGTGTTTCTCGTCAAGCACCAGGCCAGCAATGGCGACCTGGCCCCCGGCGAGCAGCACGAAATGTACGCGCACGGTCTGGCGACGATCGCCTTGTGCGAGGCCTTTGGCATGACGCAAGACTCAAATCTGCGCGAACACGCCCAAAGCGCCGTGAAATTCATCGAGCAAGCGCAGAACATTGCCGGGGCGTGGCGCTATCAGGCGGGCACGCCCGACAGCGACCTGTCGGTCGTCGGTTGGGAGCTCATGGCGCTTAAGAGCGCGCACATGGCCGGCTTGCAAGTTAACCCGGCGACATTCGACAAAGTGCGCGGGTTCTTGCGGACGGTGGCGGCGGGGCGCGGCGGGTTCGCCTACACGCCGGGCGGCAACGAGAAAAACTCGATGACCGGCATCGGCGTCCTGGCCTCGCAGTATTTGGGCGCGAAGAAGGACGATCCGGTCATCAAGGATGGGATCGCCTATCTGATGAATCAGATTCCGATCACCCAAGAATACGACACGTACTATTGGTACTATGCGACGCAGGCGATGCACAATGTGCCCGGCCCGGATTGGGAAAAGTGGAACCGGGCGATGCGGAAGCTGCTGATCGACAATCAGGCACGGACCGGCTGTGCGACCGGCAGTTGGAACCCGGACCCCGACCACTGGGGCGCGCAAGGGGGCCGGTTGATGATCACGTCGCTCTCCTGTTTGACGCTCGAGGTTTACTATCGCTACACGCCCCTCTTCAAGCTCGACCGCGAAGAGCCCGCGAACACGGCAATGAGCGATAAGTAGAATTCTGGACTCCATTCCTGGACGTGCCGCATCGGTCCTGTCGCGCTGCGCAAGCCGTCTGGCGCGGCGGTGCGGCGTGGGCGACTGCGGCCGATTCGGCCTGCCTCTCCGGAGGAAGTTTTCCGTCCGGCGCTACGTGTTTTGCTCGGCCCGATGGGTTATATTTTGAGTAGCGGAAGGCGGTCCCGCGCCGGTGGGACCGCGTCGCACCGTTCCCCTTGTTCAGGCCGCCGGAACCGGCCTGAAACCCCTACTCTTCCGAGCCCCCGAGTCACAATGTCCGTTTCGTTGATGGCCGCAACGGCACGCTTTGCCACGGCAGTTCGCCGGTCCTGTTTCCTTTGGCGGTTGGCCGCCCTCAGCATTGCGGCGATGCTGCTGCCAGCGGCGCTGGCAGTTCCCCGCGCCGCGGCAGGCGAGCCGTATCTGGAATTCGTCCACGCGCTGCAGCGCAACGGCTATGGCGATTTGGCCGTCGGTTATGTCGAAAGTTGGAAGACTCGCCCGAACGTCCCGCCGGCGGTGCTGGAGGTTTATGACCTCGAGCTTTCGAACAGCTTGCGGATTTCGGCCAAAGAGGCCGCCACCAGCGACGTGGCGGCGGAGCGCACCGATCAAGCCGACAAGCTCATGGAGAAGTTCGCGAAAGAGCACCCCGACCATCCTGGCGTCGCCGCGGCGACCGCCAATTGGGCCGAGCAGGCGTTTGACCGCGGCAGCACCGCGCTGGCGGTGGCGAAGATTGCCACGGACGAGGCGGCCAAGACGAAGGCGCTGGCGGACGCGCGGGCGGCATTCATCGAAGCCCATGAGAAGTTTGTGGACGCCCGCACGAAGCTGGACAAGGCGATCAGCGCGTTAAAGGGAGACGATGCGAAAACCAAGGACGCGCGGATCGACATCGAGATCGCGTGGATTCAAACGGTCTTCAAGCTGGCTGGCTGCGATTATTCGCTCTCTCAGACTTATCCGGGCAAGCGCGACTCGAATAAGCTTCGCGCCTTGAAAGCTGCCAGCGACGAGTTCGACGCCATCTATCAGCGCTATCCGAATTTGGAGCCGGGCCGCCGCGCCCACATGTGGACCGGCAAAATTCAATTTGAGATGGGCCAAAAGGACGAAGCCCTCGACACGCTCGAAGAAGTGCTTTCCGGCGATGCTGAGCCGGCCAAAACGCCGCTCGAATTGGCCCCGCTCTATATCGAGGCGCAAGTCGTCCAATATCAAATCATGGCCTCGGCCGACGGTCCGAGCGAAGTGCTCAAGCAATTTCCCGATTGGGAAAAAGACCACCTCGCTTGGAAAAAATTGCCCGAGTATGCGCAGATGCAATTGGAAATCGCCAAAAACCAACTGGCCCGCGCCGACAAGGCGGGCAAGGAAGAAGCCGCGAAGCTCCGCGCCGAGGCGAACAAGACGCTCACGGCGATCGCCAATTCAAAGGGAAACTTCCAAGAAGAGGCCGTCGCGCTGCTCCGCACGGCGGCCGGCGGGAGCGCCGGCGCGGAGGCGACCTACGACGAACTGGTGATTCTGGCCGATACGCAGATCGCCGCCACCCACTGGAAAGAAGCCCAGGCGCTCTACGTAAAAGCCGAGCAATTGGCCGAGAAGGCCAAAAACGCGGCCCAACTAACCGATGTCAAAAAGCGCATCTTCGAGGCCCATTATCGCGAGGCCTATGCTCTCTATTCGGAGAAAAAATGGGACGAGGCCATCGAGCTGGCGGAAAAGCTGGCGGCCGACGCTCCCGACTCGCCGCAAGCGCCCGGGGTGGTGGCCTTGGCGCTCTATGCCGCTGCGTCGAAGTATGATGCTGCCGCCGCGGCCGACAAGGAACAGGTCTTCAACACGCTGAAGAAGCAGGCCGAAACGCTGATCGCGAAGTGGCCCGACCGCGACGAAGCCAACGATGCGCGTTCCGTCTTGGCGCGGGTGCTGATTGCGAAGGGAGAGGCGCCAGCCGGAATCGCCTTGCTCGAGAAGATTCCGCCGACTTCGCGGCATTACGGCACGGCGACGCAAATGGTCGGCCAGATTTACACCAAGGCCTATTTTGAAGAACGCAAAAAGCCCGAGGCGCAGCGCAACAACGAAGAACTGACGAAGTCGCGGACGGAGGCCATCGCTTATTTGCAAAAAAGCCTCGAGGCGCAAAAGAAAACGCTTCCGCCCGGCGCCCCGTTGACCAAGCTCATGGCCGATTTGCAATTTCGGCTGGGAAGCTTGGAGCTGGAAGCGAAGGATCCGCAGCAGGCGCTCCGCCTCTTGCAGCCGCTGGCGGCCGAATGGGAAAAGACAGCGACCGAATCCGCCGAAATGGATAACGCGACCCAATTGATGCTTGTCAATACGATTCGCGCTTATGCCGAGGTCGGGGACGAAGCGAACGCCGGCCGCTTAGTCGGCAAGCTAATCAAGGCGGGCCCCGACACCGAAACGGTAAATGCTGCCTTGGTGGATTTTGCGAAGCTCATTGATCAAGAGCGCCGCCAGGCCGACGCGGCCGTGGCCGCGGCCAGCACCGCCGAGGCGAAGCTCGTGGCCAAGCGCAAACAAGCAGCTTCCACGGAGCTCTTTCGCAACACGTTGATGCAGCTCTTTCAGCGGAAGAATCACCGAATCGCCAGCTTGATCTATCTCGCGGACGCGGCTTCCAATGCCGGCATGACCAACGCCGCCAAGGACGCCTACTCGCGGATTCTCGACAAGGCCGAAAAGGAGCCCGCCTTCCGCAAAGAGGCCGAAACCTACTTGACCAGCGTCGAAGCCAAATTGATCGGCATGTTGCGCAACGAAAACCAGTTCAAAGAGGCGATTCAGCGGCTCGATCTGCTCGTCAAGCGCGAGCCGAATTCAGTCGGCCCGCAACTCGAACGAGCGCGCACGATGCAAGCTTGGGCCGACCAAGAGCCGAAGCAATATCCGCAAGCCACGGCCGCTTGGGCGACCGCGCGCGAGATGCTGGGTCGGATCAAACCGCGGCCGCCGGAATACTACGACGCCGTTTACAATACCGCGGTCTGTCTGATGGCCGAGTTCAAAGAGACCAAGGACAAGAAGAAGGCCCAACAGGCGGAGCAGGCTCTCCGCTCGACCCTCGTGACCGACCCCAGCTTGAGCGGCCCCGAGATGCTCGAAAAATATCAAACGCTGTTGAAGAAGGTCTACGCGGCCCAAGACAAACCGCCGCCAACCTGAGCCGCCTCCCTGGAGCCGCTGCCTGGAGTCCGCCCGTGGCGCGGCGTTCTCCAACCGCGTCAATTCTGTTCCTTCGTCGCGCACCAGCGATTTCAGCAAGGTTGCGGGCAAATATTTGGGAAAAAGGCTCCCTTGGCCGGCATTTCGGCGACTGCATGTTTGACCTGCTCCGCGGCGCGAGCCTACAATCGGAGGTGTTGATAGCGCGGAGGTTCTGGCAAGCTGGCGCGGCGGCGCGCCCCAGATCGCTGTGCCGATTGATTTTATCGAGAGTCGCTAATCGAGCCTATTTTGAGTTCCACCATGATGCGTTTCATTCGGATCGTTCGCTCGGCCTCTATTCCCTTTTCCGTCGCTGCATTGCTAACCGTGGGGTTGCTCGTCAGTCCGCCTACTGCTTCCGCAGGAGCAATCGCCGTCTCGGCGTTCGCCGGCGATGCGGATTCTGGCATCAGCGCCTCAAACACCTATACGCATGCGATCGATCTTAGCGGCGGCGGCGAGACGATCAATGGGGTCGTCTTTACTGGGGGCGGCAATGGCAACCAGCCGGGCTTGAACTACGAATTGGAGAACGCCCCCAATCCGTTTGGCGGAAACAATAGCGCCTTAACGGGAGGCGCTCATACGCTCACAAGTTCCTTTTACTACGGTGGCGTCCCCACGGAGACGCTGACGTTGAGCGGCTTGACGCCAGGGGCGACCTATCTCTTTACCTCGTACGAGGCCGCGTTTGGCAATGCGGGGGGCCGATATAACACCTTTACCGATGGCGATGGCGCTTCGTTCATTTACGACGAGAATTTGCATGGCGGCACGCTGGTGCAAGACACCTTCGTCGCCACCGGCAGCACCTACACGATCGGCTTCACGCTCTTGAACTCAGGCAACTACGCGGGTGACCTCGGCGATCCGAACACCACCACCAACGGCGACTCGCACCATTTTTATGGTTTTACAAATCAGCTTGTGCCAGCGCCGGAGCCGGCGTCGCTTGTGCTCTTCGGTCTCGGCAGCTTGGGCGCGTTCTTTTGCCTGCGCCGCCGCTGAATAAGATTCGCTGGCCGCGCGGCTGCGGCCGTTCTCGCGCGACAACGCCGCCGTGCGCGCCGATAGGCGCCATTCTTCCGCGGGCCGTTACTTTTTTTCGCCCGCCTTATGCGCTTCGAGAAACGGCCCGAACGCGGCATAGAAGGCTTTGTGGTCGCCGCCGTGGTCGGCCTCCGGCATGATCACGAGCTTTTTCGGCCCGGCCAATTGGTTGCACGTGGCGAGCACGCCTTCAGCCGGACAGACGGTATCGGACAAGCCGAGGCCAATCAGCGCCGGACATTTCACCCGCGTCGCAAAGTTCATGGCGTCGAAATAGCGGGCCGTATTCAGCATCTTGGCCGCGTCCTTCCCTTGCCAAGTGCGGCTCGCCCAGTCGGGCCAGCCTGGCGCGCGGCCCGCTTGCTTGCCAGTGTGATCACAACCGGCAGGCACGTTCGCGGCAATGGCCGTGACCGCCGGACAGAGCCCGGCCGTGACGATCGTTTGATAACCCCCTTGGCTGCCGCCATGGACGATGAGCGTTTTCTGGTTCCAATCGGGCCGCTGCGTGAGATAATCGACCGCCCGCCGGCAGGACAGAAACATCCGCAAGAAATAGCTCGTCTCGCGATCGTCATTGCCGATGCCCGGATAATCCTTGAGCTCCTTCTCTTGTTGCGCCTTATAGAACTCTTCGGGCTTGTCGATTGGCAGATCATGCGCTGAGATATTGAACGACATCCAACCGGCGCGAGCGTGGCCAATGACCCAATCTTTGTGCAACGGATAGACGCCAGCCCATTGCACCTGCAGCAGGGCCGGCAGGTCTGCCTTGCCCGCCGGCTTGGCCAATTGACCGTAAATCTTCGCGCCGTGAATGTTGTCCAGCGTGATTTTGAAATACTCGATGTTTTTATCACCGGAGTCGATCGGTTCGACTTTCACATTCATGGGAACCGCGTCGAGATCCGCAATCTTCGCTTTCCAAAAGGCATCGAAATCGTCCGGCGGCGGCATCGAGGCTTTGATCTGCTCGGGCGCGAAGGCCGCGCCGCCATATTTGACAAGCTCCTTGTCGGCCCCGGCAGGCTTGAACTGAACGGCCAACAGAAGCGTGCCTGGGTCCGCGCGCGTGGCGCTCACCTGAGCCGCCCCGTCCTTTAATTCCAGCGTGCCGGCGGCGATCTCGGTCAAACCTCCCTTGCGGACGTGGTAGTCGACCTTGCCGGCGCTGGGGGTCTTGTCGTCGGCGACGTGGATGGTCCAAGTGACCTGCCGGTTCGGGTCGTACACGCCCGACGCGCGATCGGGCGCAATGGTGATTTGCGGCGCCGCGTTCGCCATCACCGCGGC
>DASRSE010000298.1:0-15134 GCA_035656655.1 Pirellulales bacterium
GCCCCGCGAACATCGCTTTACTTCGCGTTCATCAAAGCTTCGATCTCGTCGGCTTCGACAGGAATCTGTTCCATCAAATCGACGGCTCCCTCCGCGGTGACCAGAATGTCATTCTCCAAGCGGATTCCAAAACCTTCTTGCGGAATGTAGATTCCCGGCTCCACCGTGAGGACCCAGCCCGCCGCAAACGGCTCGGTGGTAAAACCCACATCGTGCACGTCGAGACCGAGCGGATGGCCCAGCCCATGCATGAAATACTTGCGGCTGGCGGGCTCGTCCGGATTCTGCTTCTTCACGTCGGCTGGCTTGAGCAATTCGAGCGACAAGAGCTCCTCGTTCATCATGGTCTGGCTCTCGGTGAGCCAGTCGCGCGCAAATTTGCCGACGGTCGCCCCGGCGATCGATGCGCGCATGACGCGAAGCACCGCGTTATAAACCTGCTTTTGGCGGCGCGAGAATTTTCCGCTGATCGGGATCGTGCGGGTCAAGTCGGCGTTGTAGTTCGCGTAGCTGGCGGCCACGTCGAGCAGCAGCAAGTCTCCCTTCTTGCAAACCTGGTCATTGGCGTTGTAGTGCAAGATGCACGAGTTCGCGCCGGCGGCGACAATCGGCGGATAGGCAAAGCTGCCGCGGTTGCGCACGAACTCATGGCTGAATTCGGCTTCGATTTCGTACTCATGGACCCCCGGCTTCACGTAGCGCGCGACGCGCTGAAAGCCTTGATCGGTAATTGCGATTGCCTGTTTCAGCAACTCGATTTCGCGCGGGCTTTTCACCACCCGCAATTGATGCATGAGCCGCGCTAGGCGGCGATAGTCGTGGAGCGGATATTCGCGCTGGGTCGCGCGGATAAAACGATCGTCGCGGGTTTGCACCTCGCGAGCCGCCCGCTTGTGCTCGTTCGTGTTGAGATAGACGTGCTCCGACTCGCACATCAAGGAGTGAAAAACCGTGCGAAAGTCGCTCAGCCACTTCACCGTTTTAATGCCGGTCCGCTTCGTGGCCTCCTCTTTCGTGAGCTTTTGGCCTTCCCACGTCTTTAGCAGATCGTTCGTTTCGCGAAGAAACAGCACCTCGCGCAGTTTTTCATCGTGGGCGTCGGGCGCCAGCAGCAAAATCGACTCTTCTTGCTCGACCCCCGACAGATAAAACAAGTCGGAGTTCGGATGCAAGATCAATGAGCCGTCGGCATTCGTGGGCAGAATGTCGTTGGCGTTCACGACCACGAGCGAATTGGGCAAGAGCAAAGCCCGCAGACGCGCCCGGTTTTCGCGGAACAACTCGGCATCGATCGCAGTATGTCGCATAGAGAAGGCAGCTCACGAGAAGGATAATCTACTGGGCGAAATTGTAACGAACCTGCCGCGTTTCGCTACCGAAATTCCGCCGATGGCCCGAATCGTCCGAGCCCGCTCCGAATCCCTTGGTCCGGCGGAATAGGGCGGCGCCACCAGGCAAGCAGCCCAGTGCACGGCTCGAGGTACGGGCCCCAAAGCCGCGCGCGCTACGGCGCGCGCTTCTTGGTCGGGTCCTGGATCAGGATCCCGCGATAAAGGGGCAAGTGCCGATAGTAGACCTCCAGCGTGCATACCGCCAGCGACGTGACGTAAATCCGCCCGCCCGTATTCACGTCGTGGCCGCCAGGCACTCCGCCGCGCGGCGTCCAGCTACCGGCCGCATGACCGACCGTCTCTTGGGTCTGGGTCAAGGCGTCGCGCATCGCGCTGTTCCATTTCTCCCACGGCTCGCCCCCCAGATGATGCAGCACTTGCGTGCCGTAATACCAGTAATAAATATTGGGGTCTTTTTTCTTCGGCAGATTTTCGGAGAGAATCTCCACGCCGGCCTGCAAACCCGCTTCCGTGCGCGGCCAGCCGAGATACTCGCGGCAGAGCAAGCCCTCAGCCGTCATCGCCAAACTGGGATTTCGCTGATTCGGCAAGTACGAATAGCGCCCCCCCACGCGATCGGACTGCACCGAATTCAAAAACAAGCTGGTCCGCTCGAGCGTCCGATCAGGCACATTCAGCCCGGCCATCTTGCCGCTGCGCAGCGCCATCAGTTGCCAACCGACGACGCTCAGGTCGCCGGGGTCTTCGCCCGGCTCATAGCGCCAACCGCCAACTCGGTTCTGCGCCTTGACGATAAAGTCCAGCGCGTTCTGAGCCGCTTGAAAATAGGCCGCGTCGTGGCTGATGGCGTAGGCCTCGCAGAGCACGATCGTGGCCTGGGCGTGGGCATACATCCGCCCGACGCCGGGGTCGCGCAAATCTCCGCTCGGCTTCTGCTGCGACACGAGCCACTTCAAACCTCGTTCCACCTCGTCGCGATAGATTCCCGTCTGATGGGTCTGTCCCGCTCCGAGAAACGGGAGCAGCGCCAAGGCGGTTGCGCCAATGGGGCTGCTGGGCCCTTGCCCGGTGCAACGGCCATTGCAATCGCCGACATGTTGAAAATCGTTCAGGTTCCAATGGCCATCCTCGTGCTGATGGAGCTTGAACCAGCGGAGCCCGCGTGCGACGGCGGCTTCGGTGCTGGTCGTCCCCCCTTCTTTCGCAATCATCTGATTGCGCAGCCGTGGATCGCGCCCTTGAAACATCTTATTGTTGTCGGAGGCATTCACCGCCGCGACAACTTGCGCTAAGCCTGGCAACGCCGACGTGTCGGCTGCCGTCGTCGCCAATTCGGCCGCGTCGCTCTGGGCGCGGAGCTGTTCCTTCGATTGCGGCGGAATCGTCGCCGGATCAAAGACGTCGATATGGGTCGGCGTGTCATAGTCAAAATTCATCCCTTCGCCGATGTGCTCCGGATTGACGTAGTCCGACAAGCGAATCGACGGCGAGAAGGCCTCTTGCACCGAGTCCGACATCCCAATCGCCAGCGCCAACAAGAGCACGGTATGCACCGCCGCGCTGATCAGCCAAAAGGGGGTCCGCACCAAGATTTCGTGCCACAACAGTCTGAGCGTGCCGCGGAGCGCCCGCGAGGGCAACTTCGCCACCGCTGCGATTCGCCGCACCGGAGGAATCCGCGGCGGAAGCTTGGGAGGAATGCGGACCGGCGGCGCAACGTCCGGATGAGCGCGATTCCGAATCGCCGGCGGAGCGAGCGCCGCGGCGGCCGCCACTCGGCGCGGCGCGGCCGCTGGAGGCGCAGCTTGCGGCGCCACAGGAGCGGCCGGTTTTTCGCGCACGACATTCGGTTCGCCGCGCGCGGCGGGCGCCGCGGCCGGCCGATTGCGCTCTCGCTGCTCAACCAGGCGTTGCCAGGCTTGCTCTTGCTCGAGCGTCAGCTCAATGCTCGTTCCACACTGCCAACAATCGGCGACCATTAGCCAGAATCGAATCGACATCGGGGCGCCGCAGCGCGGACAGGCGCAGCCCGTTACGTCGCCATCCAACAGGGCCGTCCCATCGCGATCGGCAGAGCTAGCGCCCCCCGCCGCCCAGTCGGGCAGATCCGCCGCGGCCGATCGTGCCACGCTGCCGCGCGCCGTTGGGATTCCGCCGCTAGCCGAGCCGGTCCCGGTCGCGGGGGCCGCGCTAATTTCGGCCTGATGCGGTCCGACTCCGACGGCCGCCGAAGTGTCGAGCGGCTGAAAGGTCAACTCCGAGTCGGCAATCCGGCGACGAGCGGCCATGACGAACCGTGAAAGCCTGAAAAGGATGAGCCCAGCCGCGGCAGACTTCGCGCCGGCCTCAAGGCGCGGCGGTACCCAAGTCTGCCAAAAGAATGTTCCGTCCTTCCACTATAACCGGCGCGTATCGCCGCGGCAAACTTTCGGCCAGGGGTAGACCCCACCTAGGCGGACGGGATACGATAAGAATGCCGCCTTCTTCTGCGACACTCTTCTGGACTCTCATGGCGTTGGCAACTCCTAATCTGGTCGCCGATCTCGAAGCGAACATCTCGCGGGTCGTACTCGGAAAAGCAGAGGTCGTTCGGTGGTGCATCGTGGCCCTGTTGGCGGGCGAGCACGTCCTGCTGGAGGACGTTCCGGGCGTGGGAAAAACGCTCGTCGGCAAGGCTCTGGCGAAGAGCATCTCGGGCGATTTCTGCCGGCTTCAATTCACTCCCGATCTCCTTCCGAGCGACATCCTCGGCAGCAGCCTCTACAATGCGAAGACCAGTGAATTTGTCTACCATCGCGGGCCGATTTTCGCCAATGTGATTCTCGCGGACGAGATCAATCGTACCCCGCCGCGAACTCAAAGCGCCCTGCTCGAGGCGATGAGCGATCGGCAAGTTTCGGTCGATGGCCAAACGCTCCCCTTGCCGCAGCCATTCATCGTCGTGGCGACGCAAAACCCGTTTGAGTTTGAGGGGACGTACCCCTTGCCAGAAAGCCAACTCGATCGCTTCTTGCTGCGAATCGGAATCGGCTATCCAGACCGCGCCCATGAAATTCGCATTCTCACTAGCCATCGGCAGGGAGAGCCGGTCGAGCAACTCGAGCCGGTCTTAAATTGTGCGCAGATCATGTCGTTGCAAGAAGCGGTGCGCACGGTGACGGTCGACGAGTCGATTCATGGCTATTTGCTCGATATTGTCGATGCGACGCGGCGCAGCAATGAACTGCACGTCGGCGCCAGCACGCGCGGCGCGCTGTGTCTGTACCGAGCGTGCCAGGCCTTGGCCCTGGTTGAAGGCCGCGATTTCGTGATTCCCGACGATGTAAAGCGGTTGGCCACGCGCGTGCTGGCCCATCGCGTGATCGTCAAAGGCTTTGTGCAAGGGGGGCGCCGTGACGCGACCGAGTCGCTGATGCGCCGCCTCGTCGAGTCCATTGCCGTGCCTGTTTAGACTCCTCCGACCTCCGACTGCCGATGCGAAAACTATTGCTGCGGCTGTACGAAAATGGCTTCACCCGCGAAGGCGAGTACTATCTTTTCGTATTCGGGTTCGTCGTTGGCGGCGGAATCATCCGCGAGATCAACCTGCTGCTGCTATTTTCAGGCTTGTTGGCCGCGCCCCTCTTGTGGAGCGGCTTCGCGGCGGGGCGTGCCGTGCGCGGGGTCAGCCTGCGGCGCGTGGCCCCCAAGCTGATTCTCGCCGGCGACCGCCTCCAGGTTCAATTGCTCGGCACGCTGAGACGCGCTGCCCCCAGCGCACGGTGGTTCGTCGCCAAGGATCGGTTGACGCGCATCGACAACGGGGCGGACGACCCACGCCGAACCGCAGCGGCGGCCAGCAACGAACCGACAGAAATTGCTTCACCGTCCGCGCCCCGTGCACTTTCGCCCCCCAGGGCTGCGAAGCCGTTTGAAGTGGCGGTGCAGTTGCCTTGCCAAGCGCAGCGCACGCAACTTCAAGGCGAATATCAAGGAGTGCTGCTCGAACGAGGTCGATACGAGTTTGGCCCGCTGAAGCTTTCGACCACGTTTCCGTGGGGCCTGATGCGAAGAACCGTGAGCCAGCCCGAAACGCAAACGCTGCTCGTCGGCCCGCGGCTGGGACGGCTCTTGCCCGGTTGGAATCATTGGCAGCCTGAAAAATGGCACCCGGTACAGCAGTCGCGGCTGAAGCAAGGGACCGATGGCGAGTTTTATGGGCTGCGCGATTGGCGGCCGGGCGATGACCGGCGGACCGTCCACTGGCGCACGTCGGCGCGCCGCGGCAATTTGATTGTTCGCCAGTTCGAGCAAACGCGGTCGCGCGAGGTGGCGCTCTTTTTGGAGTTGTGGTCGCCGACACGACCGACTCCCGCCGACCGCGAGCGCATCGAACTCGCGCTGAGCTGCGCCGCGACGATTGTCCAAGAAGTCTGCCGACATGGCAGCACGCGAATGCTATTGGCCGTGGCCGGCGTCCAGGTGCAAGTGCTCCAAGGGGTCGCTTCGAGCCGCTTTTGGCAAGAAGCGATGGAAATGCTCGCTTGCTGCCAGCCGACCGCTAAAGACCAGCTTGCCGAACTGCATCACGCGGTTCGCGAGGCGTCCACCGCCGAATGGTTCCCCCTGGTCCTCTCGACCCGCGCCGCCGAACTCGACCCTGCGGCCGATGTTCCCAGCCGGCAGACGAACTCCGCGGAAATTGCCCACAAAGGTCGCCCTCACGCGGCAACCGCCCATGGCGCGCAAGCCGCCCGTGGTCTTGCTCCGGAAAATGGCGAGCGCCACTCAAACGGAGACCATGCGAAAGGAAGCCGCGCGAGCGAACGGATTGCGAATGGAGTGGCCGCGGTCAGCGCGGCGGAACCGAGCTGCCGGGACGAGGGAACGCGCTTTGCGCCCAATTTTTCGAACGACGCGAACTCGTTCTCTGGACGAGAGCGCCGCCTGTTTGTGGGGAGCCGCGAATTTGCCGAATGGTTCGTGGCCGCGGCGGCCGAGGTCGCGGAAATGCCGGCTGACCCTGGTCCTCCACGAGGAGGCCAACGATGACCCTCGAACGCCGCCTGCAAATCACATTGACGCTGCTGGTCTCGCTCGGCGCGTTGATGCTCGGCCTCGGCCGCCGCGACCCGTGGCTTCCGGTCTTGGCCATTGTCGCCGCCTGCGCGTCGCTCTATGGGACCGACGTGCGCGGGGTCCTGAAACTGAATCGCTGGGTGGCCAACGCGATCGCGGTCATTTGTGTCTCGTATTGCTTGTGGAACTTTGTCCACGTCGATCAAGAGACGCAACTGCTCAGCATTGCCGATTTGCTCATCTACCTCGAAGTCATTCTGCTGTTTCAAGAGAAGAATGAACGCGTCTATTGGCATGTTTCGATCCTGAGCCTGTTGCAAATTGTGGTCGGCTCCGCCATGACGGCGTCGCTCATGTTCGGGTTGCTGATGGGACTGTACGCGGCCGTCGGCTTGGTGTTCTTGTGGTTGCTCCACTGGTACCGCGCAGAAAACGTCGCCGCGTGGCGCGCCGCCCAGGCAAAACCTGTCCGGCCGAGCGGCTCGTTTCTGCGGGCGACGGCACCCGCGCCGACGGCTGGCCGCTGCGCGCTGCCCGCGGCGCCGGTCCTGATCAGTTGGTTTGTCGGGGCCTGGGCTTTAAGCGCCTTATTGTTCCTGCTGATTCCGCGGGTGGGGCAAACGGCGACCGGCGATCTGGGCCAGGTTGCCTTGCGCGCGACCGGTTTCTCGGAAACGGTCAAGCTGGGGGCGCTCGGCGACACGATCCAGAATGGCGAGGTAGTGATGCGGATCAGTTTCACCGATCCGCATACGAAGGGGGTCTATCCGGTCGACGGGTCTCCTTTGTTTCGCGGTTCGATCTTGACCCACTACGAGTCGCCCGGCGTATGGAGCGATCCGCCGGCGCCGGACGTGGACCGTCTGACCAAGGATTTTCTTCCTAATTCCACGCCGGAGTATGTCGTCCAGCACGTTGAGTTGGCGCCGCTGCGTGATTCAATCGCGTTTTCGGTCTTTCCGCCGGTGTTCCAAGGCCGTCCGGAACCGCTCTTTTTTCAGAGCGATCGCCTGCGGCTAGTCCACATTCAAGAGGCGCATAAGGAAGTTCATTACGCGCTCGGCACGCTCGGGATTTACAACAATCGGCCGCGGACGGTCGTGCCGATGCTTGAGACGGTTGACCGCGCAAAGGGGGCCTATCTCCGCCAGCTTCCGCCGCTGAACGACCAAGGCCAAGATCGGCTGGCCGAATTGAAAGTCGCCGCCCTGAATGTCGTCGGGCGGGCGGGGGCCAAAGCGGACGATCGCTTCGGCCGAGCCCAGGCGCTGGAAAGCTGGCTCCGCGACTCGGGCCGCTTTAGCTATTCGCTCAAGGGCCAAGACCGCGACCCAAAGCTCGACCCGATCGAAGATTTCGTCAGCAAACATCGAGTTGGCCATTGCGAATATTTCGCCAGCGCGCTTTGCTTAATGCTCCGCAGCTTGGACATTCCCGCCCGCGTGGTGGTCGGCTTTCGGAGCGAATGGAATCCCCTGACGGGCGATTATGTCGCGCGCCAGCTCGACGCGCACGCGTGGGTCGAAGCGTATCTCGAACCGAGCCAGATTCCACCAGCCGAATTGGCCGGCTGGCCGCCGGGCGCCGCGAAAAAAGGGGGCTGGATGATTCTCGATCCGACGCCAGGCTCCGGGGACGGAACCTTGTCGAGCAGCCTCTGGCCGAAGTGGTGGCGCGATTCGCTCGATTATGCACAGCAGCTCTGGGGACGCTACGTCATCAGCATGAATGCCGCCACCCAACGCGAATCAATCTATGGCTGGGTCGGCGCCGCTGTGCGGCGCTGCTGGCAGTTCTTCACCACGGATATTCCACGCTATGCGCTGCTGATGTGGGAGGGGATCGCCGCGCTCGCGGGTCCGCTCGCCCCGTATCTGGTCCTATTCGGGTTCGGCGCATTGGCTTGGATTGGCTTTCGGCTGGCGAGCTGGCGCGGCGGGCGCGGCTGGCCGGCACTGCGCCCTGCGGCGCGAAAATCATCTCCTGCGGGCACAAAAATAGATCGGCGGCGGTCGTTCGAAATCGCTTTCTTCCGCCGCTACGAACGGCTCTGGCAGCGCCTCGGCGCGGCCCGCCGACCGACCCAAACGCAGTGGGAGTTCGCCCTGCAAACGGCGTCCGCGCGCCTTTCGGGCGCGGCGCTCGAGCCGCTGCGGCGGCAGTCTGAGCGGCTTGTCGAGCTGTACTATCGGGTACGGTTCGGCGGTCGCGCCCTGGACAAGGCCGAAGCAGAGGCGGTAGAACATGCACTCCAGGAATTAGAAACCTGGGCGGCCCGGAAGCGCTAACCTGCGCCGTCTGATCGCCGCTCGTCGGTCCTTTGGCGTTTTGGCCTCGCTCGATTCAAAGTTGCGCTATGAAAATCGGTCTCGTCGGGTATCAAGGTTCCGGCAAAAGCACGCTGTTTGAATGGCTCACGGGGGTCAAGCCCGACCCGGCTTTGCGGCACACGGCCCAAAGCGCCATGGCGGCCGTGCCCGACCACCGCATTGAGCCGCTGTGCGCGATCTATAAGCCCAAGAAAATCACCCAGGCGTCGATTGAGCTGGTCGATACGCCCGGCTTGACCCGCACCCACGAGGGAAACGCCGCGCGGTTGGCCCTGATTCGCGAGGCGGGCGCTCTCGTTCTGGTCGTGGCCGCGTTTGGCGGCGCCGATCCGCTGCTCGATCTGGCCACCTTTCGCGAAGACTTGCTCTTGGCCGATTTGGAGATCGTCACCGGCCGCGTGGAGCGGCTCCGCGAGTCGCTCAAGAAGCCCAAGCCGGGCCGCGAAAACGAGCAGGCCGAACTCGCCGCGCTCGAACCGGTCCTGGCCGCGCTCGAAGGCGGCACGCCGCTGGCTCAGACCGAAATGAACGAGGAACAAGTCAAGGCCACGCGCTCGTTTCGCTTACTCACCGAAAAGCCCACGATGGTGCTGGTGAACGCCGCCGACGACGAGACGGACCCGGCTCGCTTCACGAAGAACTCGACCCCCGAGGTGCCGATCTTCGCCGCCTCCGTCGGCTTGCAGGTCGAACTCGGCCGAATGAGCCCCGAGGACCGCGCTGAGTTTCTGCAAGAGATGAACGTCACCGGCATCGGCCGCGACGACCTGCTCCGAGCCGTCATGGACGCCTCGGGCCAAATGCTCTACTTCACCGCCGGCGAAAAAGAAGTCCGCACCTGGATGCTCTTCAAAGGCGGGACGGCGCTGGACGCGGCGGCCAACATCCACACCGATCTCGCCCGCGGCTTTATTCGCGCCGAAATCATGACCTGCGACGATCTGATCCGCCTCGGCAGCGAACGCGAAATCAAAGCCCACAATCTCTTCCGCCAAGAACCGAAGCACTACGTCGTCAAGGACGGCGACATTCTCTTGATTAAGTCCGGCATCTAGTCTTCGGCCGCCGCCCGCTGCTACGCGCCTCAGCGGCTGCGCTCCGTCATCCCGGTCGGCTGGGTTGTCGTCATTCCTGTCGGCTGCGCTGTCGTCATTCCTGGCGGCTGCGCTGTCGTCATTCCCATTGCCTGCGCTGTCGTCATTCCCATTGCCTGCGCTGTCGTCATTCCCGCGGAGGCGGGAATCCAGAGGCCTGCATGTTGGCTACGGAAATCATCGGCGACGCGCTGGATTCCCGCCTGCGCGGGAATGACGGTGCGAAGCGGCGACACGCGATGGATCAATCGGCGACGCGCTGGATTCCCGCGCAAACGCGAATCGACCGGAATGGCGTCATTCCCGCGGAGGCGGGAATCCAGAGGCCTGCACGTTGGCGAGGGAAATCATCGGCGACGCGCTGGATTCCCGCCTGCGCGGGAATGACGGTGCGAAGCGGCGACACGCGATGGATCAATCGGCAACGCTTCGTCATTCCCGCGGAGGCGGGAATCCAGAGGCCCGCACGTTGGCGACGGAAATCAACCGGCGACGCGCTGGATTCCCGCCTGCGCGGGAATGACGGTGCGGCGACCTCACGACGGTGGAATGACGGTGCGGTGGAATAACGGTGCGGCGAACTGACGGTGCGAAAGGGCGACCGCGGCGCAGCGCGGCCCTATTCGATGAACCGCTGCAAGACGATCGCCTTGTTGACGTTGTAGTCTTGGCCGCGTTCGAAGCCCACCGGAATCGAGCGGTCGATGAGGTAAAAGGCCCGATGGCGCTTGACGTCGCCGCGGTCGCTATCGATCTCGCCGCCCAATTGATATCCGTCCGGATGGAACGGATCGACCTTGCCATACGGCACGCATTCAAAATAGCCCACCGTTACCCAAACCGCGAACACGTTCGAGCGCGTCGTCACGAGGTTCGCGAGCCGATCGATCCCTTGATAGGCGAAGTACGGATTGCGGCTGGTGCTGTTCGAGTCTTGGGTGGAGGCCGACATGAAGAGCGGGCTGGTCGCACTGTTGGGATCCGACCGCAAGAGGGTCGCTTGCACCCCTTCTCTCCGGAGCGCCGGCAGCGGCACCTGGTCGGCGCCGGTCGGCGCGCGAAACGCGCCGACGAAGTTCGTCGGAAACGCGGCATTCGTATCGGACGCATAGCCGCTGGAGAGCGAATATCCGGCGCGGCTGTTTTGGAACCGGTTCCATAAATCTGTGATTTGCGCGTCGGACATCCCCGAACCGCTCATTAGCGCGGCGAACACCGACACGCTATTGATCGTGTTGAGATTGATCTTGCCCGGATCGCGATAGTTCGAAACGTAGTTAAACGGCGGCTGAAAATACTGCAAGCTAAATCCCGAGCTCGCGTTCAGCCACGTTTCCGTCCCGATGAAAGGCGACGGCACGCCAACGCATTCAAAGAGTCGATACAGATTTCCGCAAGGCTGCGTCGCCGGGGGCGGAGTCATCGAGTTCGACTGAAAGAAATTCAGCAAATGGTTGAACGGATAGCGCGCGTTCGCCCCGGTCGGCGTGGAATTGTACACATTGCCCGCCGCCACCATCGTCGGCAAATTAAATTCGCTCGTCAGCCGGCCGGGCGAACTGCACGGCACCATCATCAGCTCGTACGGGCTGGCGAAGGGGCGGTTGTTCCAGGTCAGCCAAGGGAAAGGCCGCGACGGCGCGCCCAGGTAGCTCGCGTTCGTCCCCGTCGGCGTGCCGTACGTGCGATTCAAATAGGCGAAGCAATGGACGAGCTTGTACGAAAAGTTGTTCGTCGAACCATCCTTGGCCGTCGGGTCTGGGTCGTCCGAAATCGCTTGCCAAAACAGGTCGGTCGGCGGCGCGCCTCCTGGCGGGGCTTTCAAACCACGCAGCCGCTCGGCAAACCGGACCGGATTCGCGGTCCCCGGCGTTTTATCATCCGGGTCGGGAGTCGCCGAGGTCTGGTTCGGCGTTTGGTTCTCGCCGTTGAAGACGGTCAGGTCGAGCGGCATCCAGTCGACCGTGATGTACGGATTGGTATCCTTGTTATAACCCTCCAGCGGGTTCGCCAACCGCTGGAGAAACACGGTCCGCGCATTGAGATACGTGCCCGTCTCGAGCATGTTGTCCGTTTTCAGCGGCATTCCCGCGGCGCTGTCGAACGGGGCGTCGGGAAATTGATTGTTCATGTCCCCTTCGACTCCATACGCGTCGTTGTACGCGTACGGGCTCGAGGGCCATTTCTGGTTGGGCTGTTGATAGTACTTTGGATCGCTGGGCAAGGGCTCGCTGATGTTGAGGCCGATGTTGGGCGGGCCGCCCGCCGCGCCCCAGCCGGCTGGCCGATCGGCGGCGCAGACAATTCCCACGGCCGGCTGGATGTTGGCCGCCGCGCCGTTGGCGCCGCCGACCACCTGCACGGTGGGATTGATGTCAATTTCTTGGGAGCTGGCGCTGCCGTCGTTTTTTGAGCCGATCCACGTTTTGTCGCGCGGCCCAACGAGCAGATATTGCCCCGGCTTCAAATGCGCGCTGCCGGCGCCCCCCCGATTATAATAGTAAGCCGTGGTGGCCGAGTTCGGCAGCGGGCTGGTGGTTGAAAACCAGACAATCCGTTCGATATTCACAATGTCGGTCGGAGTCGCGCTCGCATCCAGCAAACTCATCCGATCCGGCTGCAACGAGGTCGAGTCGGGCGAGTTCTTGAGCCGCGTCCGCACGTCGCTCTGCGATTCCTTCTTGGTGCTCGTCGAGATCGCAATCCGCCAGACCGGATAGGTTTTGCCATCGGCGGCCGCCGGCGAGAGCTTTTCCAAGTCAAGCTGGTTGTTCGTATAGAGTTCCGGCGCGAGCGTATTGCTCGCATGGCCATTTTGATTGGCCGGACAATAGAGCTTGAAAAAAGCTGAGCCTTGCGGAATGCGGATCTGATCCATGTCCGGATCTTTGTTCTTGCCGGTGTTGGCGGCATCGTCGAGCGTCGAACCTGGCTTCGCGTGGCCGGGCGACTTGCCGTCGTCGTTGTCGGTGTCTTTCACGCGGCGGTCGTGAAACGCGAGCCCTCCCATCAGCAGCAAGTCGGGCGATTCGCATCCCCAGACAACGCGCCGGCTCGGCGCCGTGCCGCTGGTCGCCTCGTTGGTGGCCGGATCGCCGTCCACATTCCAACCGTTTTTCGTAAAGGGGGTCACCAGATACTCAAACGGCGACATGATGGAGTCAGGGTCTTTGAAATCGACCACATTGATCGCCCATTGCGCCAGCCGCTGCGCGGTCAGTTCCTTTTGCTGCGCCGCGTTGAGCGTCGCTTCCGTGGTCGGAATCACGTAGCCTTGATCGGTCAACAGCATCAACAAGATATACAAATGGCGCGCCTCCAACTGGCGCGCGAATTTTGGATTCGTGATCGCCGTGTCGTTGTTCAAGTTTGCGAACGAATCGGTGCCGGCTTCGCCCGGGTCATCGACGACTTTGTTGTTATTGCTGTCGCGGCCATCGCCAAAGGGGCGATTGATGTTCATCTTCACCCCGGCCATCAGTTCCGGCGGCAGCATCAGGGCCAGTTGCCGTTTTTCGACCGGACCCGGCGATAGGCCGGCTCCTTCGAGCTTGTACCGCAGCAGATCCATGATCTGCAAGGCCCAACGGTTCGTGCCGATATTGTTGCGCATTTCCGAAGTTGGAATCGGCGACGGGCCAGGCACGTCGTTGCTATCGGTCGTGAGAAAAAAGGGCTTGAACTCGCTCTTTGCATTGAGGCCATTCGCCGGCAAGCTCAACATCGTCGTCAGCCGCGTCGGCAGCGAGCGCGCGTCGATGTCGTACAGCCGCAAGATCGCTTCCAAATCGGCCGGGGTAAACAGATTGTCGATGGTCGAGCCGCTCGGCTTGCTCGGCCGCCCCACCAAGGGGGAAAGATTCGTCAGATAAGGGTTATTCGCCGAGGTCGTCGCGCCGGCGACTCCCATGAATCCAAACAGCGGTTGGCCGAGCAAGTCGATCGCCACGAAGCCGTTGCCGGTCAGATCCGGAGGCGAGCCAAATGAACTCGGCGCGCCGCCATAATAGTCGGCCGGATACTCGAAGAATTTGTAATTGAATGGGCTCAGCGGCGAGCTTGCCTGGGTCGGGTCGCGGCCAGTAATATTCGGCACTCCGTCCTTGCCATAGCGGCCCTCGTTCGAACCGCTTCCTTGCATCAGATATTGCGCTTCGGTCGTGGTCAGGGCTTTCGTCAGATCGACCTCGGCCGGCCCGATCCCTAGCCCGCGCGTCAAAGGACTCGGCGGCGTATTGCCGGCGTACGCCCCATTCGGCGGGCTCTGCGGCGAAAGCTGCGTCGGGTTGCCGTGCGCGTTGACGTTCAACCGGCCATCCATGTCGAGCACCAAGTAGGCGACCAGCGGCTTGAACAACCGGCCGTCTTTGTGAGTCTGAATCGGAAAGCCGACATCGACCCAAACACTGTCGGGGACGCCGGTCCCCAGGTTGTCCACGTCCCACGGCCCCTTGACCGGATCGAACTGCGGGTTGACGGTCGCGGCAAAGATCGGGTGCGAGATCTTATTGGGCCGCAGCATCATCTTGTTCCATAGCTTCTCGTCGGGCGCCCCCTTGGACAGCCAATAGTTAATGAGCGCGGGCCGATGAAACGAAGGGATAATATGCTGGCCGTTATCGATGGTCGCCGGCCGCCACGCCAAAAACATCGTGTTGTAGTCGGGCGCAGTGTAGTCCGGGTTCATGCCGCCGGCGTTGGCCGCGTAGTTTGAGGAACTCTGCAAGTAGCCGGGGGTTGCGGCGCAATTGGGCACCAGGGCCAGCGGGCGGCCCGAGTCGTCGAGGGCGTCGGTGATGCCCGTGTTGAGGTTGAAGCCCGGCCCCGTGCCGGAAAACTGCCGCCCGTTCACCACGACGTGGTTGCCGGCGGCGGCCTGCGCAAAATCGGCGTCAATCGGCAGCACCCAAAACGTGCTCGAATCGCCGAGATAGTTCACTACCCGCGCGCTGCTGCCGCTGATGGGACCGTCAACCACGGTCAGCACGCAGCCATTGAAGATTCCGGCGACATTGAACGTCTTGATCGGCGTCTTGCTCCGCGTGATGTCCAAGTTGGTCAGCAAGACCTGCTTCAACTGGCCGTTCGATCCCGTGACATCGGTGGGAACGCTGGCCAAGCTGCCGTACGCGGAAATATCGCCGTACATGTTTTCGAGGATCGAATGTCCGGCGATCGACGAAATGAGATAATTCGTCGAGGTGGATTTGACCGCGTTGTTGCCGCGCAGCAATTCATACACGGCGCGGCGCATCGTGTCTTGGGGCTGGTCGTCGTACTGTTCAAACTTGCTGGCGACG
>DASRSE010000299.1:0-5483 GCA_035656655.1 Pirellulales bacterium
CCGGCTTTGCGCCCGGACCCAGCAAGCCCGCATGCCGATGTCGTTCGATTCGTAGGTCAGCCACATGAAACCTTGTTCGCCCCAAGAGGTGCCCCAGGAGTTCTTAATTTTCCAGGCGCCGTGCGGGCCGCGGGTGTCATCCCAGCCAACCAGCAACACGGCATGGCCGCCGTTGCGATCCTTCGGGTCCTTGGCATTTGCGGTAGCCTTGGGCGAGGCCGGATTCGGTTCATCTTGCAGGCCCCCTTTGTACTCATGGAATTTGCGGGTGGTGATCAGGCTGACCGCCAGCGGACCGTGCTTCAACAGGGCGGCCTTCAGTTCCTCGACCGTCGAGGTGTTTTCGGAATGCGAAACCCAGCCCCAGGCGACCGCCCGGTACGGCAGGACGGTGGCGGCCGGCTGAGCCGGTTCGCCCGTATAGGCGTAGCTCGCGAGGCGGGCCGTTCCGGTCTTCATGAAGAAATCGAACGCGCCGGCCGATTGTCCGCTGATTTCTTTCGCACCCAACTTGAGGTGGTCGAGAATCGGTTGCGGTGAGAGAATCAAGCGGCGGTCGTTGCGGATCAGGTTGCTGCATTCCAGGGCTTCGGTCGCCGCGTTGGCCCAGCAATCTTCGTTCCGTTGCGTGTGCGCTTCAGAGACTTTGTTCAGGTTGCACCAGTCGAACGACTTGGCGGTCACAGCCGGCAGACGCAGTTTCGAGCTGGGCAGGACGCCCGGGTGATCTTTCGCGAATTGCCGCTCGGCCATCATGTCCAACATCAGCAGTTTGGAGCCACGATCATTGACTTCCTTCGCGCTGGGCAAGACGTTGGACTTAGGAGCCGCAGCCGAAGTCGTCCGTTGGATGCTGACACAGCAGGCGATGACCAAGAGGGCGGAGATGATTCGCGTGGTTTTCATCGGAGAGGGCCTTTAAGAGAGGCGTTTGCTTTGGACTGCTCTTCTCAGCGAATTACGCGAGGAAATGTTACAATTTGGCCTTCGTTTTTCCTGACGAAAGGCGCTCCTATGCGAAAAGTCCGATCGGTCTTCGTGCTCGTGCTCCTAACCAGGCTAATTTGGCCGATTTATGCCGAAGAACCGGCACCGGCGAGATCCAAACCTGCCAAATTGGCATTCGAGCCGGCCGAACCGTTGCCTAAGCTCAACGCCTGCTTTCGGCGCGAGCGCGGCTGGGTCGGCGGAGACGGCGACTATTCCACGCCCCTATCCGATCAAAAGACGGCCTGGATCTTCAGCGATACGCTCGTCGGAGAGATGAAAAACGGGGCTCGCCACGATGTCGCCTTCGTCAACAACACGGTCGCGATCCAAACCGGCCATTGGCCAGATGCCAAATTCGAGTTTTTCGTCGCCAAAAACAGCTCGGAAAAGCCAGTCGCCCTATTTGTCCCGAAGACGCCGGGCGACTGGTTCTGGCCCCAAGCAGCCGTCGAGGTGCGCGGGCATCTGCTCGTTTTTCTTTCGCGAATCCAAAAATCCGGCGGCGGGGGCGCCTTCGGATTCAAACAGGTCGGCCGCACGTTGGCGATCGTCTCCAATCCGCTCGACAGCCCGCTCGATTGGAAATTCACCCAAGTCGAGCTAACCGATTCGATCATCCGCCGCGAGCGCGAGTCCGCCTTGGGGGGCGCGATTTTGAAACAGGAGGACTTTGTCTATTTTTATGGCACGGACGATGTTCGCCGGCCGGGAGGCGGAAAGTTCTTGATTGTCGCCCGGAGTCCGAGCATGACCGCCGAAGACCCGACGACTTGGAAATACTATCGCGACGGGGATTGGGATGCGACGGCGGAGCAAGCCGAACATCTTTGCCCTGGCTTGGCGAACGAGTTTTCGGTTTCATGGTTGCCAGCGGCAAAACGCTTTGCGCTGGTCTACACGGAGAACGGACTATCGGACAAGATCCTCGTCCGCACCGCCGAACAGCCTTCCGGGCCTTGGTCCGAGGCTACGACCGTCTACCGCGCGCCGGAGGCCACCTGGGACAAGCGAATCTTTTGTTACGCGGCGAAGGCCCATCCGGAGCTGGCCGGCCCCGACGAATTGGTCATCAGTTATGTGGCCAACTCGCACGAATTGAAACAGACGATCGAAGATGGGCGGCTGTATTGGCCGATGTTTGTGCGCGTGAAATTGGCGAAGTAAACGGCGAAAGCGGAAGGCGGAAATCGGAGGGCGTGGTTAGAAGAGCCGGTTGTAGCCGTTGAGGGCCGCGACCCGATAGGCTTCGGCCATGGTCGGATAGTTGAACGTCGTGTTGATGAAGTAGAGCAGCGTGTTGGCTTCGCCTGGCTGCGACATGATTGCTTGGCCGATGTGAATGATTTCCGAAGCGCTCGAGCCGAAGCAGTGGATCCCGAGGATTTGCAGCGTCTCGCGATGAAAGAGGATTTTGAGCATGCCGACCGGACTGCCGATGATTTGCGCGCGGGCCAAGCTTTTGAACAGGGCGTGACCGACCTCATAGGGAACTTTCTCGGCGGTCAGTTCGCGCTCGGTGCGGCCGAGCGAACTGATTTCGGGGCTCGTGTAGATGCCCGTCGGAACTTCGCTCGCCATTTCGCACTTGTCGCCAATCAGACAACTGGCGGCGGCGCGTCCTTGAGAGTAAGCGGCGCTGGCCAGGGCCGGCTGGCCGATCACATCGCCAACCGCATAAATGTGGGGCAGCACGGTTTGATAGGTGGGCGACACGTCAAGCTGGCCACGGCCGTTGGGCTGGATGCCGATTGCCTCGAGGCCCATGTCGTCGGTGTTTCCGGTCCGGCCATTGGCCCAGAGGAGGACGTCGGTCTTTAATTGCTTGCCGGACTTCAGATAGATCACGACGCCGTCGGCGCGCCCTTCGATCCGTTCGTAGACTTCATTGTGGCGGATCAAAACGCCGCGCTCGCGCATGTGATAGGCCAGCGCGTCGATAATCTCGTCATCGAGAAACTCGAGCAATTTTTCACGAGTGTTGACGAGGTTGACTTTGACGCCGAGATTGCGAAACATCGTCGTGTATTCGCAGCCGACCACCCCCGCCCCATAAATCGTGATGGACTGCGGCGTGAACGGCAGATCGAGAATCGTATCGCTATCGAAGATTCGCGGATGCGAGAAATCGACATCCTTCGGTCGGTAGGGGCGCGAGCCGGTCGCGATCACGATCGCGTCAGCCGAAATCTGCTGCTTCCCTCCGTTCGGTTCGCAGGCCTCGATGGTATGCGCATCGAGAAAGCGGGCGCGGCCATGAATGACCGGAATCCGATTGCGGTCATAAAAAGTCTGGCGCATTTCGACTTGCCGCTCGATGACGGTTTTTTCCTTGCGCCGCAAATCGGAAAACTCGAAGTTGATCTGCTGGCCCAATTCGCGGACCAGCGGGTTCTGCGTCACCTCGGTGAGTTGGAAAATCGCATGCCGCAGCGCCTTGCTGGGGATCGTGCCGGCATGGGTGCAATTGCCGCCGATCCGATTGAAGGATTCGACCACGGCGACCTTGCGGCGATTCTTGACCAATTGCATGGCGGCCCCCTCGCCGCCGGGACCAGTTCCAATCACAATCACTTCGTAATGAATCGTGGCGGTCATAAGGCGTCAGCTCGCACGGGCCAAAAAAGAAAACGGTGGCGGTAGTCTACCAAACGAGCGATCTTCAACCAACCGCGGCCGCCTTCCCCCCGCCGCGGCTTCGCGCGCCCGCTCGGTTACCAGGTTTCCGATGCGCGCGGCGACGGTCAGCATCCGGTCAGCATCCAGTCAGCATCCGGTCGGCGCGCGGCGTTGAGCGCGTCGCGCGCGGTACACGTCGCGCAGGCCCACTCCGGCCAAAAACGCACAAAACAGGAGGCAGGCGCCGGCCGGCCAGTCGCCGATTTGCAAATAGAGGCTGGCTCGCTTTTCCAATCGCGGTTGCGCGACGATCAGATCTTCTTGCTGTCGCCGCGCTTGTTGAATGATTTGACCGTTGGCGTCGATCCATGCCGAAAAGCCGGTGTTCGCGGCGATCAACAGCGGCTTGCGGCATTCCACCGCGCGAAACACCCCGCACGCCAAATGCATGTCTAGTTCGTTCGAGCCGCGAAACCAGCCGTCGTTCGTCACATTGATCAGGATGTCCGGCTCCTCGCCGCGGCGCGTTAGTTCCACGACCTGGTTGCGAATCAGATGCGGGATCGTCGTTTCGTAGCAAATGTTCGGCGCGATACGGGCGTTGCCGACCTGATAAGAAACGGGCCCCGCCCCCGGCTCGGCGCCCCCGGAGACCGGCGTGAGATCGTACAGCCAAGGAAACCAATCGGTAAATGGAATGTATTCGCCGAACATGACGAGGTGCATTTTGTCATAGGCCGGCTCGATTTCACCCGCGCGGTTCACGAGGATCGCCGAGTTATAGTTCAGCAGGCGTCCGCGTTCGTTGCCGTGCAGGCGCTCAATGCCGATCAGCAGCGGCAGACCGAGCGCGTGGCTGAGCATGCGGATTTTTTCGTGCGAATCCTCGATCAGTTCTGAGGGGCGAATTGGCGTGCCATCGGTGTGCTGCCACTCGGGCGGCAAGTGAAAGCCGTCTACAAAACTATAAAGCGGATAGCGATACATTGTCTCCGGCCAAACGAGCAGATCGAGCGGCGCGCCGGCCGCTTGGGCTTTCTCCTCCGCCTCGCGCGAGAGTTGATAAAACCGCCGGACGATCACCGAGTTCATCCGCGGGTCGGTCTTCACCTCGACATCGAAGGACCCCTGAATCAGGCCGATTCGCGGCCCCAAAGGCGCACGCGGATCGGCCGCCGCGCGCCGCGCGTGGCCATAACCGAGCACCGCCGCCAGCACCATCGCCAACGGCGCCGCGGGCCAAAGGGTCCACGGCCGCTTTTGCCACGGCAGCATCCGCGCGACACAGGCAGCCCCAAACATGAGCAGGGCGGAGACGCCGTAGGAGCCGAAAATGTCGCTAATTTGGATTAAATCGAGCCAGTGATACTGCGAGTGGCCGAGGGTGCCCATCGTGAAGCCCGTCATGATGTGTCCGCGCGCCAGTTCGAATCCGAACCAAATCAACGGGGCCGCGAGCACGATCGACAGCCTAAATCGATGAACCGCGATCCGCGTCAGCGCGACCAGCAGCGGCACATAAAACGCGAGATAAAAACAGAGGGCCGCCCAACCGAGATAGAGGACCGGATGGGGAAGCCGCAGCCAATGGAGCGACACCAACAGATAGCCGAAGCCGGCCAACCAGAGGATTAGATACGGGCGGCGGCCCCCCAGCTTTTCTTGCCGCGCGAGCAAGAGCCACGGCAGCGGCGCGATCCAACCAAGCGGCCACCAGTCAAGCGGCGGCAAACAGACGCACATGAGCACGGCCCCGCACGCCGCTAAAGTCACCGTGCGCTCCCACCAGCGCAGCGGCGTCACGCGGCTGCCGCGCGTCTCCGGAGGACTGGCCGCATTCAAAACGGAGGGAGCCGGCTCAGCGCCACGGCGCGGCG
>DASRSE010000300.1:0-7730 GCA_035656655.1 Pirellulales bacterium
GTCTGGCTTTGAACATTTTGCAGCGCGACACTTCGTTAAAGGGAAGTCTCCGCAGCAAACGCAAGCGGTGCGGCTGGTGCGAACGCACCTTTGAACAACTCCTGGCCGGTTTTGCCGAGAATTAACACTCGATTGCCCTGCACAATAGCGACTGACGTCGTTACGGTGGCGGTCAGGATAGCGCGAAATGGCCTGGCCGGGCGGCGTCAGCGTGCTTGCGATCGGGCGGCGAGTCGCGCGAGCAAATCGGCCGCCGCGCCGCTCGCCAAGGCCTCCGCGCAGCGGCTCATCGCGCTCGGCAAATCGGCCGCGGCTCCGGCCGTCAGCAGCGCCGCGGCCGCGTTGATCAGCGTAATGTCGCGGGCCGCGCCGGGCTGGTTGGCTAGCACCGCGCGAATCACCGCGGCGCTCGCTTCCGGCCCCTCCACGGCCAGCGCCGCGGGGTCCGCGCGATCGACGCCAAAATCTGCCGGCGTCCAACGAAATTCGCGCCGCGTGCCGTCGGCCGCGACCTCCGTCACCAGCGTCTCCGCGCAGACGGTGACTTCATCCAGCCCGTCCGCGCCATGCACGACCAGCGCTCGCCGCACCCCCAACTTCGCGAGCGCGTCGGCCAGCAACGGGCGAAAACTGGCTTGGCCGACCCCCAGCAAGCGATACGGCGCATTCGCCGGGTTCGTAAGCGGACCCAGCAAATTGAAGATCGTCCGCCCCCCCAAGGCACGACGCACGTCTGATACTTGCTTCATCGCCGGGTGCAGCAGCGGGGCGAAGCAAAAGCAGAGCCCTAGTTCCGCGAGACACGCTTCGACCGTCGCCACGCTGGCTTCGACGTTCACGCCGAGCGCCGTCAGGACATCGGCTGAGCCGGAGCGGCTAGTCACTTTGCGATTGCCGTGCTTGGCGACCGGAACTCCGGCCGCCGCGGTGACCAGCGCCGCGGCCGTGCTGATATTGAACGTGGAACTGCCGTCGCCGCCGGTGCCACACGTATCGAGCAGGCCGGTCCGCTCCGAGCGGATGGGGATCATCTGCTGGCGCAGCGCGCTGGCCGCTCCGGCGATCTCGTCGGCCGTCTCGCCTTTGCTGCGCAGCGCGGTCAGCAACAGACCCAATTCCCCCGGCGAACAGCGTCCTTGAACGACCTGCTGAAACAAGTCCGCCGCTTCGCTTTGCGAGAGATTTTCGCCGGCTGAGAGCCGGCCCAAGATTGTCGCGAGCAAAAAATCGTTTCCCATTGGCTTCCGTTCGAGGTTGGCATCTGCGACAAAGAGTTTAGCAAAAAGGTCTGACTCATGGCAGCCGGCGAAACTCGCCGAGCACGATCTCGGCAGCGGACGCTGCCAAGTTGCGGCCGCCGAACGGACCGCCGGTTTGCCGCGTTCGCTTCAAAGGCACGGATCGCCGTCGCCAGCCATTTTGCCCCAGTCCGTTTCGTGAGCCCCTTGGCCCCATGCCCATGCTTCTTGAACACGATCTGTTGATTCGCGTCCGTTATCAAGAAACGGACGGACAAGCGCGGCTGCATCACGCCAACTATTTCACCTACTTTGAACTTGGTCGCACGGAGATGTTGCGCGCGTCCGGCCACACGTATCGCCAGGTGGAAGAACAAGGGCTGATGTTGGTGGTCGCGGAGATTGGCTGCCGCTACTTCTTGCCTGCCGCGTACGATGATTTGCTCACGCTGCGCACGCGGATCGTGAGCGCGAAAGGAGCGCGGATCGAGCACGCGTATCAGGTTTTTCGCGGCGCGGAATTGTTGGCGGAAGGGCGCAGCGTAGTCGCGTGCATCGACCGGTCGGGCCGCGTCCGCCGCTTGCCCGATTGGCTCAAAGGCGAATCGCCTGCTGCCGGCTAGCCGCCCGTTGCGGAATGCGCTCGTGGCATTTTCCAATCTCGCCAGGTGCAGCACGGCTCGTAGCATCGGCGCAAAAGGTCCCGATTTATCGCATCTGCGTTGAGGCTTGTTGCGCGACGCGAATGCGCTCGAGCAATTGCTGGCCGGGCCGATACTTGGGATCGAGGACGAGCGCTTGCTCGAGGCATTTTTGGGCTTCGAGCGGGCGCTTCGCCAGCAACTTCGTTTCGGCCAAATTGCAGGCTAATTCCGCGGTGGGAGGGCCGCGCTGCAGCGCCAAAACAAAACTGTCCGAGGCATCGTCGTAGCGGCCCAGGGCCGTCAGCGCCAGACCTTGCAAGCGGAGGGGGGACTGTGGTTCGTCGCCCGGTGCGTACGTGTCGAGCAAGGTTTGCAGCGTGACCAGGGCGCGCTGCGGCTGCCCTGCTTGGCGATACGCTTCGGCCGTTTCGAGCAAGAGCTGGCGGTCGTCGCGGCGATAGCCCAGCGCGCGTTGAAAGTCGGCCAGCGCTTCGGGCGTGTCGGCGGCCGCCTGCAGCGCGCGCCCGTGCAGTGCCCAGGCCCGCGCCGATTTCGGTTCCAGCGCCAAGGCCCGCTCGGCGCGCTTCCGCGCTTCGTCAGGCTTGCCCAGCTCGAGCTCCATTTCGCCCAAGCGAATTTCGAGATCCGCATTGTTTCTCGACAGTTTGAGGGCATCTTCGAGTTGCGCGAGCGCCTCGGCCTTCGCGCCGCGATGCCACAAGATTTCGGCGTATTGCCGGCGCGCCTCCGCGTCCGCCGGACAAGTGTGGGTCGCCTGCACCAGAAGGGTCTCGGCGGTATCCCACTCGCCGCGCTCCATCGCGCTCATTCCGCGCTGCGAAAGTTGCCGTGCATTTTCGACCGACTTCGGCACCGCTCCATCGCGAAAGGGAAACGCGCAGCCGGAACATTCGATCGCCAACAGCGCCAAACTCCAGACGATCGCCCGCCGCAGCGACGAGCGATGAAGCTCGCGACGCAATCGCAGCGCGCGAAAATGGCGGATGAAGCCCATGCGAGAAAACACGTGGCGAGGGGCGAGAAAAAGCGGGCGAATCGTAGCAAAGAGGGAGGATTGAAACAATCGCGACCAAGCGGTTTTTGCCGCGGAATTCATCTCCGCCGACCGGCGGCGGCGCGGAGCGAGCGCATCCGTTTGGCCGCTCGAACCAAGCCTTCGATCCAGTTCCGGACAAGTTCCAGAAAATGGACCGGCGGACCCGCGACTCCCCTTCTCTTGCCCAGATTTCCCTCTTATCATGCCAGGATGCCAGCACTTTTTGACAAACTGGGAATCGCTTTTCAGTACCCCGAGAATTGGGCGTTGAACGTCGACGACGCCATGCCCGGCGCGATCGCGGTGACGGTCACCAGCCCCAGCGGCGCGTTTTGGTCGGCGACGATGCATCCGCAACAAGCCGATCCGCAAGACTTGGTGGACGCGGTGCTGGCGGCGATGCGGCAAGAATATCAAAGTCTGGAGGCGGAGCCGATCCGAGAAACGATCCTCGGCCACGAGATCGTCGGCTACGAGCTGAATTTCTTCTATGTCGACCTGGTCGGGACAGGCCAAGTCCGAGCCGTCAGCTTTCCGTGGACGACGTTTGCGATCCATTGCCAGGCGGAAGATCGCGAATTCACGCAGTTTCAACCCGTTTTTGACGCGATGACGCTCAGCTTGATCCAGAGCAGCAGCGTCTAGCCGCCGGTGGAATCTGGCCAGCAGGCTCGCTCGCAGGGGCGGTGCTGCTTTGTAAAATTTACAAAACGGGCGACTTCGCGATGTCAGAATAGAGAACTTGGCGAAACGCGAGCTCGTCGGTGAAGCCTGATTCGGCCCGTCTTTTTCGCGTGCGGCAAAAAAACGGGCCAGTTCAACTCGCTTGGCACGCCGACTGCGATAGGCCCCTTCGCACATGTTCGACCCAGTTGGCCGCGGCTCGAGGCGACCGTTGGTTGCCCGAGCCTCGACCAAGACATGTTGCCTCGCCTTGAAGGCGGCGCATCAGAACATGGCACCGTGATTCTTAGTGCCACGGCGTCGCAGTTGGACGTCGCAAGCCCGCCACGGGCGTGAGCCAGTTTGTCGCGGTTGAAGAGCCCGGTTGGCCTCTTGCCTCAGGCCAGCCGGGTTCTTTTTTTGCGCAGCACATCAACCGGCAAGGCGACCAGCTTCTCGGCAAATTTTTCCAGGCCCGCTCGCCACCGCGGCAGTTGCCATCTGCTGACGGTCCCCGTTTCCAAATGTCCAGCGGCCGGGCCGCGCGCAATCGCCTTCCGGTTCGTCAAATTCGTCGTTGAAACTGCCTTTGTTTGCTGTGGCAAGCAGGGCAGACTTTGCGATATACTCTTGATTGCTCGAACAGAATGTCAATAATCATTGTAATCTTAGTAAACATTTTTCTGCCGACCATTTTCCATGTCCGAAACGAAAAAACTGACGCCGGCTGAGGAAGCCAAGGTCCAGAGCAACTATCTGCGCGGCACGATCGCCCAAGAGCTCCACGATGGCAACGACGTGTTCGGCAAGTCGAATGGATTGTTGCTGAAGTTTCACGGCACATATCAACAGGACAATCGCGACGATCGAGGCGCGCCAAAAGAGGCAGGCAAGAAGTCCGCGCGTCAGTATTCCTTCATGGTCCGGACGAAGATCCCCGGCGGAAAGCTCACGCCCGATCAGTTGCTGGCGGAACTCGATCTGTGCGACCAGATCGGCAATACGACGTTGCGGATAACCACGCGGCAGGGCTTGCAATTGCACGGCGTGGTGAAAAAGAATCTGCATCAGGCGATTCATCGCATCAACGAGGTGCAGCTTTCGACGCTAGCGGCCTGCGGCGATGTCGAGCGCAACTTGATGTGCTGTCCGGCCCCGTATCACCAGGACCCAGTCCACGACCAGCTCCAACAATTGGCCGACAGCATCGCGAAGCATTTATGCCCGCGAACGAAGGCTTATCACGAGCTGTGGGTGGCCGACCCGCAGACCGGCGAAGAGCACTTGGCAGGCGGCGGTTCGGCCGGTCACGAAATCGAGCCGATTTATGGTTCGACCTATCTGCCGCGCAAGTTCAAAACGGCGGTCGGTCTGCCCGGCGATAATTGCGTCGATTTGTACGCGAACGATTTGGGCCTGATGGCGATTTGCGACGACTTTAAGATCGTCGGTTACAACGTCGTGGTCGGAGGCAGCTTCGGCGTGACGCCGAGCGCAGCCAAGACGTTTCCGGCGATTGCGAAGCGAATGGCGTTTATTGCGCCGGAACAGGTACTCGACGTGGCCGCCGCCACGGTCCGGGTGTTCCGCGACCATGGCAATCGCGAAGATCGCAAAACCGCTCGGCTCAAGTATCTGATTGCGAATTGGGGGATCGAACGGTTCAAGGAAACCGTGGAGAAATACTACGGCGCCCATCTTGACGATCCGCATCCGCTGGACGTTTTCGGCTTTGACGATCATCTGGGTTGGCATGAGCAAGGCGACGGCCGGTGGTTTTATGGCCTGAACATTGAAAATGGCCGCTTGTTGGACAACGAGCAAATGCAACTGAAGACGGCGCTCCGCGAGATTTGCCGCCACTTGCGGCTGCCTGTTCGGCTGACCTCGCACCAGAGCATTCTGTTCACGAACATTGCCGACGGCGATCGCGCGGCGCTCGAGGAGATTCTGCGGCGGCACCAAGTCCCCTTGTCGCACGAGATTTCCAACGTGCGCCGCTGGTCGATGGCTTGTCCGGCGCTGCCGACGTGCGGACTAGCCGTGACCGAGAGCGAACGCATTTTGCCGGGCCTGATCGATCAACTGGAGCCGGAACTGGCGAAGCTCGGTTTGGCCAACGAGACGTTCACGTTTCGGATGACCGGTTGTCCCAATGGCTGCGCCCGGCCGTACAACTCGGACATTGGGCTGGTCGGCAAGACGATGAACAAATACACGATTTTCGTGGGGGGCCGCCTGTTGGGCGACCGCCTGAACGTGCTGTACAAAGACCTGGTTCCAGAAGAAGACGTCATTCCGACGCTCGTGCCGCTGTTCGCTTATTTTAAGCACGCGAAAGAAGCGAACGAAACCTTCGGCGATTTTTGTCACCGCAAAGGCGTCGATGAGCTGCGCAACTGGGCGGACCAATTTGCCCCGCAACCGGCATAATTGCCAGCCGATAGAAACTCTTCGACCGGCAGCAGATTGGCCGATTCTCCGCTCGTCGCCGCGCTATCCGCCCGGCTTCCGCATCGCCAAACTGTGCAAGATCAAGACGGAGCCAATCGAGATCAGCGACCAACCGAGCCAGCTCGGCGGCTTGACGACCTTGCGAATCGGCGCGCTCGACGGATAGAAATCGAGCATGGAAGATTCATTATTCGCGGGCAGGCGCTCGGCGAGAAACCGCGTGACTTTATCGTTGAGCACGAACGATTCGACTTGGCGGAATTGCAGGCCCAGCAGGAGGGTCAGCAGCCCTGCCATAAAATAATGATTGCGATTGAGTTGCATCCCAGGCTCCCGCCGGATTTCGGCACGCTGCGAGACGAGCGCGATTTTCACGCTTCTGGTTCAGTATCGGGCCGCCGAGCGGGCGGAATTGAGAAAGGCCAGAAAGCGACCGGTTTTATCTCATGCGGCGACTCTGGCGGCGCGCGGCGCTGGGATTTCTGCGGGTCGCGCCGGTCGTAGCAGCCGCTGGCCGGGCTCGCCGCAGGGGCGCGGCCTCAGCAAACCAAGCCCTTCATCTCGCGGACCGCCTGCTCCATGCCCACCATCATTGCGCGGGCGATGATGCTGTGGCCAATGTTCAGTTCGTGCATCTCGGCAATCGCCGCCACCGGCTGCACGTTGCGATAGGTCAGCCCGTGACCGGCATGCAAGGTCAGCCCCAATTGGCGGACGAGCTTGCCGCTTTGCGCCAGAGTCTGAAGCTCGGCGGTCTGCGCAGCTCCCAGCGCGGCGTCGGCATAACGGCCGGTGTGCAATTCGACCGCCTGCGCTTGCAGCGTCTGAGCCATTTCGATTTGGCGCGGGTCGGGGTCGAGAAACAAGCTCACGGCGATCCCTGCCGCTTGCAACTGCGCGACCGCGTCGCGGACCGCATCGCGATGCTTGAGGATGTCGAGTCCGCCTTCAGTGGTCACCTCTTCGCGCCGTTCAGGAACGAGAGTTGCTTGATTCGGCTTCACGCGGCAGGCGATTTCCAGCACGTCCGCATTGCAAGCCAGCTCGAGGTTCAATTTGACGGTCACGGTCTGACGCAAAATCTGGAGATCGCGATCTTGAATATGCCGCCGATCCTCGCGGAGATGGAGGGTGATGCCGTCGGCGCCGCCCAATTCGGCCAACGTCGCGGCCCAGACCGGATCGGGTTCGTACGTCCGCCGCGCTTGACGCACCGTCGCGACGTGATCAATGTTGACACCCAGCTCAGGCATGAAACAGTTCCGCGAAAAAAGGACGATCACACCTTCCCCAGGGCGGCGGCCCCAGGTTCGCACCGCGCGGCTTGCTCAAGAAGCCATTCATCGAACACCGGCTGCGGTTTCGATCATCGTCGATCCAGCCAGCCTTGTAAAGCAGCCGCTGCGCCGAGGCAGAGCCGATTTGGCCATCGCAACGGAACGCTGAACCCGACCGCCGTACAGTGGGACAAGCACGGCGGAACGCCATGCGCGGGCCGACCACGTTTCTCGACCACTGTAGGGTGCGGACCAGCACCCCTTTCAAGCTAGCATGGTTGGGTTTGGAGATGGCGCTGTTGGAGAAGGCGGGCGGTCGAGACGTGTTTTTCGCGGAGGCCGCCGGTCCGTTTAGGCGGCGGCTTTTTCGGGCCACGGGTTGTTTTATAGAACTGCT
>DASRSE010000301.1:0-3204 GCA_035656655.1 Pirellulales bacterium
TTTGCGCGGGAATACTTCGCGCTGGAACGCTTCGCGCCGGCGGGCGCGCCATCCACTGGCTGGCTGCGCCGCTCGCTGGTGGGCCTGCGCACGGCGTTCCGCCGTGCTGGTCGCCACCCTACGAACCGCTCGGCCAACGAAAGGAGCGCACAGGTGTAGGGTGCGGACAAATTCGCGCAGCGAATGCAGGCCCACCAGCGAATGACGTCGCCGCAGAACCCGGCTGGAATGCTCCACGCCGGAATGCTTTACGCTGGAATGCTTCACGCCGGAACGCTTTGCGCGGGAATACTTCGCGCTGGAACGCTTCGCGCCGGCGGGCGCGCTGCGCCATCCACTGGCTGGCTGCGCCGCTCGCTGGTGGGCCTGCGCACGCCGTGCCGCCGTGCTGGTCGCCACCCTACGACGATGCTGCTGAAAACGCCCGCAGGACGGATTTCAATCGGCCGCTCCCTCACCGGCTCGCCATTTCCTCGTCGAGCCGTTTCGGCTCGAAGCAGGCGATCTCCGAGTCATTCCGCACGTAGAGGCGGCCGTGGGCGAACGTCGGATGGTTCCAGGTTTTGCCTTCGATCGCCGGCAAGCGGCCCAACTCTTGGAATTGCTCCGGATTGCACGCTATCAGCGCAAGCTCTCCTTGCTCGCTCACAACGAGGAGCGCCGGTTGATCGGCGAGCAAGAGGAGTTGACCGTGACCAAAGCGGCCGTCCTTCCATTGACGCTTGCCATCGGCGGCCCGAATGCAGCAGAGCCGGTCGTTGTCGAAGCCGTAAATGCTTCCGTCGTGCACCACGACATCATTGTAGGCCGGCCGCAGCGCCTTGCTGCTCCAACTTCGCGTGGCGCTCCACGTACCCTGTTCGTGGTGAAGGTCGAGCACCACCGAGCCGAGGTCCTCGGAACCAAAGTAAACTTGCATCGGTCCGAGACGGCGCGGCTGCGTGGCCCGCCAAGATTTGCCGGGGGCGGCGTATGTCCACAGCGCGGTTCCCGTTTGGGGATCGACGGCGTTCAAGCCCTGATCGCCAAAAAAGAGCACCTGCTGCTGGCCATCGAACTCGATGAGTTGAGGAGAGCTGTAGCTCATGTTTCCTGCCGCAAATGACCAAACCAGCTTGCCGGAATCGGCCTGATAGGCGAGGACCCCTTTGTCGTCTTTACCGCCGGCGTGCACGATCACGATCCCTGCGGCGACCAAGGGCGAAGACGCATAACCCCACATCCGCTGCGGAGCGCCGCTCTCCGCGCTGATGTCCGCGGTCCAGTCGAGCTTGCCATTCGCGGCCTCGAAGCAATGCAAGAGGCCAGTCGCCCCCAGCGTGTAGAGCTTGCCGTCTTGAAAAGTCGGCGTCGCGCGCGGGCCGGCGCCGGCTTGGCCATCAAAAAACCGCGCCCGATCTTCGTGCGACCAGAGTTCCGCGCCGGTCGCCGTGTTCAGACAAACGACCGCTTCGATGTCGCCGCGCTGCTCCTGGGTGAAGAGATGGTCGCCAACGACGATCATCGACGACCAGGCAGGGCCAATCCGCTGTTTCCAGATCAGCTTCGGCGGATGATTCGTCCAATCCAGATCGAGTTTCACGCCGCGCACCGCCCCTTCGCGATTCGGACCGCGAAATTGCGTCCAGTCGCCTGCCACGGCCATCAGCGGCGCGAGCTTGTCGTCCGGCGTCGGAGACGCTTTGCCTTGCCGGCTCGCCTGATACAGGTCTTCGTTCGTCGGAGTCCAGCGAAAATGCAAGGAGGGTCTTTGGTTGCCGTCGATTCCGTCCGACCGCAGCAAGTCGAGCGCGCCAAACAGAAGCACGAAAACGCCAATGCCGACGGCCATCCGCCGGCCGGCGGGCAGGAAATTGCTGAGCCACAGCGCCGCTCCCCAGGCCATGCAGACGACCGGCAGGCCGTAGATTACGACCATCATCACACCCATCGAAGGATGACTCAGCGCCACCGAGACCGTGAGCGTCAACAGGAGCGCGCCAAACGTCAGCCATCGCTCGCGTCGGCTGATGCTGCGACGCGAAAGCCAGTAGCCAAAGAACAGCAGCAAAAAGACTCCTCCCCCAATGACCGTCGTAAAAAAACCAGCCGCAATCGGCCATTCTAGCGCCGCAGGAAGCCAATAGCCGCTCGCGTAGAGCGCCGACAACAAGAGGAGCGGCCAGACCGCCAGACGCGAGTTCAGGCCCACTTCGGTCGCGGATCGATCGTGTCTAGGAAGAGTCGTAGCAGACATTAAAAGGTTCTCGGTGGCTTAAGATTAAAAGGGCGACATCTTGTTTGCGCAAAGGCCAGGTGCAGCGAGCGGCGGAGTGCCTGCTCAGGAGGCGTTCGCCGCCATCGGCGGACCTTTTTCCGTTTCGCGTGCCGGTGGGTCATTTTACCGCTCACATAGCGAGTTCCCAACGGTAATTTTGCGCCGCCAAGCCCCTAGATTCCGCCGCAATCAGACAGCGCGATTGGCGAACGAGGTCTATTTCGACGGCCGCGGCCGGGCCCTCGGTGCCGGGTGCGGACGACCAAAACCGCGTCCGCGCCGCGCGGCGGTCCCTCTTGCCGATCGGCGCTCTTATCTGTTAGCATAAGGACCGCATTTTCACTTGATTTTAACTGGCGGCAAACGGGTCGCCCCATGAACTTTCCTTTTGCAGCACGGAGACCGAAGTGGGAGTAAAGAAGACAGGTAAAGGGCGACGCAAATTGGGTCAAAAGAAACGCCGGATGCGCGCCAAAATTCGGCATCGCAAATAATCGAAGCGGCACAATCCTCGCAGCGCACCTACCACCGTGGGCAGCGCTGTTTCTTTGCGCCCGACGATCGAATTCCGCTCCCCCCAGGCTCCATGCGACCGCTTCTCTTCAAACATTCGCGGCGGTCTTTCACGGCGGTTCGCGACGACTGTGGAATTCCGCATCTGCGAGCGGAAACATGGCTCGACGCGCTGTATGGGCTGGGCTTTTTGCACGCGGTCGATCGGCCGACTCAACTCCTCTTTGCACGCGTCATGGCCAGCGGCCGCTCGGCCGAGCGGATCGCCGACAAGCCGGAGTTGTGGGAAACCGATTGCTTTTTTCGCCGCGCCGGCTTGGGGCTGCATCTTGATCGCGAAGTCGCCGCCTTGGCCCCCCACACCCGCGAACAAGTCGCCACGTACTGCGAGGGGGTCAACGACGGATTGCTGGAGTCGGGGCGGACATTGCCGA
>DASRSE010000302.1:0-1623 GCA_035656655.1 Pirellulales bacterium
GTTGAAGTTGTCGCCGTGCGTGTCCCAGCCGCCCAGCGTCACCGTGACAAACCGGACGCCGGCATGCACAAGCCGCGTAGCCAGCAGACAGCTTTGGCCAAACGTATGATCGCCAAAGCTCTGGCTCGTCTGGGGGTCTTCTTTCGACATATCGAAGGCGTCGCGCGCCCGCTTGGACGTGATGATTTCATGGGCTTGGCGGCTGAAGCGATCGAGCCCGTTGATCAGATCGCTGTTGGAATCAGCGGCGGAGATGGCCGTGTCAAGTTGGCTGAGGAGCTTTTCGCGCCGCTCGACTTCAGCGATGGTGATCCCGTTGCCGAGCGAAATGCCGCGAACCGAGAACGGCTTTCCTAGCGTCGGAGCGGCGTTCGTTTGAAACGGCGCGTAGCGCACGCCGAGGTAGCCCGGCCGCATCGGCGTGCTCGGAATCGCGACATAGGCCGGCAATTCCGCCGGTGCGGTAAACTCCTTGGCGACGACCGTGCCAATGGCGGGATAATCGAGCGCCGGCGTCGGCCGGTTGCCGGTCCACATGTACCTCTGGCCGAGTTCGTGCGCGGCGACGCTGTGCGACACGCCGCGGAGAATCGTGTAAAGGTTCGCGCATTCCGCCAGCTTCGGCAGATGCTCGCAAATCTCCACCCCGGCCACATTGGTCTTGATCGGCTTGAACTCGCCGCGAATCTCGGCCGGAGCGTCCGGCTTCAGGTCAAACAGATCGAGATGCGAGGGGCCGCCTTGCAAATTGATGAAGATCGCGCTTTTGGCCTTCGTGTCCGCGACTTCGCCGGCGGCCGACAACCGCAGATAGCTGGCCAGATTGATTCCCAAGCCGCCAAGAACGCCAACTTTGAGAAAATCGCGCCGCGCCACGCCGTCGCAATATCGATGCAGGGCCATGTGGATACCTTCAGGGAAAGAGAGGAAATAGGTTGGGTGTCAAAGTGCCGCGCCGCCGCTTGCCACGAGTGCCGCCGGCACTGGCACAACTCAGTGATTAACGATGAACTCCTTCGTGTTGAGCAGCGTCCAGAGCAAATCGCGCGGGCCGGTGTTGCCCGCCTCGTTAAGAAACGCCTGGCACTCGGCCTGCTCGGTCTCGGTCGGATAGCGACTGAGGGTCCGCAAGTAAGCGGCCTGGATGAAATCGCCCTTCGGCTTTTTCAAATAGGTCTGCAAAAAGCCTTTGTTGCGGTTCACCAGATTCAGCGCTTCGGAATCGTTCTGCAAATAGATCGTTTGCAAGAGACTCGGGTCGGCGACGCGTTCGCAATCGCACGTCGCGGCTCGCGCCGGCTTGCCAAACACGGTCATCACGTAGCTATTGGCGATTTTGCGGCCTTGTCCCTGAATGCCGCCGAAGGGGCCGATCGCGCGCTCGGCCAGTTTCTCTTGGAGCACCGGCAGTTCGTCATCGGATGCCGTCGCCTGATAAATCGCGTCATAAGCAACCTCCGCCGGCAAACGCCGCGCGGTGGCATGGCTAAAGTTGCGCGAGTCGAGGCGGTTGGTGTCGTTCACCTTCCACGTCCGCTGATACGCCAGACTGTTCGTGATCTCGCGGTGCAGCCATTTCAAATCGTAATGGTGCTCGATAAAGGCGTTCGTCAAATAATCGAG
>DASRSE010000303.1:0-8686 GCA_035656655.1 Pirellulales bacterium
TTTCGGCTAGTCTACCAGCTAATTGCCTTTGAACGAATTTCAAATCTTCCTTCGGAGCGAGGATTGTACGTTCCCCCCCACGCCTCTTAGGAATAGTAAATCTTGAATACCGGCGGCCCACCGGACGAGCGCGAATCAAGAACGCAAGCTGTTCCCGCGAAATCTCCAAAAATGCAGCAACATCAGACAAAGTCCTCAATTCAGTCAATGGGATATTCGTTGGTGGCATGGTATCAAGCAAAAAGCTGGAGCCAAACGGACGCATTTGCTTAGGTAAAAGCGCCGGGAGGGCATACACTTTTTCTTTCCAAGCACGTTCCCATCGCGATTGTCCCGATGCTCATACTCGCTACCGCAAAATTGACGGCGCGCTGCATGTAATTTCGGTACGTTGGTAATCAGACCGTCGGATCAACGGCCTATAAAGTAAATGTCCTGCGCCTCCCGGCACAGTATTCAATTATTTCTCAACTGTTTTGGCAAACTTGTTGTCATTCAACCGATTAGAACCAGCCAGAGATTGACGATTCAAAACCAGCCGCGGGAAGTTTTGAATGATCCTCAGAATTGTTGCGATTATCAGGCGGCGGCGGTAGCCCCGGCGGAATTTTTCCGAATGGAGCCGTCTTGGCGTCGGAGCCAGCCGCCAAGCCGGTCGGCGAAACGGCTGGTTTTGCTTCTGCGGCGTTGGTTTGGCCGGCGATTCGGCACTTAGAGCGAGCCGTGCCGTCGCTTCTGCCGCAGGAAGTTAGCACCTGGGCATGGTGCAAGAACCGATTCAGATTCGTCGTGCAAGAAGTCGCGGGCCACGTCGAAGATCGAAGGGAACGAGGTCGAGTAATGCCACAACGGCCACGAGGGCTTTTCAACAGGCTGCTCGGCGGCCAGCGCTGACCGTCGCTCTCCAAAAAAAGGTCGCGTTCTGCGCTCGCAGGCGGTAAGTTGGAATGAACGTGGGGCAAACCGTCCGACTCGCCACTCGCAGCCGCTTTCGAGGGACCAAAACCATGTTCGCTCGTGGTACCGCTTTGTTCGCGCTCTTCTCGCTGCTGCTCTTGTCTACGGGACGCGCGGACGCCGCGGACGAAACGCGCTTTGTCGTGCAGACCGGCCAAGTGCGGCAGACGTTTGACGGGCTCGGGGCGGGAGCCATCTTTTATGAGGGCCATATTACGAGCCTCGCCGCGCGGCAGAAGAACGAGCGGCAAGAGCAGCTATATGACGACATGTTCGCGCACGTGAAGACCCGCTACTTGCAGCTCATGATCCGGGAGACGCACGAGCCGCAGAACGACAACAACGATCCTTGGAAGCCGGCCTTCGACGACAAGAACTTCGCGTATTGCGCGCACACCCTGCAGATCGCCAAGGCGGCCCTGAAGCGGCAGCCCGACATTCAGTTTTATGCGACACTCTACACGCCCCCCCCGTGGATGAAAACGAACAACGACGCGTCCGGCGGGGGAGAGGCAAAGGCGACGCTCAAAGACGGCTTGGAGCTCGAGCTCGCCGAATACGTGTGGGCGTTTCTCGACTACATGCAGCGCGGCGGGGTGACGATTCACTATCTCAGCATCGCTAACGAGCCTGACTGGGCCCATACGCAGCCGGGCTATTTCCTTACGCCGGAGCGCAACGCCGCCCTGTTGCGGATCGTGGCCGGCTATCTCGACAAAATGGCGCAGAAATTTCCGCAGGTTCACCGGCCGAAGCTGGTCGGCCCCAACACGCTCAGCGCTCCGGCGGCCGCGCTCAAGTATCTGCCGCTGCTGGTCAAGGGAAAAGATCCGCTCGAGGTGTTCGGCGCGCACGATTACGATCCGCGCGGCGACCGCTGGGGCGCCATCCGCAAGCTGGCCGGTCAGAAGCCGGTTTGGCTAACCGAGTGGTGCGCGCGAGACCAGGACGACTCGCCTGGCAAGCTCAACTCGGCCCTCCTCTATGGCCAAGCCATGCACGACGCCTTTCAAGGAGGCGCGAATGTCTTTATGGCCTACGACTGGGTTTATCCGCCCAGCAAGGGGGGCGAATCGCTCATCGTCGTCGATTGGGGAAACGACTATCACCTCGCCAAGCCGTATCAGCTCTTTCGCCAGTGGGGCGAACCGCTCGTGCCCGGCATGCACGTCGTGGAATCGACGGTGGCCGGGGCCAGCCCAGCCGCGGCTGCTCAAGCCGGCGTGAAGCCGACCGCCTTTCTTGCCGCCGATGGCAAAAGCCTGGTCGTGCACGTCGTGAATATGCATGACCAAGAAGAGGCGATCTCGTTTAAGATTGCCGGCAAGCTGTCGACCGCGGCCTCCGCCGCGCGCGTCCGCACGAGCGCCGCAGAAGACGCCGCGGCCCTTCCGGCGCTGGCCAGCGCGCGCGGGGCCTTTTCCGATAAGCTGCCCGCGCGCTCGATGACCACGTACCGAATTGAAGCGGGCACTCACTGACGGCCGATGGCGGATGGGCGATAGGACTCGCCGGCCTAGACGCCAACTTCTCCGCCCGAAGCGATCAATTTACCTCATTCGCGCGAGGCATTTTGCTATCGCCATCTTGCCATTTCACCTAGCTTGCCGCCGGCTCTGGCCTTTCGGCTGTTCTGCAAACTTTATTGAATTGAAAAGCGAACCTTGCCGATTATAGGGACTGGATAAACCGTGCGGAGTTTTCCGGCAGCTTGCCTCTTTTCCCGTCGAATTTGCGAGGTTCGCGCATGGCCAGATCAGAAGTCGAAGCCCAAGCGAAGTCGGCCGCCGAGCAGTCTTTCGGCGGAATTGCCGCGGAGGGGGCCAATCCGACCGGCAAACGGAGCGAGATCCGCGTGGACGCAGCCCACGCGCTGGCGACCGAATCGGCCCAGGCCGAACGGGCCGCGCAACCTGAATCGGCTGCGCGCGACTCGTCGAAAATGGAACCGGGCGCGTCTGACCGGCCGGTGGCGCCGCCGCGAACGGCGGAGGACGACGAAGCTCCGGTGCGACTCATTCAGCACGTGCGGAGGCAAGCCGAGCAACTCGCGCAGCATCTTCGTTCGCAACAGCGCGAGCTCGATCAGCGCGAAGCCTTTTTGAATGCGCGCGAAGCCCAAATCGAACAGCAGATGCGCAGCGCGCGGCTCTGGTTACACGAGCGGCAAACCGAGCTCCGCGATCGCCAATCGAACTTTGAAATGGACCATCGCCGCTTGGAAGCCGATCGGCTCGGGTTGCAATCGCAACTCGATGCGCTGCAAAACGAACAACAAGGCTTGGACGCCGCGCATCGCGGCTTGGAAAAAGAGCGCGTGACGTGGAAGCGCGGTTCGACCACCGATCGGCAAACGCTCGCGAGCCGGCAGGCCGAACTCGACAAGCAGCGGCACGACTTGCAGCACAAGCAAGAAGGTTGGCGCGCGGCTCAAGAGCAATTCACCCAGCGCCAGCAAGCGCTCGAAGCTTTGCAACAGATGCTCATCCAGCGCGAAACGGAACTCCAGCGGCGCGAGAAAGAATTGGCCGCTCAGGCGAACAACAGCCACGCGGCGGCCGCCGTGCGCGCCGCCACCGAGTACCAAGCGCGCCAACAGCAGCTTGACGAAGCCGAGACCTTGCTGACGGCCGCCTTGAACGACCTGGAACTCAACCGGCAAACGATCTCGGCCGACCGGCTGCGCGCCGAACAGCAGACGCGGTCGGAGCGCCGCAAAATTACCGAAACGCAGCGGCTGGCCGAGCTCGACTTGCAGCGCAAAAAGGAACTCATCCAGCGCCGCAGCGAGCAACTCGACACGCGCCAAGTCGCCCTCGAACAGATGCGCGCCGATCTGACTCGGTTGCACCGCGAGACGCTCGAAATGCGATTGGCGGTCGAAGAGACCTGGGCTCAATTGTCCGGCATGGCCGCGCCGTCCGTCGTGACGCAAACCCTCGGCCGGCTCCGCAGCCGTTTGGCCGATCGCTACCGGCTTGAATTGGAAGAGGTCGCCGCGCAGCGCGAAGGGATCGAAACGCTCGGCAACCGCCTGACCGAACAACACGAAAAACTCGGCCAGCAGAAACGCGATTTTCAGCAGTGGGCCGCGCGGCAGCGCGATGAGTTTGAACAGCAAACCGCGCGGCTCGCAGCCCGCGAGAAAGAAGTCGAACAAGGGGTCCAGCGCTGCGAAGATCTGCAAACCAAGTGGAACGCGGAACGCCGCCACTATCAACAAGAAATCCGCCGCCTCCTCGCCGACCTGCGCCAAGGCAAACCGGAACCGGCGAGCACGTTTTAGACGCGCTGTTTGTCGCGGCTCCATAAAAAAACGGAGGCCAAGGGCCTCCGCATTTTTTTGTGAACACGCACTTTTAACGCCTCGCCGGTCGCGCGCCGCAATCAGCCGCCAAGCTAGGGCGCTAGTTTTTGGCGAGCGGACGGCCGGCCATGCCGTCAGGCAAATGAACCGTCAGCGCTTCTTTGGTCTTGTTCGTGATCAGCAATCGCGCTTCATGATCATTGGCAGGAATGAACTTCACTTCCACTTGGCCGTGGTTGATCGCTTCAAACAGGTCGATCGGCTCAGGTGCGGATTTCTGAGCGTGTTTGTTGAGCGTGGTCGGCACGACTGCGTGCGCTTCTTTGTTGAGCGGCGCGTTTTCTTTCGCGCTGGAGGCGGCTGAGGTGGAGTCGTTGCCGCTGACGATCGGCCGCTCCTTGGCGAGTTTTTCGCATTCGGCCACATATTGTCGCGCGGCCAAAACTTCGGACTGGCTGAAGTAAGGCTCGGCCGGGCGATTCAAATGCTTCACTTGCTTGTTGGCCAACTCTTCCCAACTTAGGTTGTTGGCAACGTGCCAAGTCGCGGCTTGGGCGGCGCGCTGGTTCAAGTCACCGCGGCCGAAGGCCTTGATCAATTCTTGCAGCACGGCGTCGCTGCTATACTTTTCGATCGGCATGATTTCATAAGGGATTTGCGGACTCGGATCGGGCGCGCCATGCTTCATGCAAACGCAGCCGACGCGCACTTGCGCGGTCTTCTCCGCCAGCACGTTGACGATCCCGAACTTTTCCGGCGCAACGCTAAATGCCGCGCCGCCGCCTCCTGCTCCTGCGCCCCCTCCGGTGCCGCCAAAGCCAAGCGGCTGAGCGCCACCGCCGCCGCCGCCCCCCGTGCCGCCGGTGGTCCGATTCGTGGCGGGTCGCGGATTGGCCCCTTGAGCGACGGGACCGAGCAGGCCCAGAACAAGCGCGCCAAGCAACAAATTGCGAATGCAAATCCGCATGGAAATTTCTCCGACTCAGGTTCCGTGGACGGGGTGCGAAAAGGGGCCGAGAGCGGCGTGTACCCTCTCTACCATAGCCAACGGCGGCCAAGAAACCAAGGAAAATCTAGCGCGAGACGAGCGGATTTCGCCGGCCGCGGACGGTCCGTTTGGCACCGCCGCGCTCGTAGAGTCTCCGGTGACACGCGGGTTGTGGTCGCAAAAGTGGCCGGGTTGCGCAGCGCGCGAAAGCCGTGAAGACCGCTTTGGCTTACCGTCAATAAGTCGAATCGGCATATATGGTTAAGTCGGACCAAGCGAGCCAGTTGCCGATTTTCCACATACATTGTTGTAAAAAGTAGCTCAGCCAGTAGAATGCACTGTTGTTACGTCGGATTTTCGACCCCGCTGGTTTGATGATGAATCCTGCCGCGAGTCCCCCTGAAACGAAACCGGTTGAGAGCTCGGATCGGGCTCTGCTCGAGTTGCTCAATCAATCCGGCGCGCTAGGGATTGGCGAGCTCGCCGCGGCGATGCGGGTGACCGCGACCGCAGTTCGTCAGCGTTTAGCGCGGTTGATGGGGCAAGGGCTGATTGGGCGCGAGGCCACGCGCGAGCGACGCGGCCGGCCGAGTCATCGCTATTCGCTGACGCGGCAAGGCCGGCGTGAACGCGGTTCCAATTTTGGCGATTTGACCTTGGCCTTATGGAAAGAAGTCCGCGAGATCAAGGAGCCGGAGATTCGGGCCGGTTTGCTCCAGCGGCTCGCGCGGCGGATGGCGGAAATGTACGCCGGCCAAGTGCACGGCGCCAACCTTGCCGAGCGGATGCAGGCGGTGAGCGAACTGTTCGGCGAACGCCAAGTGAAGTTCCAAGTTGAAGAACGGGCAGGCCAATTGCCGGTGCTCACCGCGCTGTCGTGCCCTTATCCCGACTTGGCCGAGCAAGATCGGGCGATTTGCGTGCTGGAGAAAGCTCTGTTTTCCGAGCTCTTGGGAACTTCGGTCCGGTTAACCGATTGCCGCCTCGACGGCGACCGCTGCTGCCGGTTTGAAAGCAACTAATAAAGCGATATATTGAGAGATTCGACCGCCGGATCGCGGTCGCCTTCAGGTAACTGCCAGAGGACTAAGCGATTATGACGCAACCTTGGATCGAAGGGCGTTTTGAAGAAAACGTCATTACGACGACGGTCGAACAAGCCATAAATTGGGCGCGCGAATCGAGCATCTGGCCGATGACGTTCGGCTTGGCCTGTTGCGCAATCGAAATGATGGCGGCCGGCGCCAGTCGCTATGACATGGACCGCTTCGGCGCCGGGGCCTTTCGCGCGACGCCGCGCCAAGCGGACCTGATGATCGTCGCCGGCACGGTGACCTACAAAATGGCGAGCCGAGTTCGCCGCCTCTACAACCTGATGCCCGACCCGAAGTTTGTGATTGCCATGGGCGCTTGCACGACCGGCGGCGGCCCCTATTTCAAATGGGGATACCATGTCGTGAAAGGGGTCGATTTGGTCGTCCCGGTCGATGTGTATGTGCCTGGCTGTCCGCCGCGGCCGGAATCGCTCCTCGAAGGGCTCATGCGGATTCAAGACAAAATTCGTGGCCATAAGATTGCCCGCGCGAACGGGGCGGCGGTCGGCATGAAGGTCGATGATGAGCTGCCCGTGCCGCATCATTCAGGCTATGTCGCCGCCGCGATTGAAACCGACCCGTTGTACGACCACCAGAAAATTACCGGTTAATTTGGCCGGAGAATAACGCGTAGAGAATGCGTCCGCCGTCGCGGAGCCGGCCGCCGCCAGTTTGACAATTCCCTTTTGTTTCTTCACGAATTCATGACCGACACGTTAAAAATCACCGACCTCCATGTTTCCGTGGAGGGCAAACCGATTCTAAAAGGGGTCAATCTGACCCTCCGCCGCGGCGAAATTCATGCGCTGATGGGACCCAATGGTTCCGGCAAGAGCACTTTGGGTTACGCGATCATGGGTCATCCGGGCTATGAGGTGACGCAAGGGTCGATCGAGCTGAACTCGGAAAATGTTCTCGAAATGGAGCCCAACGAGCGGTCGCGGGCGGGCATCTTCTTGGCCTTTCAGCGGCCGATGTCGATTCCAGGGGTGAAGATGTCCGACTTTTTGCGGCATGCCACGACGAATGTCCGCAAGCCCGACCGCAAAGAGGGCGAAGAGCTCATTCCCATGCGTGAATTTCGCACTGAGTTGAAGTCGAAAATGGCGCAGTTAAAAATGGACCCTGAGTTTGCGCGCCGCTATGTGAACGACGGTTTTTCGGGGGGCGAAATGAAGCGGGCCGAGATTCTGCAATTGGCGATGCTGCGGCCGAAGTTCGCCATTCTGGACGAAACCGATAGCGGCCTCGATGCGGACGCCGTGCGGTTGGCCAGCCAGAGCATTGCGGAAATTGGCGGGGCCGACATGGGCATTTTAATTATCACGCATCACGAACAGTTGCTGGAGCACAACACCCCGCTCCGGACGCATGTTATGTTGGGCGGCCGGATTGTCGAAAGCGGCGGCCCGGAACTTGCCGTGGAATTGCACAAGCAGGGCTACGAGCGAATTCGCAAGGCGTACCCCGAGGCGGCGGCCGACGAGCAAGCAATGGTCAAAAAAGACCCTTCTCTGGCAGCCGTCTAAGCACGAGTCTTGAACCGAGGATTTATTGGCGTCGAATCGCCCAAGGAAACGAACATGTCTGCTGAATTGCTGAGCGCGGCACACGACCCCTTGGCGGGCGAAATCAACAAGTACGATTTTCGCACCACCAGCAAGCCGATCTTCAAAGCGCGCAAAGGGATCGACGCGCAAATTGTCCGCCAAATTTCCGAGATGAAAGGCGAGCCCGACTGGATGCGAGATTTCCGCCTCAAGAGCTTGGAAATCTTCAACTCCAAGCCGATGCCCCACTGGGGCGGAAACATCGCCGTCAATTTTCAGGACATTTATTACTATCTCAAGCCGACCGAACATCAAGGCAAGACGTGGGAAGATGTGCCTGAGGAAATCAAGAAAACCTTCGATCGGCTGGGCATTCCCGAAGCCGAGAAAAAGTTTCTCTCCGGGGTGAAAGCGCAATTCGAAAGCGAAGTCGTCTACGGTTCGCTGCAAGAAGACTTGGCCAAGAAGGGGGTCATCTTCACCGACACCGATTCCGCCGTCCGCGACTATCCCGACTTGGTGCGCGAGTATTTCAGCACGATCATTCCTCCCAGCGACAACAAGTTCGCCGCGTTGAACTCGGCTGTGTGGTCGGGCGGTTCGTTCATCTACGTCCCGAAGGGGGTCAAGATCGACTTTCCGCTGCAAGCCTATTTCCGGATCAATGCCGAGAGCATGGGCCAGTTCGAGCGGACACTGATCATCGTCGACGAAGGGGCGCAGATTCACTACGTCGAGGGCTGCACCGCGCCGATGTACACGACCGAAAGCCTCCATTCGGCGGTTGTCG
>DASRSE010000304.1:0-4722 GCA_035656655.1 Pirellulales bacterium
AGCCCGGAAGTCGATCATACGACGCCGACGGTGAAGAGCGCGACCGTCGGCTCCGATGGCAAGAGCGTTAAGCTGGTCATTGACGGCCTCGTGGCAGGGCACGTGCACGAATTCAAACTGGATGGGATTCGCTCGGCCGCCGGCGATCCCTTGCTCCACGATCAGGCGTACTACACGCTGAACAAGATTCCGGCTAAGAAGTAACGAGCGGCCCGACAGGCCGAACCTGGGTAATCACGGCTGAAGACGGCTGAAGACGGCTGGCCGCAGGGTATTTCCGCCTGCCCGCATTTCGTCATTCCCGCGCAGGCGGGAATCCAGCGTCGTTGCGATTCGGCGCGGAGTTGGCAGGCTTTGCTTCTAGATTCCCGCCTGCGCGGGAATGACGCGAAAGCGAGTCTGCGGTCCCGTCGCTCCCGCGCCGGTGAAGAAGAGGCGAGCGGCCCAACCGGTTCCGTTCTGCGGTGTGCGCTATTGCCAGCGAAAGATCTTCAGCGCGATAGCGAACGTGACCAGCGTATAAAACAAAAGCAGCGCCAGATCGGGCAAAATTGCCACCAAGCTCGCCCCTTCCAGCATCACGCCGCGCAGGGCATGAATCAGCGGGGTAAGGGGCAAAGCTTTGATGAATGGCTGCGCCGCCGCCGGAAATCGCTCGGTGGAGAAGAAGATTCCCGAGAGCAGCCACATCGGCAGCATTACCAGGTTCATCAAGCCCGAAACGGTCTCGAGTGTTTTGGCGCGGCTAGCGACCAGCAAGCCGACGCCGGCGAACGTAAACGCGCCGAGCAATATGAGCAGCAGGACGCTCAGCAGACTGCCGTGGACGGTGACATTAAAACAGAGCCACGCGACCACCAAGAGCACGAGCACCTCTGGAATCATGAACAGCAGCCGGCTGATCATGACCCCCAGTAGAAAATCGCTCCGCTTCATCGGCGTCGCCAAAAACCGCTTCAAGAGCTTTCGCAGACGCATGTCGACGATGACGAAGCCCACGCCCCAGAGGCCGCCTCCCATCAGACTCATGCCGAGCAAGCCGGGGACCAGAAAGTCAATGTAGCGGCTGCCCGGCTCGGTCATTACCAGATCGGGCTTTTCCGCGGCGGCGTCTTTTCTGCCGGCGGCCTCTTGCAAGGCTTCGTGAACGGCGCTCCGCGCGAGCCGGCTTTCGGCGCGGGTTTTGTCCAGCTCGAACTGATACGTGCGCTCACGCGCAGGGCTGCCGGCAGCGATGGGGCCCGCGACGCCGGACTCCGGCGGCGACGATGACTCGGCCATGACGACGAGGTCGGTTTTTCCGGTCCGCAACCGATTGCGGCACGTTGCCGGATCGTTGATTTGCGTGACAAACTCGAATTCCCCCGGCCGCGAATGGGCGTCGATCGCCGCTTTCGTCGGCTCGGCCCAGGCGCCGGCCTGCACGTCAACCGTGACGCGCTCCACCGGCTGATTGCGAAACGCGATGCCGAGCAGCGCGATCATCACGATGGGAAAGCCATAGACCCAAAAGACCGCCTCAGGCTCGCGATAAAATTCGCGCAGCCGAGCCAACACGAGTTGGCCTAGCGGAGAATACTTGCGTGAGGAGGCGGATGCGGTGTCGCTCATGCGGGCGTCTCCTCGACCTGCAACCGGCGGCCCGTCAAATTCACAAACACGTCCTCGAGACTGGCGTGCCGCGTCGAAAGGCTGGCCAACTCCAGGCCGCGGCTGCGGAGCCCTTCCAACAGCGCCGGCAACGCGAGGTGCGGTTCGGTGGCCGAGAGGACAAAATGCTCGGCGTCGCGGCGGCTCGACTTCACCGCGGGGAGCGCCGCCAGCCAGGCGAAATCGCCGGTTGCGGTTTGCAAGCTGAATTCGAGCATGTGTTCGCCGCCGAGGCTGGCGATCAGTTCGCGCGGCGTTCCTCGCGCAATCACGCGGCCATGATCGACGATCGCGATCTGGTCGCAGAGCTTTTCGGCTTCGTCCATGTAGTGCGTCGTGAGCAGCACCGTGCGGCCGGCCGCGCCAAACGAACGGATGATGTCCCACAGTTGCCGCCGGGCCTGGGGATCGAGCCCGGTCGTGGGCTCGTCGAGAAAGAGCAGTTCCGGATCGGCGACCAGCGCACACGCGACGGCCAGCCGCTGCTTTTGTCCGCCGGAAAGCTGGCCCACGCGGGCGTTCGCTTTTTCTTCCAGCGAGACCCGCGCGAGCGCGGCGGCGGGCTCAATCCCACGGCGATAAAAGCTGCGAAACAAGGTCACCGTTTCCATTACCTTGAGCTTTTCGGAGAGCTTGGTTTCTTGCAGCGAAATGCCGATTCGCTGGCGGATTTCGTTCGCTTCGCCTGGCCAGCGGCGGCCGAGCACCTCGACTTCGCCTGACGTTGACGCCAGCAAGCCTTCGATGATTTCGATGGTTGTCGTCTTGCCGGCGCCATTGGGCCCCAACAGGCCGAAGCAGCTTCCTTGTTCGACGGCGAGATCGAGCCCCCTCACCGCTTCGACCGGCGGCTTGCCGTGATAGGTTTTGGTGAGTTGATGGCAACGGATGGCAAGCGGCATCAGAGGCCCTTAACGAAGGTCGAGTTCCAATTCGCAAAGCGTGGCGGGCAGCACGAAGATCTTGCCGTCGCCCATGCGGCCGGTCCGCGCGACCTCCACGATCTTGCGAACGATCTCCTCGACGCGCGGGTCGTCAACCCACAGCGTGATCTCGACTTTTGGAATGAATGCCTGCGAATACTCGCTGTCGCCATATTGGTCGAGATAGCTCTTCTGACGACCGTAGCCCTTGACCTCGCGCACGGAACATGCCTCCAGCGGCGCTCGCTTCAAGCTGTCGAGCACTTTTTCCGCCAGATACGGTTTGACGATGGCGATGATCTGTTTCAAACGATGAGTTCCGCGGAGGACATTGCCGGCCGTGCTCGAGCGAGCGCCGCACGGCCCGGGACACGCGGCCGACGCTCAAGCAGCCGGCCGAGGAAGCATTCACGGTTTCAATCGGTACACGCTGTCTGGCGCGGAACTGGTTATCTGGCGCGGAACTGCCCCGCGCGCGAAGCGGAAAGGCTGTCAGCCGCTGAAGACCCGCGCTAGCTGAAAAAATTGTCGCCGAAGAGGTTCAGCGGCGGGTGCGTCACCACTTCCATATCGCCTTGCACGGTCGTCTGGCAAGCCAAACGCATGTTCGCTTCATTCCCAATGAACGCCATGCACGCCCGCGGATCGGGAAACGGATTGTGGAACGTGAACTTCTCGATCGTTCCCATCGGGGCCACCTGATCAATCCCTTTGGTAATCAAGACGCGGCAACTGCCGCAGAACCCGAAGCCGTGGCAATTCAGCAGCTTATTCGGTCCGCTGTAGAGTTGCACGCCAGCGTTCTTCGCTTCGGTGCGAAGATTCGCGCCGACCGGTACTTGGATTTCGATCTTTTCGTTGACGAATTTGACAGTGGGCATGTTTTCGTGATTTTGAGCTGAGGGGCGTCTCGGCCACAGCCTAGGGCGTCTCGTAGGAAGGGGCGCTGCCGGCGGACTGGCTCTCTAAAAAATACTCGGAACCGGCCGGAAAATCTAGGACCAGCACGGTTCCATTCACCCCTTTTACGTATTCCCAAAGCGCCACCGGCACGGCGCGATCCGCGCGATTGTTCCGATGGCCCAGCGCAATTTGCCGGGTCGGACCAGCACGGCAAAGCCGGGCGCCGGCCCACCATCGCGGTCCTCCGTTCACCCTTTACGGATCAGCCCGCCTCAATTTGGGCCATCGCTTCGTCCGGAATGTTGAAATTTGACGAGACGCTTTGCACATCGTCGTGATCGTCGAGCCGTTCGATCATTTGCAGGACTTTGCGGCCGGTATCCGCGTCGACATCGACCGTGTTCGCCGAGATGCGAATGATCTGCCGCGATTCGACCTCAATGTCGGCCGCCAAGAAGGCCGCCCCGACCTGGGTGAAGGCGTTGGGGTCGCACAGGACCTCCAACTTGTCTCCCGAGCGCTTCACATCCTCGGCGCCCCCTTCGAGCGCAATCTCCATTAGTTTTTCTTCGGAGCATTTGTCGGCGGAAATCGTGAAGACCCCCGTGCGTTCGAACATCCATGCGACGCACCCAGTGGCGCCGAGCTTGCCGCCGGCCTGTTCGAAGATCTTGCGGATTTCGGGAGCGGTCCGGTTGCGATTGTCGGTTAAGATCTCGCACAGCACGGCGACGCCGCCGGGGCCATACCCCTCGTACAGCATTTCGTCGAGATTGCCGCCGTCGAGCTCGCCCGTTCCCCGTTTGATCGCGCGTTGGATGTTTTCCTTGGGGACGCTGACCGCCTTGGCATCGTCGATGGCGTAGCGGAGGCGCAGATTCGCGTCAGGGTCTCCGCCGCCGAGCTTGGCCGCGACGATGATCGCCTTGGAGAGCTTGCTCCACAACTGGCCCCGTTTGGCGTCGATCACCGATTTCTTGCGCGCGATGTTCGACCAATGTGAATGACCCGCCATAGAACCTGAATAAGAGGAGATTCAAAGAGAGGCCCGCTGGGACTCGACCGGCTCAGCCGGCGAACGAATGAACACGCCGTCACGGTTTGGCCGGCTTCAGATCGGCGAGTTTCTTGCGGACTGTTTCCAGCTTGTCTTTATCGGGCGTCTTTTCAAACGCCTTCAAGGCCCGCTCGTAATTCGCTTGCGCTTCCGCCGGCTGATGGAGCTTGACGTAGACATCGGCGAGGT
>DASRSE010000305.1:0-4579 GCA_035656655.1 Pirellulales bacterium
GCCGGACGCCGCGCCCACCAAGCCGGAGACCGACTCGGCGGCAACGGAGGAAGTGCCGCCGCGGGCCGCGAAACCGCCCGCCGCCGCGCCGTCTACGGAAGCGCGCCCTTGAATCGTGTGACCTTCTCCGGCCATCTCTGAGCAACCGCAAGGGGCGATTTTCGGTGAGCAAGGGCAAGTACACGATCGCGGCGGGCTTGTTGGTGGGCCTCGCCACTTCGGCGCTCGTCTTTCTGGCGGTCTGCGTGGGGCACGAGGTCCTATTCTCGCCCAACCCGTGGGGAACTTGGGATTGCTATGCTCGCTATGATGGCCAGCACTATAAGCACATCGTGGCCGGCGGCTACACGTACTCGGCGACGCACTCGTCCGAGGTCGCGTTCTTTCCGGTTTTTCCGCTGCTGGGGCGGCTCGTCATGACGCTGACCGGCTTAGGGCCGGTCGGTTCGCTGCTACTGGCGGCGAATGGGGCCCTCGCCGGAGCCTGTGTCGCCTTTGCTTATTACGCGTCGGCGCGGGCCGAAGCCTTGAGCGGAACCGGGTGCGCAGATCACGTGCGACCCGTCGCCGCGAAGTCCAATGCTACGTTGGGAACGGATCTGAAATCAGGCGCTGCCGAGTCACAAACAGCTCCGCCCGACGTGACGGCGCGCGCGAGCGAATCGCGCACCACAATCGCCGGTAGGCCCAAACGCGGCCCGCCGCAGCACGTTTTCTGGTGCGCGATGTTGGCCTTTGGCCTGTGGCCGACGACGATGTTCTTTCGGATGACCTATAGCGAATCGACCTTTTTGGCGGTCGCGATTCTCGCCTTATTTGGAATGGAGCGAAAATGGCCGCTGCTCGGGATCGCGGTGCTGGTCGGCCTGGGGACCGCCACGCGGCCGGTCGGGGTGGCGCTCGTCTGTCCGTTTCTGCTCTGCCTCTGGCGGCGGTCGTCGAGCCGAAGCGAATTCGTCCGGCGGCTCTTCGTGTTCGGCCCGCTGGCGGTCGGGGGGTTGCTGGCCTATATGCTGTTTCAACAGATTGAGTTCCACAATCCAATCGCTTTTGCGCAGACGCAAGAGCATTGGAATATGCGGCCGCCGGAATTGAAAAGCGAGAAATGGGAATCGCTGTTGTGTTGGGAGCCGATTTGGTCGGTGTATGATCCGGGGGGAGTTGGCTGCTGGCAGCGATTCGAGAACTATTTGCCGTGGTATCTGAGCTTGATCTTCGCCAACCCGATCTATTTCGTGGGGGCGGCCGGTTTGACCGCTTGGGGCTGCTACCGCCAACTTCTGACTGGTTACGAAATGCTGCTCTGCGTGTCCCTCTTGGCGATTCCTTACGTGACGCGTGGTTTCGAGATGTGCATGGCCAGCCAAGGGCGGTTTGCCGCAGTCGTCTTTCCGCTCTATTTGCTCTTGGGGCGCGGACTTGCGCGGCTGCCGCGAGCCGTGGCGGGACTCGTGTTTCTGGCCATGGCCGGTTGGCTGGTCGCCTATGCGGCTTTGTTCGGTTGCGGGTACTTGTTGTTCTAGGAAAATCTGCAATGTGCCGGGGCCAAAGGTTCTGCAAGGCCGGCCAACGGTTTGACACGCGCCGGCCGACGGTGCGAGAATGAGGTGCACTTGCAAACCGGCGCAGAACGCAGGCAAGCGGGCGGACTTTTCGCTTAAAGTACACTTAAGCGGACGGGACTAGGTTCCGACTAAAAAGGGGGCGACATGCGGCCGAGAACTCTTCTTCGTGAACGCGCTTTCACGCTTACCGAACTGCTCGTGGTGATGGCGATCATCGCGGGGCTGATCGCGCTGTTGATTCCTGCCTTTGGCGCGGTACAAGAATCGAGCCGCTCCGCGCGCTGCAAGAGCAATCTGCATCAGCTCGCGCTGGCGGTCGATATGTACCATACGGACAACAACCGGTTTCCGCCGGGGCAATTTCACGGTCCTTTCGGCGAAGGCCCCGATTCGCACGCTTGGAGTTGGCAGTCGCGGTTACTGCCGTACATCGAAGAGGGCGATCTCTTCAATCAAGGGGGCGTGCCAACGAAAACGCTGCGCGAAAGCGGAATTGCCGATCGGCAGATCGCTTTGTTTCTGTGTCCCAGCGATGGCGACAGCAACGCCGGTCCGCGCACCGACGCCGGAAATTTGACTGGCTTTGCCGTCGGTCAATCGAACTACAAAGCGGTGAGCGGCGCGAATTGGGGCGCGGACAGTTCGCAGCATAAAACGGACATCGGCACGGATTGGGCCAACGACGGCGTGAATGGCTCGCGCGATGGTCTGGAGAAGGGGGACGGCGCGATGTTTCGCACGGATATCTTTTCGCCGCGCGGCAAACGCAACGTGACCGACGGCCTTAGCAAAACGTTTCTCATCGGCGAAGAAGTGCCGCGCAAGGACAGTTGGTGCTCTTGGCCCTATGCGAACAATGCCTATAGCACGTGCGCCATTCCGCCGAACGTGCAGCCGCAGCCAGGGGGCGACTATTCGCCGCTGTGGTGGCCGAACGTGCAATCGTTTCGCAGCCATCACCCCGGCGGCTTGCACTTTGCCATGGCGGACGGCGCGGTGCATCTGATTCGCGACGAGATCGACTTGCAGACGTATCGCGCCTTGGCGACGATCGCGGGCAACGAGTCGGTAGAGGTCGGAGAAGAATAGGCGGTCGGGCCGCTTTCGGCTGCACCGTTCGCGGGCCAAAAAAATGGGAGGCGAAAATTTTCTCCGACGGATCTGCCGACGATCCGACGGCGAAAGTTTTCGCCTCCCACCGTTTGGTTTGCTCGACGCCGCGCGATCCGCGATTTTAGTTCGGCGTGACCGAAGCCGCCCGCGGGCCTTTTCCGCCCGGGTTGGGATTGTTATCGACGGTGTACTCCACCGATTGGCCCATCTGCAAGTTGTCGAAACCGTGGTCGGCCACAACCGAGTGGTGGAAGAAGATGTCTCCGCCTTCTCCCTGAATGAAGCCGAAGCCCTTGTCTTGCACGAGTTTCTTGATTTTTCCGGCCGGCATGCACAAACTCCTTCGCGACAGAAAAAGCGGATCGTTGGTGGTGGGTTGCCGGCGCACATGCGCCAGCACTAACGGGGAAGGTTCCTGTTCCGAATCAGGATGGCTGTTTGGCAGGGGACGCGAAAATTCAATTTCCGCGACACAGCACGGCAGGTTCTACCCAAGCATCCGCCACCGATTTGTAGTAGTGCTAGCGTATGAAACCCGCCCTAAATAAGCAAGCGAAATTATGCGCTTCTGCTAAACTTCTTGAAGTCGAACGAAAGCCCTGTGGACGCCCTTGGCCGGGCGAGCGCGATCCGGCTCGGCTCATTGATCCGCAGTCGCGTGGCCTGAGCCGCCAAACCGACCGCCCTGGGCGCGGCCGACCGTTCCAAAAAGTGAAAATATCGCGATGAAACTGATTATTCACCCGGCGGTTGAAGCCGCTCGCCTCCGCCAAATTCAGGCGGCAGCGGTTCCCATGCAGGTCGTCAACTGCTCGACCGAGGCAGACGCTTGCCGCGAGATTGCGGATGCCGACGCCCTCTTTGGCCGGTTGTCTCCCGCCTTGTTGGCCGCGGCCCGCCAACTTCGCTGGATTCAATCGCCGACCGCCAGCCTTGAGCACTTCGTCTTTCCGGAGTTGATTGAGCACCCGTGCACGTTGACCAACATGCGCGGGCTCTTCTCCGACATCATTGCCGACCATGTGCTGGGATATATTCTGTGCTTCGCGCGTAATTTGCATCTCTATATCCGCCAACAAGAGCGCTCCCATTGGGAGCCGATCGGCGGCGAGCAAGAGCGGCCTGACCTGCGGATGGGCCCCGGCGTGATTTGCGCGATCGACCGCGCGCATCGCCATCTGGCCGATTGCACCTTGGGCATTGTCGGTCTTGGTCAGATCGGTTGCGAGGTCGCGCTGCGCGGACTCGCCTGCCACATGCGTGTCTTGGCAGTCGATCCGCGCCGAACCGCTGCGCCGGCCGACGTGGAACTGTGGCCAGTCGATCGGCTCGCTGATTTACTCGCCCAGAGCGACTTTGTGGTTGTGGCCGCGCCACATACTCCGGCCACGGCGAAGATGTTCCGCCGAGAACAATTTCAACAGATGCGGCGCGACGCGTTTTTTATCAACATTGGCCGCGGCGCGATTGTCGATCTGAACGACCTGACCGCCGCGCTCACCGCCGGCGAGATTGCCGGGGCGGGGCTGGATGTTTTCGAAATCGAACCGCTCCCGGCGGAGCATCCGCTGTGGAAGATGCCGAACGTGATAATCACCCCGCACGTCGCCGGAGTTTCGCCGCGAATCTCGGAGCGGCATCTGCAAGTCGTACTCGACAATGTTTGCCGGTTTGTTCATGGGGAGCCGTTGCTAAATGTCGTGGACAAGGCCGCTTGGTATTGAATGCCGCGCGGCCGATGTACCAGTAGGCTATCAACTCTTCGCATTTTTCGAGCCATCGCTCCGTATCGCCATTGAACGCCGCTCTTCCAACTCGTCACGTCATTGAGCGCCGCCCTTCCAACCCGTCATTCCCGCGCAGGCGGGAATCCAGCACGAGCCAAACTGACCGCGGCTCTT
>DASRSE010000306.1:0-8637 GCA_035656655.1 Pirellulales bacterium
AACATTCCGGTCGAGATGGTGCTGCCGGACCGCGACAAACCACGGAACGGCAAACAGATCGCTTGCACTAAGCCAATCAGAATCGCGTGCGGCCAAGAGAGCGATTCAATTGTGCCGGGCGAGCGCGCTTCTTTATAGCCGGCGGCGATGATAAAGACTCCGACGACGACCAGGGCGGCGGCAATCAGCGGCAGATTCTGAAAGAGCGATTCAATTTTCTGATGATGCTCGTGGTCGAGCAGAAAGCGCTCGATGCCGAACTTCAAACCGCCCCCTAGCGCCAGCGTGGCAACGGTCGCGCCCAGCAGCATCGGCAGATATTTCAGGAGCGGCTTCCAACGCGGCCAAAAATAGAGCAAGACCGCGAACATCGTCCCGGTATGCAGCATCACCAAGAGAAATGCCCATTCGAACGGGCTTCCGGCTTTGTTCAAGCCGATCAAGCGGCTCACGACGGCCACATGGGCCGAACTGGAAACCGGCAGCAATTCCGCTGCGCCTTGGACAATCGCCAAGAGCAAAACTTCAAGAATATGTAGCAGCGACATTCGGAGTCCTCGCAGCGCAGCGCCGTGGTAATCGCAGATTGCAAGCTCTACAAACATACCGCGCGATTGCGAGTTCGCCGGGTGCAAGCCGGATCAATGGAAAAAACTCGTTCCGCCTTGCCCGATTGAACCGCGGCGAAATTTTGCCATAATACGAAAAGCAGCAATTCGTAACTCCCGTCGCTTGCGGGGGTTCGGGCGTTCACCGCCCGCCCACCTCTCGAATCGCTTGGCGGATCGCCTCTTAGCAGGAAACGGAATGTTCAAAAATCTGAGTACGGCAGCCCTGGGCCTATCCGGGCGTCAGAGCGAAGTCATCGAATTAGCGCTCTCTTTTGGCTTCAAAGGGATCGATCTCGATCTGGCGGATTTTCAGGAGCAAGTCAAGTCGAAAGGGCTGCCCCACGCGCGGCGGCTGCTCGACAGCGCCAAGCTGAAGATCGGCTCGTTTCGCCTGCCGGTCGTCTGGGACGAAGACGACGAGCGTTTCAAGCGCGAGGCGGGAGCGTTGTCGGAGGCGGCGGAGTTGGCGGCCTCGATCGGCGCGAAGCGCTGCGTGACGACGCTGGCGCCGGCCAACGATCGTCGGCCCTATCACGAAAACTTTGAATTTCATCGCCGCCGGCTGAGCGACCTGGGCGATCTGCTGGCTCCGCACGGCATCCAATTGGCGATCGATTTCCAGCCGGAGCCGATCTTGCGCCACGATTTTGCTTATCAATTCATCCATAGCTTCGATGCCCTGGCGATGTTGGTGGGCATGATGCGCTCGAACAACGTGGGGATCGCGTTCGACGCTTGGTCGTGGCAAGTCACCGGCGGCACCATGGACCAACTGCGCAAGCTCGGCGTGGAGCGCATCATCACGGTCGCCCTGTCCGATGCGGCCCCTGATCTTAAAGGCGAGCCGAACGAAGAGACGCGCCATCTGCCGGGCGAAGCCGGTGGAATCGACTCGGTCGCGCTGCTGACTATGCTCGCCGAGGCGGATTATTCCGGTCCCGTCACTCCCGTTCCTCATCCTTCAAAGTTAAAAGGGCTCGGCCGCGAAGCCCTCGTGCGGGCGGCCGGCCAGGCGCTGGACAAGGTTTGGAAGGGGGCCGGCCTGACTCCCCTCGGCAAACTGGCGCCGCCCAGCGTTGCCAAGAAGTAGCGCGGCATGCGGCGCCTGCGCCACCGTGGGGTTGGCGGCGCAATCGAACCGAGATCGGTACTGTTCTCCTGTTTTGACGAACCAGGCCGCGCTTACTATGAATAATCCGGCGACCGAGGATACGCAGAATCTGCCGCCGGCTCGGCTCAGAGAACTCGATCCGCGCGAACGCGACGAATCGGTCCGCTTGGCGCTGCACTATGCCGGCATTGGCGTTTGGATTTGGGATTGCACGACCAATCGCGTGGTCTGGTCGCCCGAATGCTACCAGATCGCGAAAGTCGCCGAATTCGACGAGCAATTGTCGAGCTTCGAAAAACTAGTATATCCGGAGGATTGGCCCCAAGTTCAACGCGACTTGGACGAAGCGGTGGCGGCGGGAAAAAAATACGGGGCGGAGTTTCGCATTGTGCGCGGCGACGGCGAAATCCGCTGGATTTCCAATTTTGGTCAAGCCAGTTATGACCTCCAAGGCCGCCCGCTGCGCGTGATCGGCACCGTCCAAGACATCACGCAGCGCCGCCAAGCCGAAGAATCCTCGCGCGATAATCAAGCACGATTGCACATCCTGCTCGAACAAGCCGCCGATTCGTTCTATCTGATCGATCGCGATTGTCGAATTATCGACGTGAACCGCCGCGCCTGCGAAACGACGGGCTACACACGCGAAGAATTGTTGCGTATTTCGGTGACCGATCTGGAAACCGATTTCGATCGCGCCCAAGTCCACGAGGTCTGGTCGACGCTGGCACAAGGAGCGTATGTGACCATCCTGGGCCATCACCGCCGCAAAGACGGCTCGGTGTTTCCCGTCGAGGTTCGCTTGGGAGGTTGCGACTCGCGCGGCGTCCGGTATGTCCTGGCGCTGGTTCGCGATATCTCAACGCGCATCAAGAGCGAGCAAACGCGGATCGCGCTCGAAGAGCAACTGCGTTCGGCGCAAAAAATGGAAGCCATCGGCCGCTTGGCCGGCGGGATCGCACACGATTTCAATAATCTGCTGACGATCATCAGCGGCTATAGCCGGCAGCTTGATCAACCGAACATCACCGCCGAAATGCGACGCGACGCGATCGATGCGATCGTGGCGGCGACCGGCCAAGGCGCCAATCTCACCAAACAACTGATTACCTTCAGCCGCAGCCAGCGCATCGAGCTGCTGCCCCTCGATTTAAACTCGATCATCGCGGCGGTGGAACCGCTGCTGCATTCGGTCGCCGCGGAAAATGGACTCGCGTTTGAACTCGATCCGCGTCTACCACAGATTCATGCCGACCGCGGCCAACTGGAACAGGTGCTCAACAATCTGGTGAGCAATGCGCGCGATGCGATGCCTGCCGGCGGCGAGATCCGGATCCGCACGCGCCGCTTAAGCTTGGCCGAGGAGACGCTGGTTGCTTACAAGATCTTGCCTGTCGGTGAATATGCGGAACTGTCCGTGAGCGATACGGGCGAAGGAATTCCGGCCGGCGATCGCGATCACGTGCTCGAACCCTTTTTTACAACCAAGCCGCCAGGCAAAGGGATCGGGCTCGGGCTCGCCGTCGTGCATGGCATCGTAAAAGAGAGCCGCGGCTACGTGCTGATCGAAAGCCAATCGCAGCGCGGGACTTGCTTTCGCCTGATCTTTCCGGCAGTCTGATCGGGCCGCGCTGGCGGAGGGAACGACCGAAATGTCTCCGGCCGCTCCGCGCGGCGTCAGAGGCCAATTTTGCCGCGGCCGAGCCCTTCACTCTTGGTCGAGATCAATCTTGGCGACGAGCTTGGCCAGTTCCGAAACAGAATTAACGGCCATTTTGTAGAGCACCGACTGGCGGCGCCGGTCGACCGTGCGCATGCTCATGTCGAGCCGCAAGGCAATCGCTTTGTTGGGCGAGCCATCGACAATGCACTTCATTACCTTGCGCTCTTCCGGCGTCAACTTTGCCACGCGGTCGTGGGCGATGCGCACTTTATCGCGCTCGCGCCGCCGCGCTTGCGTTTTGCTGACGGCGCCGGCCACGGCTTCGACCAGCTCGGCCGGATTGTATGGCTTCTCGAGCAGCGAAATGGCTCCTTCTTGCATCAATCGCACGGTCGTGCGAACGTCGGCGTAAGCCGTTAAGACGACGAGCGAAACCACGCTCCCGAGCTGGGCGAGACGGCGTTGAAACTCCAGGCCATCGACCGCGGGCATCTTCAGGTCGGTGACGATGCAATCGATCTCGGCATCGTTGAAATCGCGGAGGAGATCGTCCGCCGATTTGTAGCCCGTCACGGCGTAACCGTGGCCTTCGAGAATCCGGCATGCGAGCGTTCGCACCGGAGCATCATCATCGACAACACAAACCCGTGCGACGGTTGGCACGTTTTCCTCTCCTAACCCAGAGGGTGTTTGCCGCGACCTGAATGAAGGCTTGATTGTCGGGCGCTCGCCGGACAAAGTCAAATCGGCAGGCGTAGAACGTTGGCTAGCGCGGAAATGGCGGGAGATTCGGCATATCCGCGCCAAAATCGGCCCCTTTGGCGTAAGCCCGACTATACCCCCCTTTTTCCACCTACCGATAGCTATGATGGGGCCAACCCCCGGCCCCCGTCGGCGCCGCACCATTCCCGTTGAGCAAGGGAATGCTGATCGCCGAGATCCACCCGCCACAAACCTGCCTTTGAACGGAGGCGGATTCGACATCGCTGGTTCCCGGCGATGGCAATTCGCCGCCTCTCAAAGCACCATTGATCGACTGCCTTTTCCGGCGAACCCGGCAGACTCAGCATCGGCCGGAAGCGACGGACGCGCCATCGTCAACGGTTCTTGTTCCGGGCGAAGATCAATTATTTGCAGCAGGAAAGATGATATGGATCGGCAGCAGTCAAACGAACAAGAGCGAGTCGCCTGGGTAATGTTGCCCCCCTGTTCCGAGCGCGCGACGATCCTCGACGCCTTGGAATTCGTCGGTTTTCGGTCGCGGCTGCTGAATCGATGCAGCGACGCCGTGGCGAGTTTTGCGACCGGGGTCCCCGATTTGGTGGTCGGGTCCCACCATTCGTCCGTCGAAGGTCCAGAGTTGCTGCGATTTTTGCAAACCAGCAGCGACGAAGAAATTCCCTTCGTCGTCCTGACCGACGGCGTCAGCGCGGAACAGATTATTCCATGGCTGAGGGCCGGCGCGGCCGACTTCTTGGCTCTTCCGACCACGCGCGAAATCGCCCGGGCTCGGTTTCTACACTTTCGCCAACTCCGCGATGCGCAGCGCGAAATCTCCCAAGCCGGATCGCGCGCGGCGGCGGCCGATCGCGCGCGGCAACAGTTTCTCCGCGACGTGACGCACGAGCTGCGATCGTCCTTGATGGCAATTGTGTCGTCGGCCGAGTTCTTGCTCAGCGAAGGCGAGATCTCACGCGCCCCGCGCTCGCGGATCGACGCCTTGCGCACCTTGCTCGACAACGCCAATCTGGCTGCCGATCGCTTGCGGAACTTGAATGATTCGGTCGAATGCGATGCCGGATCGCTGGATATCCGCGTTCAGCCCGTCGCGATCTTGCCCTTGATTGAAGCAGTTCGCGATGCGGTGGCCCCGTTTGCCGAAGCCAAGGGGATCGGCCTTTCGATTGCGTTTCGCGGCCTGATTCCCGAGAAAATTCAGACCGACGGCCGCCGTTTGAGCCAGATCCTCGTCGAGCTGTTTCAAAATGCGATCAAGTTCACCGACGAGGGGCGCGTCCATCTGGACTGCCGCGTGTTGGCCGAGCATCAGCCGCCTCTCTGGCAATTCGATCTGTCCGATACGGGCCGCGGCATGACCCGCGAGCAGGCCGCCTTGATCTTGCAACCGTTCACGGAAACGACGGCGCGCGGCTTTCCCGAGCAAAGTCGGACAGGAATGGGCCTCACGACCTGCAACCGGCTGATCAAAATGTTGGGAGGCGAAATCCACGTCGGCAGCGTTCCCGGCCACGGCACGACGCTCTCTTTTACGATCGAGACCGGCCCGCTGGAGGGCGCCACGTTGATTGGCGCCAAGTCGGCCGACGCCCTGCTCGTGCCGGGCGCGAAGAACGGCCCGTTTGAAGTTCCTCTGTTGGCCGCCGTGCATGGGCGCATTCTCATCGCCGAAGACGCGCCGGACATCCACCGGATGCTCTCGTTTGTATTAAAGAAGGCCGGGGCCGAAGTCGTCGTCGTCGAAAATGGCCAACAGGCTTTCGATGCGGCGATTCAAGCGGCCGCCGAAGGCAGTCCATTCGATCTGATCTTAATGGATATGCAAATGCCGTTGATGGATGGCTATCGCGCCACTTCGTTGTTGCGCGCCCAAGGCTATACGAACCCCATCATCGCCCTGACCGCCAGTGCCTTGCCGGGCGACCGCGATATTTGCCTCGCCGCCGGCTGCGACGATTATTTTCAAAAGCCCATCGAGCGCGCCAAGTTCTTGCAGTTTGTCGGCCGCTACTGCCCCCCCGTGGCCTTGCCGGACGATTTTCTCAAAAACCTCGTTTGACGGGCGGCAGGCGGCCCTGCTCCCAGCCCTTCTCCGCGACGGCCGACGCAACGATCGAGCGGACCTCGCGGAGCAATGCTCTGCTCTTAGAAGGTTGAAAAATGCGATCAGGGCATTTTTCGACAGGCTGCTAAGAGGCTGCGCTGCTGCCTTGATCCGTGCCACGCCTTCGCTCTGCGCTCGTGGAGTGGAATAGATTTATCGGCGATCCTCTTTTCGCCCAACGCATTCCGCGCGATTCCGTTCTCGAAATTGCGATTCGCAGCAACTATAATCAACGATTCCTCCGCCAGCGGCCTGGCGATTCCGCGGCAATCCGTTCACGTCGTTCACCCCGCCCGTTGGCGATCCATTTCTTATCTTCTTAGCAGACCTATCCTCAATGCGAACTGCACTTGCGTTTCCAGTCGTTGCGTTATTGCTGTTATTGCCGCGAGTCGCCGAGGCGAAGGCTCCCGATAATCGGCCTGAGATTATCGTCCAAGGGGATTGGAAAGGGGCGAGCCATGAGGACATTCAGCAGGTCTTGCGCTCCGTTGCCGATCAGCTCATGGTTCACTGCCCGGCCCGCCGGTTGAACAATATCATCGTGACCCCTTGCGAAGGCGTGCCGATCAGTCTCTTCAAAAAGGGCCCGCACGGAGAGTATCAAGTGATGCTCAGCGCGCGAGGCACATTTTGGGCCCAATACGCCTACCAATTCGCCCATGAAATGTGCCATCTGCTTTGCAATTATGATCAGCGCAAGACAGGCAAGAATCTCTGGTTTGAAGAATGCCTGTGCGAAACTTCTTCGCTGTTTGTGCTCGGCCAATTGCCGGCCGCCTGGGACAAAGAGCCCCCTTATGCCAATTGGAAAAGCTTTGCTCCGGCGTTCGCCAAGTATCGCGCCGAACTCCTCCAGCCGCCGGAACGCAAACTGCCAGAGAACGTCACCTTAAACGCGTGGCTCAACGAAAACTTGCCCGTGATGCGCGACGAACGCGAGCTGACCGAGCGCTCGAAGCGCGTGGCCGCGCAGCTTGTTCCTTTGTTTGACGCGCACCCCGAAGGTTGGGAGACCTTGATCTGGATCAATCGCGGCGAAAATGATGCCGATGCGGAGTTCAAGGCCTATTTGCAATCTTGGCACGATCGCTTGCCCGCAGGGCAACGACCCTTTGTCGAGCGCCTCCAAGCGGCGTTCGGCTTCGACAAATAATGTGCTTCTCTCCGGGAGAGGGCCGCGGTGACGTCTGCGGCACAATCTCGCACCGCCGTCGCAGTGGAAACTGACCGGTTCGCGCTGGATTCCCGCCTCCGCGGGAATGACGAAGCGGCAGAACGTCGCGCGGTTGAATGCGTAATGACGAAGCGGCCAAGCGCCGCGCGCTTCCTTTCAAGCGCCGCGCGCTTCCTTTCAGTCGATGTTTCACCCGCAGGCGACCGGGGACGGGTTGCGGCTGCGGCGGAAACTTCGCACTTCCAATCTACTTGAGCGGCGCGCTCGCGACCCCTCCGGCGGTAGCGAGACACTCACAGCGTTCGCTGCGCAATTTGCGCCCGCACCTCCGGCAAGGGATAATCGATAATCGGCAAATCGAGCCCGCGCAGCTCTTTCAGGCGGCGGTAACCGCGGCTCAACAGCGTTTCACGCTCATGCACAAAGGCCGGATCGAGTTGCCGCTTGTCAAATGGTCCGGCGGCGACGATCGGCGGAAAATCATCGTCCACGATGAATTGCGCGAGCGCCGGATTGCACGCAATGTGCCGCTCAGGCGAAGTGTGCAGCACTTCCGGATCGAGCAGGCCCACGACAAAGCGCAAGTAGAGATCGCTGTCGGTCAGCTCTTCGACATCGCCGCCGCAAACCGTACAGAGATAACCTTCTTCGCACTTGGCCATCGACCATCCACCACCGCGGCCTGGGCCGCTGGAACAAAACAGAACGCCGGCGACGTACAACACGCGCCGCTCCGCGACTTTCTCCGCCAGGCTCGCTACATCGCGAGCACATCGCGCATCCGATACAAGCCGGCCGGCTTGCCAGCGAGAAACTTGGCCGCGGCGATCGCGCCGTAGGCATAGCAATCGCGGTTGGAAGCCTTCACGTTTAGCTCGATCGTTTCGCCTAGCATGCCGAACACGACGGTATGCTCGCCCGCGTTGTCCCCCACGCGCACGGCATGATAGCCGATTTCATGGTGCGGTCGCGCGCCGGTGCGTCCTTCGCGGCCGTGCTTCGCGACGGTCTGGCCCATCTGGGCGGCGATCAGTTCGCCGAACTTAAGCGCGGTTCCGCTGGGCGCGTCTTCTTTGAAGCGATGATGCCGCTCGATGATCTCGATATCGACCCCGGTGCCATGGTGGGCCAGTGCCTTGGCCGCCATTTCCGCCAGCCGCATCGTCAAATTCACCGCCAAGCTCATGCTCGGCGACCAGAGCACGGCGATGCTCTTCGACGCTTCTTGCAGCA
>DASRSE010000307.1:0-7973 GCA_035656655.1 Pirellulales bacterium
CGGCTTTCGGCCAATCATCGGCCGGGGGCGGCTTGACCCAAGACAATCGCCAGACCCGCCCTTTGCCGTGCACCGGATACGACTTGTCGACCCAATCGGTGAAATAGAGCGAGCCGTCCGGAGCAATGGCCAAGCCGACCGGCCGGAAATGTTCATCTCCCTCAACCACGTTTTCCAGCTTCGCTTTGAACGACGCGCCAAATGGGACCAACTTGAAGCGCTCGATCCGATGGTCACCCCAGGAGGTCGACCAAAGCGAGCCATGATAGGGGAGTACCGCGCAAGGGGCTTCGCCCGTGCCTGCCACCATCGGCAGCGTCCCTGGCAACTCGCCCGTCCAAGCTTGCAGCGGGTTCTTGCCGGAGCGGCCATATTTGAAGTTAAAGCCGTAATCGCCGGTCGGCACGATCTGCACCAGCCGGCACGGCGGCCGGCCGTCGGGGTCGTTGTCCACGGCGAAGACCCGCCCCTCCGGATCGACGCAGATGCCAAACGGATTCCAGAGGCCAATTGCGACGCGGGTCAGGCCGCTGCCGTCGGGATGACACCGAAAGACGCCCCCTTCGCCGGCCCCATGCAACGATGAGCCATCTTTGCCCACAAGTTTCCACGCTTGGCCGAGATTTTCGCCGATGCCAAAATACAAGTCGCCATGCTGATCGAAGCACAAGCCGGAGAGGCCGTTGTGCGGATAATTTCCCTTGGTTTCCAGATGCAGCAACTCCTGTTCTTCGTCCGCGACGTCGTCTCCCTTGGTGTCGCGAATGCGAAAAATCTTCATCCGGGTCGCGACATAAATCCAACCCTCCTGACCGCGCGCCAAACTCATCGTGAACTCGGTTCCCTCGTAGAACGTGCGAAAGCGGGTCGCATGCCCGGTGTGGCCGGGGTCATCGAGCATGCGAATCCGGTCTTTCGGCGGCCCTTGATAGTTTTTGTCGCGCTCGTGCGTTTGCGACTCGATCACCAGCAGCCGCCCCTTTGCATCAAAGGTCGCGCCGATCGGCGTCACGATGTCGGGCGCCGCGGCAAACAATTCGAGCTTGAGGGCCGGATCGTGGACGACTGGCTCCGCGGCAGCCGCGCCGCCCGCCGTGGCAGCGCGGACCACAACCAAGACCATGAACAGAAAACTCCAGCGGCAAGCAAAATAGGTGGGCATGGCGGTGTGCAGGCGGGAGAGGCGGATTGGCGGCGATTTGGCCGGACGTTGCACCCAGCACGGGTTGTCGAAGTCTTTCAGGCGATTCGACCCTGGGCGACACGAACTTCGCAGGCCAATTCTAACACGGCTCGCGCTTGGCTGGGGCGATTTTGAACTTTGCCCACAGCATTTTTTCGGTTCCCGGCCGCCTCTTGCGACCGCGCCTTCGCGGAACGTTAGCGTGCGCTGCGGCGACCGGCGGGGCCGTGGGCTTGAGCTAAGCTCAGGGCCGTGTTGACCAAGGCGATATGCGAAAGCGCTTGCGGAAAATTGCCGAGTTGGCGCTGCGCCCGCGGATCGTACTCTTCGGACAACAGGCCCAGATCGTTTGTCAGGCCGAGGAGGCGCTCGAACAAGCGTTCCGCCTTATCCGCTTGCCCCGCCAGCGCGTAACAATCGGCTAGCCAGAACGAGCACGGCAGAAAGACTCCTTCGCCGGGCGGCAGGCCGTCGACTTGGCTCGTCGTCCGATAGCGGAGCACAAAGCCGTCGCTCAGCAGCTCGCGCTCGATCACGTCGATCGTCGCCAGCACGCGCGCGTCGGTGGGCGGCAAGAAACCGACCAGGGGAATCATCAACAGCGCGGCATCCAACTCGTCGCTGTCGTAGGCTTGCACAAAAGTATTCTTCCGCGCATTAAAGCCGCGACGGCACACATCGTCGTGAATGGCCGCGCGCACGCCGCGCCACCGCTCGAGCGGCCCCTCCACGCCAAATTGCTCGATGCTCTTGATCCCGCGATCGAGGGCCGCCCAGGCCATCACTTTGGAATGCGTAAAGTTCTGCTGCGGGCCGCGAATTTCCCAGATCCCATGATCGGGTTCGGACCAATGTTTTTCCAAAAACTCCGTCAAGGCAATTTCCAATTGCCAAGCCGTCTCGTCCGGGTTGATTCCATGTTTGCGGCATTGAAACATCGCGTCCATCAGCTCGCCGTAAACATCCCACTGAAGCTGACCGCAGGCGGCATTCCCCAAGCGGACCGGCGCCGACTGTTGATAGCCGGCCAGCCAATCGAGAGTCAACTCGGTCAGCCGCCGCTCGCCGCCAACGCCATAGACGATTTGCAGATCGCTCGGGCTGCCGGCCGCCGCCCGCAACAACCACTCGCGCCAAGCGGTTGCTTCGTCCGAATAGCCCGCCGACAAGAGCGCCAGCAAGGTCATCGTCGCGTCGCGCAGCCAACAATAGCGATAATCCCAATTGCGGCTTCCTCCCACCTGCTCGGGCAAGGAGGTGGTCGGCGCGGCGACGATTGCGCCGCTGGGGGCATAGGTCAGGGCTTTCAAGGTGATCAGTGAGCGGAGGACCGGCGTGCGCCATTTTCCGCGATAGCAGCACCGCTCGCTCCACGATCGCCACCAAGCGAGCGTTTCAGCGAGCAATTGCGCCGCGTCGATCTCGCTGGGCATGTCGCCGTACGACTCGTACCAGGTCATGCAGAAGCCGCGCTGTTCGCCGGCGGCGATCACAAAATCGGCCTCGGTTTGCAGATCACGGCCGTGCAACTCGACATCCGACTGCAAGAGAATCGCGCTGGGTCCGCCGATCGCCTGAATGCCGCGCGGATGCCGTCGGACCCAAGGAATAATTTTGCCATAGCCGAACCGCAAGGTCAGTTCCAGATGCATTGGCACTCGGCCGCGAATCCCTTCGACGCAGCGGACAACGATTGGCGCGCCGGCGCGGATCGGCATGAAGTCGCTCACTTTGACGCAGCCGTCGGCCGTTTCATAGTGCGTCTCGAGCACGAGCGTATCGGCGCAGTAAGCGCGGGTCGTCGGCGCCGGGTTGCCGGTCGGCGCTAAGCTCCAGCGCCCATTCTCCGGAGTTCCCAGCAGGGCGGCAAAACATGCATCCGAATCGAACCGCGGCAGGCAGAGCCAATCGATCGATCCATCGCGGCCGACCAAGGCCGCCGTCTCGCAGTCGCCAATCAACGCATAGTCTTCAATTTTCAAAGCCACGATTCAGCCTGCTAGGACAGTGCCACCGCCAAGGGCCAATGCGCGCCGCACCGGCCGACGAATCGCCCGCGGCGGCGCCGTGGCGAATGCGCAAAGAGGCTCGCTGCCTCCGGGCTCGCTGCCTCCGGGCTCGCTGCCTCCGGAGCCGCTGCCTCCGGTCATGCTCCCCGCGCGGCGCGCGTCAGCGAACGATTCGGAAGTCGAGGCGTTAATGGCCGAAATCCTTGACCGGAAGCGATTTGATCCCATCTCCCTTAGCCGCAGCGGCCGGATTGTTCTTTTTGTCGCCCGGCTTCGACTTCGGCTTTTTGTCATCGCCCCCGTTGAGCATCATCAGCACGCCAATGACCAAGGCAATGCCTGTCAAAATGGTCGGAATGAAAATGGCGGCCAAGCGCGACGTAGACGTTTTGCCTTTCGCACTCGTCCCGGGCTTCTTGGCGAGCGGCTGAGAAGTGGATGGCTTGCCTTTGAGCGGCGCCGCGGCGGATTTTGAACGGGCGCCGGTTGGCGCGGTCCGCGGGGTGGCCTTTGCCCCATTTTCAGCGGAGCGATTGCCCGGCGAACCCAAGAACGACAACGCGTCGCCGGAATCGGCTTCCGCCTCCGCGCTCGCGGCCGGCGGCGCGCGTCGCGGCGCCGGCCGAGCGATTTTGGCGGGCGCCGGAGCAGGCGCCGGGCGCGGGGCCGGTTTCGGCGAGCTCGGCTCCAGCCAAGCCGGATCCGCTTCCCAGGGCGCGGCGGCGGGCGCCTCGCTCGCCACCGATTCTTCCTCGACCAGGTGATCCTCACCGACTTCGTGCCAGTGGCCCGCACCGTGCGCGGCTTCGTTCGTTCGTTCCGGCTCATTCACAGGCGCTGGCGCATTGGAATCCTCCGGCGCGCTTTCAGGTTCCGGTTCGGTTGCGGCTGCCAGCGGCGCACCGTGTCTGGACGGCGCCGCGGCGATCGAAGCGGGCAAGCCGCCCAGCTTGGTGCGCAGCTTCGCGTCGTAGTTCTCTTTGCGTTGCGGGTCGAGCAAACAGCGGCGCGCAAGTTCGACCGATTTGCAAAGCTGTGCGGTCAAAGTCGCCGTGTCGGGCTCGGCGACGGATTCCAGGACGGCTCGTTGATGGTCGGCCGCCAGCGAAATGGCCGTCGGATTCGCCTCGTACAGCGAAATCCCCAGCAAGCGATAATGATGCGGAGGCTGCTCCGCACGCGGAATGTCGAGCCAGGTTTCATACGGATCGAACGCGACCGGCATGGCGCTAGTCCTCTTTGATCATCGCCTTGAAAAGGGGCGGGCTCCGCAATTGCGATCCGCCTGCTTCCGTGCTTCAACAGGCCGCTCCGGCAACACCTCCGGCCTGCCGGAGGCCCCTGCCGCTGGCAATGCGGGTGTCAGTCCGGCGAGATAAAGCCTGCCCGGCCATTATGTCGCGCCTCGAAAGGGCTCGCAAGCTGGCGCGCGGGGTCATAAGCAATCGGGGCGCGGGCCAGCGATCGCAAGCGGACTCGCGGCGACGAGGTAAAGCGGCGGCCGGCTCCGCAGGCTGAATCCAAGCCGCCGGATCGCTAGGCGGTACGCCAGCCGTCGCCTCGACATTCCTGACAGAGCTTACGCGCGCGAGTACAATCGAACCGTCCCGCGGCCTGGGCAGCCGGTGGCTTTGGCACCGCGCCCTGCCGGATGCAGCCCTTGAACACTTCACAAGCTGTTGGCGGACGGTTCTCGTCGTTCGCGATTTTGTCGAAAGCACGCCGCCATGCCCCCCGCGCCGGACCTATTCACATTTTCATGGCATCTGGTCGTGGCGATGGTGCTCGGCAGCTTGCTCGGTCTTGACCGGCAATTGCAACATCATCCGGCTGGTTTGCGAACCAATGCGCTGGTTTGCTCCGGATCGGCGCTGTTTGTCTCTTTGTCGCTGTTGATGCAAGAAACCGCATCCCCCACGCGGATGGCAGCCTATATTATCAGCGGGATTGGCTTTCTGGCAGGCGGAGTCATCTTGCGCGAGGGTTTGAACGTGCGCGGGATGAACACCGCCGCCACGCTCTGGTGCAGCTCCGCGATCGGCGTCCTGGTCGGCTCGGGCTATCCTCAATACGGCGCGGTAGGCACCTTCTTTGTGCTGGGGTTGCATCTGACAATTCGCCCGCTCGATCGCTGGATGGAAAACCGCACGCGAACCGCCCTCAACGTCGAAACTTACTATCACCTCACGATCGTCTGCGACGAAGCCTCGGATAGCGAAGTCCGCCGCGAGTTGCTGCAACAGGTGACGTGCTCCACAAAAATGTTCGTCCAAGGAATATCCAGCAAGGATCTCGATTCCCACGGCGACAAGCAAATTTTGGCCGATATTTATGCCGTCGAGCGGGTCGATCACGATCTCCAAGAGATCATTAACCACTTTACGGTCGAAGAAGGCGTGCGCTCGATCAGTTGGAAGAAGATCCAGCCGCTGTAAGATGCGCTTGAAACCAGGCGCGACAGACGGTTAGCCGACCACCAGCCGCGCCCGTTGCCGCGAAATGAAGATGCGAGCGATGGCGCCGCTGTTGAACTGCAAGAAGTCGGCCTCGATCCCATCCGAAAAGATAACGCCGGCCGAGGGCATCATCGATTCGAGGATTAGCTCTTGGCCTTCATCGACAAAGCCGGCGACTTGGCTGACCCCGGAAGATTTGCTGAGGAACGGCTCGCGCACGGCCCACGCCAAACGGCGGTCTTCCCAGCGGAGCGCGACCGGCTCGGGGGCAGGCTGATTTTGCCAATGGGCGACCCCGCGGGCCATGTTGATCACGCTCGAAAACCAGCCTGTCGAGCCGGCGCCGGTCGAAACCAACACGCCGCTGGAGGACTGCGGTTCGAGCACGCCTTGAAATTCCAGATTGTAGCGGGCCGAGACGTGCGAGGCCGAGCCGATGAAAAAGTCATTGAACGCCAACATCCGCTGGCCATCGTTGAGTTGCACTTCGGCCAGCGTGACTTGACGGATTTTCGCCCGCTTTTGCAAGGCGCGCTCGACGGCGCCGCGGGCTTGGCTCGGCGCAAATGGCAGTAGAATGCCATCGATGTGGTCCGGGTCGGGGTTCACCGCGACCAAGGGGAGATCGCCGACGTATTTCGCCGTGTTGGCGACCAGACCATCTTGTCCCACCACCACGACCACGGCGGTTCGGCCAAAATCGAAATTGGCGAGAAAACTACGATCGATGAATCGAACGGCGAGCTCGAAGTCGAGCTGTTCGCGCAGCGCTTGCAAGACGTGCGAATAGCCTTCGTCGCGGGCCACGAGGTCGTGAATGGCGACTTCGGCCTGATCCAGATCGGCCTGCATTTGCCGCTTGGCGACGGCCAAGTTGCGTGGTTCGCCGGCGTCGGCGCGGCGCCGCGCCCGGTCTTGCACTTTTGCCCGTTTGATATAGAACCGCACTTGATCGTCCGTGACAAACCGGCTGCGCAGCGCGGCCAGTTCGGTCGGTCGCGTGACAACGACGATTTCGGCGACGGAACGCAGCACAGTCGTTATTCCTTCGGCCGGAGCAGCGCTTGCAGCAGGTCGGGCGTGATATTCAATTGACCGATTTTTTCGGAACCCTCCGCCAAATCGCGGAAAGCCAAGGCGATCAGTTGTTGCGGGTCGAAGCCTTTGGCCGCCATGAGGGTCCGCCAATCGATTTCCTTAATTGAATCGAGCGCGGCGCGCAGCGCATATACGCGGCCGTCGGCTTCTTTGCGCTCGTTATCGACCTGCTGGTCAACGAGTTGAGCGCGTTGCTGTTCGACCGCGATTTCGGCCGACATTTTCGTTTCGCGCACCTGGCGCTTCTTTTGCTCGACCATGACTTCGGTGTGAAACTCGTTTTCCTTGATCGTGCGTTCGAGCTCGACTGCCGCATTCCGCCGAGCATAAATCGCCTCGTCGGCGCGGCGGAGCAACTCCTCGCGGGCGGCGGCTTGCAGCGCCTTCGACATCTCCGGCGTCCCTTTGATGGAAATGATCGAGAGCGACAAGACCTCGACTCCGAGCATGGTCACGGTGTCGTCGGTTTTCAATTGGGCGAGAACCTCCGTCACCAAGCGGCCGGAGTTCACCAGCAGTTCTTTCAAGGGGACACGTTGGGTGAAGTCGCGCGCGTGAATCTGCGCGGCGTGAATCAAGCGGTCGTTGAGTTTCTGCGGATCGTCAGAACGGAATCGGCCCGCCGCGTTGACGCTGTAGTCCAACAAGGCGGCGAGGCGCTTGGGATCGGTGACCCGATAGGTCAGTTCGCCTTGGATGGTGGCGTCTTGAAAATCGGCCGTCACTTCATTGAACAAAAAGGGGACGTCCATGCTCGCCAGCGGAATGTTGACGATCACCGCGGTCGGAGCAAAGTAGAAGAACGATAAGCCGGCCCCTTCGTGGGCGACCTGACCGTTGCGAAAGTCCAGCACGTAGGTCGTGGGGGGCGCCTTCAGATACTTGAAGCCAAACATAAGCCGCTCAGTGAGAGAATCCGCCGGGTGCAAGTCAAAAGAGGTTTCCGTATTATATTTGGCGTTGACCGGCTTTGGCAAAGAATCAGGGGCGAAAAAGGGATTAGAGGTTTCTGCCTGCGCGGGAATGACGATGGTGGGGCGCCCCGTTGGTTGCCAGCCGAATCGCGCGGCGTCTCAAAGCGACGGCAGAGCAGGCCGTGCCGTGCGCCAGCGGAAATTCGCGGCGGGCCTTGAGCGGCTGGAAGCCGCTTGTACGGTACACGCGGCATCTTGCCGCGTTGGTTGCCAGCCGAATCGCGTGGCGTCTCGAAGCGACGGCAGAGCGGGC
>DASRSE010000308.1:0-28374 GCA_035656655.1 Pirellulales bacterium
GCGCGAACTGCGTGCCGAGGGCCGCCGGAACCGAAAAGCCCATCGACGTATAGTAAGCCGGCGAGACGAACTCGGTGCGATTCTTCACGCACAATTCCGCCGCCCCGAATAAAGCATCGCCAATGTCCGCAATCACGATCGAGCTTTCGTCGAGGACCTCGTTCACGCGCCGCATCAGCCGAGCAATCGACATCGGCCGGTCCGGTTCGAGCACGTACGGTTCGAGCACCTCGATCGGCCGCTTCGGCAACGGGCGCGATGGCGGGTGTAGGCCGCTGTCGGCCAGTTGGTGGATAAATTCGTCCAGCATAATGTCATGATAGTGATGATGGCGGATCCGCAATTGCTCGCTGGTCGCGTAGATGCAGCGGCTCGGATCGAGCGTCGCCGTGTAGATTCCGAGATTGATGTCGGTCATGAAGGTGCCGAGCAGGATCACGCAATCGCTCTCTTCGACGAAGCGGCTGACTTCGTCGCGCCCCATTGCCCCCTCGTAAATGCCGACGTAGAGCGGATGCGTTTCGCTGATGACGCTCTTGCCCAAGAGGGTCGATGCGATCGGCAGATTGGCCCCCTCGGCGAGCCGCGTCACGGCGTCTTGCAACCCGAAGCGGTGAATTTCCACCCCCGCAATGAGGACTGGCCGCTGGCTAGCGTTGATCCAGGCCGCCGCTTCCGCCACGGCCTCCGAGAGCACGTGCGGGTCGCTGTGGGCTTCGACGGGCCGAAACGCATAGGGCGCCTCCGGAACGACCGTCACCATGTCGCGCGGAATCTCGATGTAGACGGGCCGTTTGTAGCGCGCGGCCGCATCGAGCACACGGTCGATTTCGCGAAAGGCGATCGTCGGATCGTCGAGATCGGTCCCGGCGACGCAGAGCTTTTCAAACACCTCCATCTGCGTGTAAAAATCACGAACCTTATGATGGAGCAACGGATTGTTGATCCGTTCGCGGAGTCCCGGGGCTCCGCTGATGAGCACGACCGGCGACTTTTCGGCATACGCACCGGCAATCGCGTTGCAGGTGCTCAAGCCGCCGACGCAATAGGTCACGCAGACCGCCCCCATCCCATTCACCCGCGCATAGGCGTCCGCGGCAAAACCGGCGTTGTCCTCGCGCGTGCAGCCGACCACGTTCAGGTGGCTGGCCTCGAGCATGCTGTAAAAGGTGAGGATGTAGTCGCCCGGAATCCCGAACACATCGCGAATGCCGTAATCCGCCAAGCGGCGAATCAGATACTCGCCGATCGACAAGCCGCTGATGCTCTGGGCCTCGGTGACCGTCCGCACATCGCGCGACGGCGTCGGGATCGGGCTAGATCGATTCATCTTCGGCGTGCTCCTCGGCCGGATCGGCTGGATAGTTCGGTTCGTCATCGTCCGCCGCTTGTTGAGCAAGCACCGCGCGGCGATGACGCAGCAATAAGTACCAAAAAAGTTGAAACAGGGCCACGCAGCCCAGCACCGTCAATGGCCGGCGGATGTCGTAGACGTGGACTTCTTGACGCGTGTACATGAAGTACGAGCCGGCAGCCAGGATTCCGCCCCAAATCCAGAGAGCCAGAGAGACCCAGCGAGTCAAGCTTTGCGGCGGCGGATCGAATTCTTGCTCGGTCATGAACCCTAGGTCTCGCCCTGACAATAGCAGTGCGAGCAGAAAAAAGCAGTAGGCTGGCGGATTCGCTCCGGCGCGGAACTACGGCGGACCGCTCCTCTCCGCAAACGCCATCGATCTCGTCTGCCGAAAGCGCCATCCAGGCGATTCCGCCGGATCGCCCTGAAGGCAAGCCGAACCATAACTTCGTCTTCCCTCTTTCCCTTCAGCGGAAAGTGAGAGACGAAGAAACAGCGGAGTTCTTTTCCGGCTGCCGTTGAACCGGTCTGCCGAGACCGTGCGGGCCGCCGAACTTGCCCATTTAAACGATACCGGCGGCCCGCTTCATTTCAAGGTCATCGACTTGATACGCGTTTGTCATCAAGCGGATTACATTTTCGCACGCGCGCCCCGCGGCACGGCCAGTTTCCGCGGCAAATCTGGCCTAATTCGGCCATTTTTGCCCGCTGCCTTGCGCCGCGATTCGATTGGCACGCGGTCTGCATTTTTCTTGAATCAGAACAGAAATTTAAGCCGCCACGCCTCATCGGGCATGCTTGGCGGCTCTTTCCAAGATACCCGAACCAAGGAGAAAATCATGCGACGCGTTTTACTGACAGCAATGGTGGCGACGTTGGTAGGCTTGGGCGGAGTGTTCATGGGCGCCGGAACCACCTCCGCGCACGAGTGGGATCACCACGGCTGGGACCACCACGATCGCTATGCCGCGCATTATTATCCCAGCTATAACGTGCGGATCGCTCCGCCCACCGTCGTCGGCTACCCGCCGGCGTACGTGCCGGCGCCGGAAGTGATTGTTCCGCAACCGATCGTCCAGCCTGCGCCGCGGCCAGTCTATGTTGAACCGCGAGCGACGTTCACGTACCGCAGTCGTGGCTTGTCGCTCGGAATCGGCTTCTGAGCGAATTCCAAGCAACCCTTCTGGTCGTCATTCGCCTCTTCCGAAGCTCGGGCTCCTTCGGAAGAGGCTTTTTTATTTGCCCCTGTGGCGAGACGCAGTCCGCCGAGCGTACTTCGTTCTTGCCGGAGCCGGCGGCATTTGGTCACTCCACCGCCGGGGCGGGAAATCCCAGTCGCTTGTCCGCGAGCCAGTTGCGCAGCGGCTGGCCCGCCTGATAGCGGCGCAAATTCTCGCAAAAGAACTCGGTCATGTCGTCGATTCGGCGGGCGCTTTGGCCGCCAACATGCGGTGTCAAAATCAGATTCGGCTGGTCCCATAGCCGGCTCGATTCGGGCAACGGTTCCGTATAGGTTACGTCGAGTCCGGCTCCTGCCAACTGGCCCGACTCTAGCGCCGCGATCAGGTCGGCTTCGACCACCAGCGGTCCGCGCGCGACATTGATGAGAAACGAACCGCGCCGCATCCGCGCGAAAGCCGCCGAATCGATCATGTCGCGCGTCGCGTCGGTGAGCGGCGCCGCCAGGATGAGAATGTCGAGTTCGGGCAAGATCTCGTTCAGCGCGCCGGGTGGGAGCAATCGCTCGACTTGGGGCGGCCGATCGATCGGAAACCAATCGGTCGCGAGAATCCTGGTTTTGAAGGGCGCCAGCACTTCGGCCAGCCGCCGGCCATTTCCCCCAAGCCCGACAATTCCGATCGTGCTGCGATGAAGATCGCGCGTGGGTCGGCGGATAAACTCCTGACGTTGTTGGGCGCGGAAAAAGAGCGGCAAGCTGCGCAGCAACCCGGTCAAGAGGGCGATGGTATGGTCGGCGACTTGATCAGCAAGAACGCCCGACGCGCTGGTCACCGTGATCTCCGATTGAACGACCGACGGGACGAGGCAATGATCCATGCCGGCGGCCGACGATTGAATCCAGCGCAGCCGGCCTTGGCGAACGACCTCATCCCAAGGAACCGGCACCTTGGCATGTCCGCAAAAAATGTCCGCCGTCAGAATCTCGGTCCCAATGTGTTCTTGGCCCGCATTGATGATTTCCGCATTGGGCGCCGCGGCGGCAATTCGGTCCAAGTGCTGGGCTTCGACGGGGTAGCACAAAACAATCCGCATCACATTCCTCATCTACAAAAAATGAGTTCCCGCCCATTTCAGCGCCCGGACTGTTCGGCGCCGGCGAGCCATGCTGACCCGCATTCGCTGAGCATCCGCCGCCGCACACTGGGCTCCATTTCTCCGGTTGTAATCGATCGTCCGTCGCCACGCGAGCCGCTTCAACTCGAAATAAATCGAGCGCAATTCGGCCGAATGTAAGCGGAGCTGTCAAAGGAAAAACCAAGCCATGCGTCGAGCCGCCCCTCGCTGTTGGCTGGCACGGGGGGCCACGCCGTTTCCCTCCCGTCATTCCCGCGGAGGCGGGAATCCAGCGGCCGAATTATCAACGCCGTTTCGCTCCCGTCATTCCCGCGCCGGCGGGAATCCAGCGGCCGAATTATCAACGCCGCTCCCCTCCCGTCATTCCCGCGCAGGCGGGAATCCAGCGGCCGGCAAGGCGACGGCGCGAGGGATTGCCGATTTCCCTTGGGGTCGGCGGACATGGTAGAATCCAGGTTCGCCGTTCGGGTGCGGCTCGAATCGATCCGGTCGAGATGGATTGCTTTCGCTGCATGATGCTCCCGTAGCTAGCTTTTTTGATCCGCCACGTTCTCGAATTTTTCATCTCCACTGTGGAGGCGTGCCATGCCTTTTTATGTTCCGCCTGTTTCGCGCCGTTCGTTTCTGGCTGGGGCGGCTGCCGCCGGGGCCGGCTGTTTGGCTCCGCGCGCCCTCTGGGGCGCCGGCGAAAAGCCGCTCGATCCGCACCACTGGGCGCTCATTTCGGATCCGCATATCTGGGAAAAACGGAATGAAATCGTGCGGAAAACGAACATGGCCGCCAATCTGGAAAAGGTTTGCGCCGAGATTGTCGCGCAAGAAACTTTGCCGGGAACTGTCTTGTGCAATGGCGATTGCGCCTACAAAGATGGGCTGATTGCCGACTATCAATTGTTCGTCGAGTTGACCAAAGGATTCAAATCAGCCGGCATCGCGCAGTATCTGACCCTGGGCAATCACGATCAGCGCGAGCACTTTTGGGAGGTCCTCAAAAACGCGCCGGCTGATCATCCGCCGGTCGAACATAAGTTCGTGCAGTTCGTGGCCGGCGAACGGGCGAATTGGATCATCCTCGATTCGCTTGATCAAACGAACAAAACTCCCGGCTTGCTCGGCGAAAAACAACTCGCGTGGCTCGCCAAAACGCTCGACGCGCACGCCGACCATCCGACCATCGTCACCTCGCACCATCATCCGGAAAGCGAGTTGCTCCGGTCGGGCGGGCTCATCGACACCAAGGCGCTGCTCGAGATTCTCTTGCCCCGCAAACAAGTCAAGGCTTTGATGTTCGGCCACACGCATCGTTGGTCGGTGAGCGAAAGCAGCGGGCTGCATCTGATCAACCTTCCGCCGGTCGGATACCTGTTCGTCGAGGGGGATCCCAACGGCTGGGCAAATTTTCATCTGCGAACCGACGGGGCGACGCTCGAACTGCATGCGCTCGACAAGAAGCACCCCTTGAATGGCGACAAACATGAACTAAAGTGGCGGACGTAGCCGCCGCGCGCCGGCGCGCCAATAGTCACCCTGGGTTGGATCGGCCATGAACTCGACCGTTTTTGAAAAGCTCTGCCGCGACGCGCGCGAAACCGCGCTGCTCGGCTCCGTCGAATCCTTGCTCGGCTGGGACGAACGGACGATGATGCCGTCGGCCGCCGGCGAATATCGCGCGGAGCAAATGACGCTGCTGGCAGGCATGATCCACGAGCGGCGGACCAACCCTCGAGTTGGCCAGTGGCTGGACGAATTGCTGGCCGCGCCCGAGGGGCAAAATCGCCATACCGAGCTGGGGGCGACGATCCATCAGTTGAAGCGGCAATACGATAAAAAGGTGAAGCTGCCGCAGCGCCTCGTGGAAGAGTTGACGCGGACTTCGGTGCTGGGCCAGCAAACTTGGGTGGAAGCGCGCGCGGCGGACGATTTTGCGCGGTTTCGCCCGTTGCTCGAACAGACGATCGCGCTCAAGCGCGAACAGGCCGACGCACTTGGATATCCCGAATGCCGCTACGACGCCTTGCTGGACGAGTACGAGCCACAAGCGTTGACTTCGCAAGTCGCCCAAGTCTTGGCCGAGCTCCGCGCGCAGTTGGTGCCGCTGGTCGCCGCGATCCGCGATTCGGGCCGCCGGCCTGACACGCGTTTTCTCAAGGCCCATTTTCCTGCCGCGATTCAAGAAGAGTTTGGCAAGTTGGCGGCCGCGGAAATCGGTTTTGAGTTTCAACGCGGCCGGCTGGATATCACGGCCCATCCATTTTGCACGAGCGTCGGCCCCCACGATTGCCGGATCACGACGCGGTACGAGGAAGACTATTTTCCGAGCGCTTTTTTTGGGGTGCTCCACGAAGCGGGGCACGGAATCTACGACCAAGGGCTGCTACCGGAGCAGTATGGCCTGCCGCTGGGCGAGGCGGTGTCGCTCGGCATCCACGAGTCGCAATCGCGGCTGTGGGAGAACCTGGTCGGGCGCAGCCGCGGCTTTTGGGAGCATTTTTATCCGGCCTTGCAGCAGCGTTTCCCCGATTTGAAACGAGTGGCCGAAGCCGATTTCTATTTCGCCATCAACGACGTCCAGCCTTCGCTGATTCGAGTCGAGGCCGACGAGGCCACGTACAATTTGCACATCTTGATTCGCTTTGAGTTGGAACAAGCGCTGCTCAACGACGAGTTGCGCGTCGCCGATTTGCCGGGAGCTTGGCGCGAGAAGTACGAGCATTATCTGGGCCTGACGCCGCCGAACAACGCGGACGGCGTCCTCCAAGATATTCACTGGAGCGCCGGCCTAATCGGCTACTTTCCGACCTATTCGCTCGGAAATCTCTACGCGGCTCAGTTTTTCGAGCGGGCCAATCAAGACCTGGGGGGCTTGCAGGACTTATTTCGAGCCGGCGATTTTACGCCCTTGCGGCAGTGGTTGCGGAAGGAATTGCACGAGCCAGGGCAGCGCTACTCCGCTACCGAATTGGTCGAGCGCGTGACCGGCAAACAACTTTCGCATGTGCCCTTGATGCGCCATTTGCGCGGCAAGCTCGGCCCCCTCTATGGCCTCGCTTGAAAGCCCTCGGCGACGACGCCGTGCGGCCCGCGCACGGGCCAACCGCTCCGGGACCCTGGCTCAGCCCTTTCCCGTTTCAGACGCCAATTCCAATCTCCGCCCATGACTTCGCCGCCGCTGCCGCCTGCGTGGGGGCCAATCTGGCCGCAGTTCGCCGCCGCGGCAGGTTGGCCAACCCACGTCGCCGCGCGGCCGAGCCAGTCTGGTTTTAGCTCCGCCAGCCTTTGGAAAGTCTCCACGCCGCGCGGCGAGTTCGCCTTGCGAGCATATCGCGACGCCCCCGACCGACCGGCGCAGCTGCGCGCGGTCCACGCCGCCTTGTTGGGCGCGCTGCGCGCGGGGCTGGACCTGCTGCCCATTCCAATCTCCGCGGAAGATGGCTCGACTTTTCTTGCCCACGATGGCCAGTGGTGGGAGCTACTTTCATGGTTGCCAGGCGAAGCGTGCGCGCCGGCGGCTTGGACCTCCGCCAAGACGCGCGCGGCCGGTGAGGCGCTGGCACAAACCCACGCGGCGCTGGCCGAGAGCTACCAGGGCGAGATTTTCGCCGAGCCGTCGCCGAACGTGCGCAGCCGCCACGCTCGATTGGCGGAGTTGCGCGGCGGAAAGTTCGAATCGCTTCGCGCCCAACTGCGGCCGGAGATCTGGCCGGAATTGTTCTCCACGGCGACGAGCTTGGCTCGTTGCGCCGCCGGCTTGATCGCTCCGATTGCGGCGGACCTGCACGCGGCGCTGACGATTCGAGTGCGGCTGCAACCTTGCCTGCGTGATGTGTGGCACGAGCATGTTTTGTTCCGCGTGGATACGGTGAGCGGCTTCATCGATCTCTTGCCGCTGCAAGCCGATTGCGTGGCGACCGATCTAGCTCGGCTGTTCGGCAGTCTGGCCCCCCCGGACGCGCCCCTGTGGCAGATCGGCTTGGCGGCCTATTCTGCGCGGCGCGGCTTGTCGGACGATGAACGGCGTTTGCTTCCCGTCTTGGAGCGAAGTGGGCGACTGCTGGCCGCCGTGAATTGGCTCTCGTGGATTTACGAGGACCGGGTCGAGTTTCGCCAGCCGGCGGCCGCCGCCCGCCGCGTGCGAGAGGTGGCCGAGCAACTGGATGAGCTGGCGGATCGCGCCGGCCGCTGGCCTTAACTGCCCGGCCGAGTCGAACGGCATGGCGTGCAGTTGCCAGCGGCACTTGTTATATTCTCCGGCAAGGCATTTAATGGCTCGTTCGCGCTGGCCGCCGGTCGGCTTTCAGTTGCAAAGGCGCCTTTCTTCGCGAGGTTGACCCATGTTCCGCGGCCGTTTTCCAATTGCTCTGATTACCGGCGTCTGGCTCGCGTTCGCTTTGCCGCGAGGATCGTGGCTCGCGGAAACGGCCCAGGCGGAAGTCCCGCAGTTTCACGTGCAAGAGGTCGACACGGGCCTCGGGATTGGTTACGCCGTTCGCGTTGATGACATCAACGACGACGGCAAGCCGGACATCGTGGTTGTCGACACCGACCGAATTGTCTGGTACGAAAATCCGAGTTGGAAAAAGCATGTGCTGACCGAGGGGCAAACCAAGCGCGACAATGTCTGTTTTTCGGCGGCCGACGTCGAAGGCAAGGGACAATTGGCCTATGCGCTCGGGGCGGATTGGCGGCCCTTCGCGACGAAGGATGGCGGCAGCATTCAATGGGTTCGCCGCGGCGCGAAGCCGGACGACCCTTGGACCGTCTATCCGATCGCCGAAGAGCCGACCGTCCATCGGATGCAGTGGGCCGATTTGAACGAGACCGGACGACCGCAACTCATCGTGTTGCCGCTCATGGGCCGCAATACGATGACGCCAAATTGGGATGAAACTCCGGTCCGGATGCTCAGCTTCACCATTCCGAAAGATCCCACGCGCGACCGCTGGGTTCCGGAGGTCATCAACGCCGAAATGCACGTCACGCACAACTTTACCGTAACCGACTTAGATCACGACGGCCATCCCGACCTCGTCGTGGCCAGCGCCGAAGGGATCAACTTTTTGAAACGCAGCGCCGAAGGGAAATGGAAACGGACGCTGATTGGCGCGGGCAATCAAGCGAGCCGGCCCGCCCGCGGGGCGAGCGAGATCAAACGCGGCCGGCTGGCCGACGGCAGCGATTATCTCGCCTCAATCGAGCCTTGGCACGGCTATCAAGTCGTCGTCTATACACCTCCGCCCGACGCAAGGAATCCGGCTGAGGCCGTCCAAAAAGAATGGTCGCGACAGGTGCTCGACGAAGATTTGAAATGGGGACATGCGGTCTGGTGCGCCAAATTGGCAGGCCACCAAGATCAGTTGATCGTCGGCGTGCGCGATAACAAAGACGCCGAGCATCGCTGCGGCTTAAGGATTTATGATCCCGACCAGAGCCGCCCGGCCAAGTGGACCAAGCACGTCATTGATCCGGGCGGGGTCGCGATCGAAGACCTCACCGCCGCCGATTTGAACGGAGACGGGCGGCTCGACATCGTGGCCGTCGGCCGCGCGACAAAAAACGTGCGGATATACTGGAACGACGGCGTGAAGTAGCCTCCCCCGTTTCCTTTTCGGAGAAGGCCAGACGGCGGAGCGATCGCTTGCGCAATGCGCGCTTGACCGTCTGCCCTTGCTGCGTGGTTGCCAGCACTGTTCGCCGCGGCGCCATGACGGCCTGACCACGGAGACGCCGCCGGCCTAGCACGCCGGCCTATTCGCCGGTGAGCGTGAAGGCGGCCCAGTAGAACGGGTGGGCGGCGCCGGTCTTGTCGCGGCGCGATTTGATCAGCGCGAGCTGCGCATTGCGGAGCGCGTCGGACTTCGAGTGGTTGCTGGCCAGTTCGCCAAAAAAGTCGTTCATCAACACGGCGCTCTGCCGGTCCGGAATTTGCCACAGCGTTGAAACGACCGAGTGCGCGCCGGCGAGCTGAAATGCTTGCCGCAAACCGGCGACCCCTTCGCCATTGTTCACTTGGCCTAGCCCCGTCTCGCAGGCCGACAGGACGACGAGTTCCGTCCCACGCAGATCGGTGCCGACGATTTCCATCCCGGTCAAAATCCCATCGTCGAGCGACGTATCTTTCGGCAGCGTGTCACGAGTGTTGCAACCTGCCAACAGCAAACCGCACCGCAGCAGCGGGTTCTCGACCGCTTTGCCGTCTTGGTCGGTGGCGGCCTTCTTCACCTTCTGCTGCGTCTGCAAATCGGCCGCGGAAGCATTTCCAGCGACGGTTTGATCCGGCAAGAAAAACCCGTGCGTCGAGAGAATCAAGACCCGAGGCGATTGAATGCGCTTGAAAATGCCTTCCAAGGCTTGCTCGCGCAGATAGAGTCTGGGCTCGGTCTGGGTCAGCTTCTTCAGGCTGGCGGCGATTCCTTCGGCTTCGGTTTCCGTGTTGGGCAACCGCGGCACGCGACCGATATGCTCGACCGAGCGGAGCGCGAGCTGCGAACTCAGGCCGGCTTTTTGCTCCGCCGGCAAAGTCGGCGCGCCGATGCCGTTCAAGATATTGTTCAAACTGGCGAGTTGATGCTGGCCGTCGAGGTCGTAGTCCGGGTTGGCAAAAATCCGCGGCGGATTGTTCGACAGCTTTTGCTGCTGCGTCACCAGGTCGCGGGCCGAAGTGACATAGTGAATGCTCCACTTCTCGATCGCATACTTGTCGTCTTCGATCGGCAACGCCGACCACGGCACGAGCCACAGCGCGGCGTCTGGGCTGAGAATGAGTTCCGTTTTCTCGGCAAGCGCTTTGGACACCGGAGCCAGAACCAGCTTGCCGACGCCGGCCAGCGCCGTGCGCAACTGCTTTTCGGCTGCGGGTTCGCCCAACTTCAAAAGCGGATTTTTCTCTTGGTCGGGGTCTTGGCAAGGTTTGAACGCGACTTGAAACGCGGTCACCGCCGCATCGATCGCGTCGGCCGGACCCAAATCGAACACCTGCACCTCGCCTTCGCCGGCGCGGGGCGTCAGCCACGCGATGTAATGGGCGCGCCCAAACGCTTCCTTCTTGCCGTCGAAGCCAAACACAAATGTTCTTACGCGTGCGAAGTCCACTAGGATGGATTTGGAAGGGATGTTTCCGCGGACTTGCTGCAGCGTGATCCAAGCATTTTCCATCGCCGGACGGCCCAAGGAGGAGTTGACCTGCGTCGCGAGCTGCCCTTCACGGGTTTCCAATTGCTTGATCTCGTCGTGCAGCGGCGTCACGTCCTTGGGCGTTGCCCCTTCTTGGGTCAGCGATGCCAATTGCTTTCGCACCGTGTTCAAATTGACGACGAGCGACTTGATCTTCGGATCGGTCGAGCCGAGCGCCAAGGCGGCACGCTCCGCCAACGACTCTTGGATGACCGCTTTGCCGTTGACCCAAAACTCGGCGGTCAACGCAGTGAACGGTTGGTACTGCTCTTGATACTGAGCCAGCGACAGCACCCGCTCCAATTCCGTGCTGTCCGTGTTGCGGATAAAATTGATCTGTTGTTTTTGACTCAGGGCAGGCAAGATTTGCTTGATGTGCCGGCGCGCCGCGCGCCGCGCGGCAAGAGCCTCGTCCGCGACATTTTCCCATGACCCGAGCGCGGCGTCGTCCAGCATCAGACCGATTAACGCGAACGCCGTGTCGGGATGATTCGGCCCGAACACCTCTTTGCGGATCGCGACCGCTTGTGCGCAATGTTCGCGCGCCGAGGCGACGTCGCCGCTGAGCCGCTCGGCGGCGCTCAAGTTTCCTAGGAGTCGCGCCGTATCGACGTGGCGCGGGCCATTGACCGCCGTGCTCACTTTCAATGCCCGGAGGAAGGTCTCCGTCGCGGTGTCGTGCTGGCCTGTCATCACTTGCAGCGCGCCGAGATTATTCAAGCTAATCAGCGTGGAAGGATGCTGCGGGCCGAGCACCTCGGTACGAATTTGCAGAGCCTGCTCGTAGTACTTTTTGGCATTGACCGTATCGCCCAGATCCAAATACATCGCGCCTAGTTGGTGGATCGCCTGGGCCGTGTAGGCGCTCTTAAGCCCATAGGTTTCTTTATAAATGGACAGAGCTTGCTCATAATAGGGCTTGGCTGCCGCCGAATTGCCGAGGTCGGACAAGACGGAGCCAATATTGCCATAGACGAGCGCCGTGTCCGGATGGCGCGGACCGAGGACCGCCTTGTCCATCGCCAGCGCGCGCTCGAAATAGGACTTCGCGGCGACGTAGTTGCCTTGCTCCCGATAAAAATGGCCGAGATTGTTCAATTGCAAGGCAATGCTGCGGCTCTGCGGTCCCTCGATTCTCTGATAGATTGCCAGCGATTGTTCATAATAGGGTTTGGCGGCGGCATAGTCGCCCAGCGCATTTAAGGCGTGCGCCAAATTGCCGATCGAGAGCGCCGTGTCTCGATGATTCAGGCCATAAATCTCCTTGCGAAGCGCCACGGCCTGTTCCAGATACTTCTTCGCGGTCGCATAATCACCGAGATCGTCATAGTTCATGCCCAGGTTGTTGAGCGAAAAGGCAACGTGCGGATGCTTGGGTCCGAGCACGGCGCGGCGGATGGCCAGACATTGCTCGTTGTACTTTTTGGCGGTCGCAAAATCGCCTAGCTCGCCGTAACAATAGGCCAAGTCATTCAGCGCCGTCGCGCCGGACCCGGTATTGAGGCTGCCGCTTTGTTGCGACGACGCATAGGCCTGTTTCGCGGCGGCCAAAGCGTCCTTAATTTTTCCCTGGTTGATCAGTTGCTCGGTTCTCTCGTTCAACGCGTCGATCGCGTCGGTTTGCGCTTGCGCTCGACCGCACCACGGCAGCGAGAGCACGATTAGCAACAGCGATCCAGCGGCGCGCGTGAAACGGAGCATGGGCGCGGACATGGAAAAAACTCCAGGCGAGTCAAAGGGCGACAGCAACCGAGACCAACTCGACCAGTCTAGCGAATGGCTGGCCGCCACGCGAAATTCTCGTCCGCTTTTTTTGCGGCCGCGGCAATTCGTCGCGGTTGCGGCTCCGGCCGACCGGCCGTCAATTCCACGGGCTGCGTGGCGGCGCCCGATCGGTTCGATTATATTAGGCGTGCCGACTGCATTGCCGGCCCCTCCTTGCCGCCCCCATCTCCTTCCTCAACGAGTTTCGATCATGCTTCAAAATTGTTCACTTCGGCCGCGTCCCCTTGCTTTGCGATCGCCGCGGCCTCGTTCCTTTTGGCTGCGCCGCGGCGTCGTTGGCTTGCTGGCCATGTCGCTGGGCTGGGGCCTCCAGGCGCGGCTGGTGCGCGCTGACGAGCCGGTTAATTTCGAGTGGCTGCCAAACGTGGAATATGCGAACCCCGACGGCCAGCATCTGCTCCTCGATTTGGCCCGGCCCAAGACCGGGGCGGGTCCGTTTCCGGCCGTGCTCTGCATTCACGGCGGCGGTTTCCGTGCCGGAACGCGCGAATCGTACGACAAGCTTTGCAAACAGTTGGCGGAGCGCGGCTATGTGGCGGCGACGGTCACATATCGGTTGTCGCCGAAATACCAATTTCCGGCAGCGGTCTACGATGTGAAAGCGGCCGTGCGTTGGCTCCGCGCGAATGCGGACAAATACGCGATTGATCCCAAGCGAATTGGCGTGACGGGCGGTTCGGCCGGCGGACATCTCGCTCAGTTTCTGGGCGTGACGCCCGGGGTGAAGCAATTTGAAGGAGATCAGAACCCTGGCTTCTCTAGCGACGTGCAATGTGTCGTGAACTATTACGGCCCATCCGATTTCACGAAGTCTTACGGCAAAAGCGTCGATGCGGCCGAAGTGCTGCCGCTTTTCTTGGGCGGCAATCTGGAGACGGCGCGGCATGCGCATATCTTGGCGAGCCCGCTCTATTGGGTCACGCCGCAGGCCGCTCCGACCCTTTGCGTTCATGGGACCGAGGATAAGTACGTGGCGCACGAACAAGCCCAATGGATTGTCGAACGCTTGAAAGCGGCCGACGTGGAAGCGGAGTTGCTGACGCTGCCCGGCGCGGGACACGGATTCAAGGGGGCGGATCAACAACAGGCGGACGCCGCGCTCTTCGCATTCTTCGACAAGCACTTGAAAAAGCCAGCGAAGTAGACGCCGAGAGGCGTGAAAGCTGTCAGACCGCTATTCGCCACTTGCTCTGCATTTCGCACTTGGCATTTAGCAATTAGCATTTCCACTTCCCTCCTTGCCTTGTCGCCTGCCAGCGCAAGGGGTAAACTTTTGGCAAGTTTTTTTGCCCGCGGACGCGGCGCCCGAGCGCCGACGAGGTTCGGTTGACGTTCTCGTGGTTTGATTTTAAGACGAAAGGATCTTGCATGCGGCGTGCCAAAATTTCGATCATTGGGGCAGGGAATGTGGGAGCGACGACCGCTCATTGGTGCGCCGCCGCCGAATTGGGCGACGTCGTCCTGCTCGATATTCCGCAGACCGAGGGAATGCCGGCCGGCAAGGCGCTCGATCTCATGCAGGCGTCGCCGATCATGGGGTTTGATTCCAAGCTGGTCGGCACGACCAGCTACGCCGATACCAAAGACTCCGACGTGGTGGTAATCACGGCCGGGATCGCCCGCAAGCCCGGCATGAGCCGCGACGACTTGCTCGGCACCAACGCGAAAATCGTCGGCAGCGTCGCCAGCGAAATCAAAGCGAGCAGCCCCAATGCCGTGATTATCGCAGTCAGCAATCCGCTTGATGCGATGGTGCAGCGCGTGCTGCAAGTCACCGGCTTTCCGCCCAACCGCGTCATTGGCCAAGCCGGCGTCCTTGATACGGCCCGTTACCGGGCATTTCTCGCGATGGAACTGGGAGTCAGCGTCGAAGACATTTCCGCCTTGCTGATGGGGGGACACGGCGACACGATGGTGCCAATGCCGAGTTGCACGAGCGTGGGAGGGATTCCCGTCACGCAGCTCCTGGCCCAAGACCGCTTGGACGCGATTGTCGAACGCACGCGCAAAGGAGGCGCGGAGATTGTCGGCTTGCTCAAGACCGGGAGCGCCTACTACGCTCCGGCCGCCGCGACGACGCAAATGGTGGAAGCAGTCGTGCGCGACAAGAAGCGGTTGATCCCGTGCGCCGCTTATTGCGACAAAGAATACGGGGTCGGCGGATATTTTGTCGGTGTGCCGGTGATTCTGGGCTCGGGCGGAGTCGAGAAAATCGTGGAACTCAAACTGAGCGCGCGCGAGCAAGCCGACTTCCAAAAGAGCGTCGATGCCGTGAAAGAGTTGGTGGCCGCAATGAACAAGCTCACCGGCTAGCTCGGCGCAGCGCTGCAATGCCGCGGCAGCGCTGTCCAGAAATCTCCAAAATGCGAGCCTTGAACGCGAGCCGGCTGCGTGGCGGATAAAGCGACAAAAAAAGCCCGCGACCCTGGGAGGATCGCGAGCTTATTCGTTTCGGTCTGGGCGATGAATTCTTCGTCGCATGCGCGGCTGAGCGCCGAAGCGGCGCCGTTTGGCCGCCTGAAAACTAGGCCATGTCCTTCAGGCTCTTCAACGCGCGAACTTTGATCTTGGTGCTTGCCGGCTTCGCGGCGACGTCCATCACTTCGCCGGGCTTGAACGGATTGGGCACGCCCTTCCGAGCTGGCTTGGCGGGAACTTTCCGCTTCTCGATCTTCACCAAGCCGGGGATGGCGAACACGCCCGGGCCGCGGCTGCTAAGGGCTTTCTTGATTTCGTTCACGAGGGCTTCGAGGACGGCGGAAACCTGCGGCTTCTTCAAACCAGTGACTTCGGCGATCGAATTGAAAACTTCGGTCTTGGACGGGGCTTTCTTCGCTGGGGATGCTGCTTTGGCCATGACGGGGATGTCCCTCCTTGAGGTCTCTCGGGGTGGAAAAGTGGTGGCTTAATCCGAATGATCGGGAAATACGCACAAAAACGCGAAGCGCTGATTAAAGTCATCTGGCGGAAATTTTCAACCCTCTAGCGGTCAATTTCTCGGAAAAAGATAGATTTTTCCGCTAAAAATCGCGGCCTCCGCGCTGTCGGTCCGCTCCAATCGCGGATCGCGAAGTCAATTTGCCACGGAGTGGCTGCGGCGTCCGGCGGGCGAACAAAGCTTTTTCTAGCGCCTCCGGCGCGAGCTGACTCTTGCTCCGGCCGATTGGTACAAGTTTATCCCATCCGTGCGATTGACAATGGAAAAAAGCCGGCATTTTGCGGCAATTTTCGCCAAATCGAGGCGGAAAGGTCGGAAAAAGCCGGTTACCAGTCAGTTACTGAGGGGCGTGCAAATTTGCTTGCACCTCGGCATGGCGACCTATAAGATAAGACATGACAAGTAGTTAGGAGCAAATGAGAAGTAGTCTGCGGCCATCGCTGGGGCGGTTGCGCGGGAAAAATGGCTCATCTGCTCGCGGCGATTGAACTTTTTTCCGGTGGCGAATCACTCATAGTCAGGCATCTTTTGCCGCCTAGAGAAAATTCCCCTGCTTTCGCCCGCCGGAACTTCACGTCCTCCCCCATCGCAGAATTTCGCTTTTCGCAAAATTTGGCAGGAGCATTCCATGACGGACCGCACGGCGATCAGATTTCGGGTTCTCACCGGTTTGGCCATCGGCAGCTTATCCGCGGTCATCGTCGGATTCGTGATTACAACGATTGGCTCCGCCCAATTGCGCGTGCGGTTTGGACCCAACGGCCAACCGATTCAACCCGACGCGAGCGATGAGAAGGACTCCGTCTTGCCGGTTGACCGCGATACGCGGCGGCTCTTGCAAAAGGCGCAAGAGGCGATCAAAGCCGAGCAATACGGCGACGCGGTCGATATTCTCAACCGGGTGATCTGCGGCGAAAAAGGAGCCGAGGCCGAGGACTATTTCTATCAAGCGGATGACAAAAACGACGGCGTGTACCACAGTTTGAAGGTTGATGCGCAGCAGATGATTGCTTCGCTGCCGGACAAAGGGCGCGAGCAATACGAAGCGTCGTATGGCCCTGAGGCGAAGCGGCTGCTGACCAGCGCGATCGAGACCGGCGATGCGACCTTGCTGGAAAAAGCCTCGCGCAATTATTTGCATACGGCGGCCGGCCGCGAAGCGACAATCTTGCTGAGCCAGCACTATCTCGATCATGCGCAGCCGCTCTCCGCGGCGCTCTGTTTGCGCCGCGTGCAAAGCAGTCCCGCGGCAGCCGCCCAGTTTGAGCCGATGCTTTCGATTTCGCTGGCGACCGCCTGGCTGCGAGCCGGCTATCAAGACAAAGCCAAAGAGGCGCTCGTCGAGTTGAAAAAGAAAACGCCGCGCGGCAGCATCAAATTCGGCGACAAGACCCTTCCCCTATTCGACAAGGATGCCGATGCCATCAGTTGGCTGGCGACCTCGGTGGGCCAGATGAAACTATTGGCCCCCGCCGAGTTGGCCCAATGGACGATGTTCCGCGGCAATGCCAGCCGCAACGCGATCAGCGCGGGGGGAAGCCCCGTCCTCAACGAACGCTGGCGAGTTGACACGACGATGGATGAAAAAGTCCAAAAGTCGATCGAAGCCGTGAAGAAGCAACAGCGTGAGCAATCGGCCGGCGTGCTAATTCCCAGCGGGCATCCGCTGGCGGTCGTCGCCAAATTGTCGGACAAAGAAGGGCACGTCACGACCAAGGATTTTGTCTTGATGCGGACCCCCACCTGCTTATGGGGCGTCGATTTTCATTCCGGCAAACTGATCTGGCGTTATCCGCCGGAATCGGACACCTCGAATCAGGTAGTCAGCGAACCGACCAATGGCCAGCAGCAGATGCAAATGGCCCAGGTCATGATGATGCGCCAAGCAGCCTTTGCCGGCGGCAACTTGACCGACCGGCTCTGGGATAGCCCGACTTATGGCACCATGAGCAGCGACGGCGAATCGGTCTATTTGGTGGACGAAGTCGATAACGCGCCGATGACGCAACCGCAGATGATGGGCGGCCGGCGGATCATCATGGCCAACGGCCAATTGGTCGCGGCCGGCGCGCTGGCGCAGAGCAACAAATTGGTTTCGGTCGAATTGGCGACCGAGGGCAAGTTGCGCTGGGCGGTCGGCGGCAGCAACGGGACCGACGAGCCGAAGTTGGCCGGCGTGTTCTTTCTTGGCCCGCCGTTGCCCCTGATGGATCGGCTCTACGCCATCGGCGAAAATAACGGCGTCATCCAGCTCTACGTGCTCAATTCCAAGGACGGCCATCTCGAGTGGTCGCAGCAACTCGCGCAGATCGTCGAATCGATCCAATTCGATCCCACGCGGCGAATGACCGGGGCGAGCCCCTCGTTCGCCGATGGCGTGCTGGTTTGCCCGACCTCGGCCAACTCGGTCGTGGCGGTCGATCTGGCGACGCGGACCTTGCTCTGGGGATATCAATACGAGCGGAGCCAATACTCAATGCAGATGGGCGCGGGCTTCGCGGTCATGAGCAGCGGCGACATGAACCAGGCCAATGCGACCCATTGGGCCGATAGCTGCATCACCATCGCCGACGGCAAGGCGATCATCTCGCCGATGGAATCCGACCAACTGCACTGCTTGAATCTGGTGGACGGCAAATTCCTCTGGAAAAAGCCGCGCGAAGAAAATGTCTACGTCGCCTGTGTCCACAAAGGAAACGTGATCCTCGTGGGCCGCAAGGCGATTCAAGCCCGCAAGCTCTCCGACGGAGAATTCGCCTGGAGCCAGCATGGCGTGGCGTTTCCGGGCGGGGCTTCGCCCAGCGGTCGCGGGTTCTATAGCGGCAACTCATACTTCGTCCCGCTCACGTCGGCCGCCGTGGCGCGGATCGACCTCGACACGGGCGATGTCAAAGAGGTCTTCAAGTCCCACAAAGGCTACATTCCGGGCAATTTGATCTGCTTCCACGACAACATCATTTCGCAAGGGGTCGATTATCTGGAGGCGTTCTATCAACTCGAACCGCTGAAAGTGCGAATCGCCGCCCAACTGAAGCAAAATCCGGATGATCCCGACGCCTTGACGCGGCGCGGAGAGATTAGCTACGTGGACGGCAAATTGCCGGAGGCCTTGGCTGATTTGCGGAAAGCCAATGCGATCAAGCCGCAGATTGAGACGCACGATCTGCTGCTGGAAGCGCTGTTTGCCGCCTTGCAAGCCGACTTTGTCAAAAACCGCGGCGACTTGGCGGAAGCGGAGAAGATGATCGATCTGCCGAGCGAGCGTGCGACGTTTTTGCGGATCAAAGCCGCCGGCTTGATGAAGGCGGGCGAAATTGCCCCGGCGATCGCCACCTATCTCGCGTTGGCCGATCTCGACTTGAACCACTCCGATCTGGAAACGATCAGCGCCGATTACTCGGTCCGCCGCGACCGCTGGCTGCAAGGGCAACTGACCAGCCTGCTGAAAACGGCCAAGCCAGATGATTTGCAGAAAATCAACGCGGCCGTGGAATCGCGATTAGAGGTCGCGCTGGCGGCGGAGCCGGTCGAGAAAAAAATCACGCTGCTGCGTCGCTTCTTGAACTATTTCTCCGCCCACGCGACCGCCGACGTGGCGCGCGAGCAACTGGCTTCGCTGTTGACCAAACGCGAAACCGTGCTGGAACGGGAAGAGCTTCTGCAAACGCTTGAGGCTTCGAGCGATCCGGCGCGGCGCCGCGCGGCGACCGCGCGGCTCGCACAAATGCTCGCGGATGCGGGCCGGCCCGAAGATGCGGCCCAATACTATCACAAGCTCCAACAGGATTTTGCGAACGAAGTCTGCCTCGGCGACAAAACGGGCCAGCAATTGTTCGACGAATTGCCCAAAGATTCGCCCGTTCGCCGCAGCCTGGTGGCCGCAGCGAGTTGGCCGTACGGCGAAGTGAAGAGCGAACGCGGCGCAGTGAACACGACGCGGCTCAATCGGATGGCCGGTTTCCGCCAGTATTTTCCGATTGAATTCCACGGCAGCCGCGGGCCGTTCCAGCAGAACACCTGCTTGTTTTATGACATGCAGCAATTTCTGATCGCACGCGATGGCCTCGGCCAAGAAGAATGGCGCGTCAATTTGCTCGAGAAGCAGGTCCAAAACCAATATGGCTATCTGCAAGGCATGAATCAGGCCCAGGTCCGCGGCCATCTGATCGTCTTGAACATCGGCACCAACATCTTGGCGATCGACACGCTCCGCAGCGATGGCGGCCGCAACGGGTCGGGAGATCGGGTCTTGTGGAAGCAAGATTTGGTCGAGCAATTCAACGGCGTACAGATCAACCGCGGCATCAATCAGACGCAGGTCGCAAACCCTTGGGGCGGCCCGATGAAGTTTCAAGCGATCGACAATGCGACCAATCAGCCGTTCGGCGGTTTGGGCGCCTTGACCGCGCATGGCGTCATCATCCAACGCTCACGCGAAATCCAGTGTCTCGACGCGCTGACGGGCGAGGTCGTCTGGTCGCGGCAAGGAGTGCCGGCCGGCAGTGATACGTTTGGCGATGATGAATATCTCATTGTCGCCCCGCCCGAGGGCAAAGGCGCGCTCGTCTTGCGGTCGATCGACGGCGAGATCGTCGGCAAGCGCGATGTCCCGCCGCGCGATCAGCGCTGGACCACGATCGGCCGCAAAATCCTCACCTGGAACAATGTGGGCGGCAAGATCAATCTCCTGCTCCGCGATCCGTGGGAAAACAAAGACGTTTGGACGAAAGAGTTCGCCAGCGACTCGAAGGGGACGATCATCAACAACGACGAAGTCGCAATCATGGAGCATGGCGGCAAGCTCCAGATCCTCGACATTCTGACCGGCGCGAAACGGATCGATGAAACGGTCGATGCCGATCCGTCGCTCGCTTCGCTGTATGTGGTCCGCTCGAAGGATCAATACCTGGTCGTGTCGAGCAGCCTCGGCGGCGGCAGCGCCCAATCGGTCACCTTTGAAAACCAAACGATTCAATCGCCGATGGGCGAAATGTTCAGCCCCTTGGTGATCGGGCACGTATACGCCTATGATCGCGCCACCGGCAAGAAGCAATGGTCGATCGGGGCCGACGTGCAGCGTTATGCCTTGATGTTGCAGCAGCCTGCCGATCTGCCGGTGCTGACTTTTCTACGCCAGGTTTATGACCAGAAGCGCGGCGGCGCGGTGCGCGCCGGCATTCTCTGCCTCGACAAGCGGACCGGCCGCGCCGCTTACGAAGAGGACAACTTGCAAACCCATTTTAATAACATGTTCGATATCACCGGCGACCTGGACGCGCACACCGTGGTCATGACCTATCCCAATCAATCGATCACGTTGAAGTTTACGGACTTGCCCATCTCGCCGGAGCCGCCTTATCAGGCTTCGCTGACCGTGGGGGAGCCGCCCAAGGGGTTCGGGGGCTTCATCCGCGCCGTCGGCAAAGCGCTCGGCGGGGCTGAGGCGAATAAATAAAAACGATCCTCCGCAGAGCCATCCCTTGAAAGCCATGCCCCATCACAATCGCCGGCGCGAACCGTTGCCGGTCCAGAATGAAACCGCGTTCTCTTTCTCGACGATCGGAAATTCGGTCGGATTAAGGATTCAATCCATGCCCGCCCTTAAGCTTTGTGTTTCGCGCTGCCTTGTGCCGCTGTTGGCCGCGGTCGCCTGGTTCATGGTGCTCGGCAGCCAGCTCGATCAAGCATGGGCCATCGATAAGGACGATCCAAAACTGAAGAAAGTCATCTCGCATGGACTCGACTGGATTGCGACCAACCAATCGCGGCAAGGGGGCTGGACGGCTCAGGACAGCCGCTATCCGACCGCGATGACCGCCTTGGCGGGGATGGCCCTGATCTCCGAGGGCTCGACCAGCACCCAGGGCAAGTACAAGGATAACATCAAGCGGGCGGTCAACTTTCTCGTTCAGCGAAGTCGCGCCAACGGCCTGATCGGCTCGCAAGAAGACGATCGCTACACCTATGGCCACGGCTATTCGATGCTCTTTTTGTCGCAGGTGTTGGGCGAGGAGGAAGACGAGGATCGCCGCGCAGAATTGATCAAAGTTCTCAACAAGGCGGTCGAGTTCTGCGGCCGCGCGCAGACGCGCGATGGCGGTTGGGGCTACGTCAGCGCTCGCGATGGAAACGACTTCGACGAAGGCTCCACCACCATCACTCAGGTGCAAGGCCTGCGCGGCTGCCGCAACGCGGGGATTGCCGTGCCGAAAGAAGTCATCGACAAGGCGATCATTTACATCACGAAGAAATGTTTCAATCCGCAAGACGGCGGCGTGCAATACAGTTCAAAGGGGGGCGGCTCGCGGCCTGCCATTTCCGCGGCCGCGATCGCTTGTTTGTTCAACGCGGGTGATTACGATAGCAATGTGGTCCCGAAGCTGATGTCCTATTGCGAGAAGAATCTCGATTTGGCGCGGAACGACGGCCATTGGCACTATGCCCACTATTATTATTCGCAAGTCATGTATCGCGAAGGGGGAACCGAAGAGGGCAAGTCGAAGCAGACCTGGGAAAAATATCGCGACAAGATCTATCCTCGGTTGATCTCCGAGGCAACTGACGACGGCAAGCTCGCGTATTGGAATCAGGGCTACATCGGCACGATTTATACCACGGCCGTCAACCTGACCATCCTGCAACTCGACAACGGCATTTTGCCCATATATCAGCGGTAACATGCCCCCGCCGTCCCATTTGTATCCCCTTTCGCGCTGCAATCCGAATCCCAAGCTCCGCCTCCTGGCGAGTTCCGCGCGCCTCGGCGGTGGTCCTTCGCTCGTAAAATTCCGCGTCCTCGACCTGGGCTCTTGCCCGGTTGTTCACTTCACCCTTAACCACACGACCTCATCTTGACTAACACCATGCAAGATTCCGCAGCCATTCGCCGGCTGGCCGAAGCCCGCGAAAAGATCCTTCAACAGTTGGGGCAAGTGATCGTCGGCCAGAACCAGGTCATCGACGAATTGTTGATCTGCTTGTTCAGCCGCGGCCACTGCCTGTTGGAAGGGGTTCCGGGCCTCGCCAAAACCTTGATGATCAGCACGCTGTCGCGGGCCCTCAATCTCTCTTTCAGCCGGATTCAGTTCACGCCCGACTTGATGCCGGCCGACATCACGGGGACGGAGATCATCGAAGAGAACCGCTCGACCGGTTCGCGGGAGTTTCGCTTTTTGGAGGGGCCCTTGTTCGCCAACGTGATTCTGGCGGACGAAGTCAACCGCACCCCGCCGAAAACGCAGGCCGCCTTGCTGGAAGCGATGCAAGAGCGCCAGGTGACGGTCGGCCGCGTCCGCCATCAACTATCGGATCCGTTTTTCGTGCTCGCCACGCAGAATCCGATCGAGCAAGAAGGGACGTATCCGCTGCCCGAGGCGCAGCAAGATCGGTTCATGTTCAAGGTGTTCGTGAATTATCCGAACTTCAACGAGGAGTTCGAGATCGCGCGGCGGACGACGGCGCTGATGACCGACCACATCGTGCCGGTATTGTCGGCGGAAGAAATCTTGGGGGTGCAGCGGACGGTGCGCGAGGTGCCGGTGAGCGATCACGCGATTCGCTACGCGCTGTCGCTGGTGCGGCAGACGCGGGTGAAGGAGCCGGGCGTGCCGGAGTTCATCGGCGATCAGGTGGCCTGGGGCGCCGGGCCGCGGGCCGTTCAGTTCATGATTTTAGGAGCCAAGGCGCGGGCCTTGTTGCAAGGACGGACGCATGTTTCGACGGACGACATTGCGGCGCTGGCCAAACCGGTGCTGCGGCATCGCCTGGTGGTGAATTTCGCCGCCGAAAGCGAAGGCGTCACGCCCGATCATGTCGTGGACCATCTCATTGAAATCACTCCTAGCAAAGAAGACGAACTGAGCCGTGACCCCCGATTCCAAAAGATTTTTGCATCCTGAGGCGATCAAGCAGATCGCCCGAATGGAACTGCGTGCGCGGCACATCGTCGAGGGATATCTGGCCGGGATGCATCGCAGCCCGTACTTCGGCCAATCCGTCGAGTTTTTGCAGCATCGCGAATACGCCACTGGCGACGACTTGCGGCACATTGACTGGAAGGTCTGGGCCAAGCAGGACCGCTTTTATATCAAGCAGTTCGAAGAAGACACGAACTTGCGCTGCACGTTCTTGGTCGACATTTCCAAGAGCATGCAGTACGGCTCGGGCCCTTTGAACAAATATGAATACGCCTGCACGGCGGCGGTCAGTTTGGCCTATTTGCTGCTGCAGCAACAGGACGCGGTCGGCTGTATCTCATTCGACGAAAAAACGCGCCAAGTCGTGCCGCTGCGCACCAAAAAAACCCACCTGAACGCGATCATCCAAGCGCTGGCGGTGAACGAGCCGAAGGAAAAGACCGATCTCGCCCAAATCCTCCGCGAGGCGGCCGAGTCCTTTCCGCGGCGCGGCATGTTTGTCATTGTCTCCGACCTGCTCGTCGAACGGCCGGGCTTGCTCAAAGGCCTGCGGCTGCTGCGGCAGCGCGGACACGATGTCATGGTCCTGCATGTCATGGACGACGACGAGCTTGATTTTCCGTTCAACGGTCCGACGCGGTTCGAGGGGCTCGAGTTGCCCGAGCACCTGACATGCAATCCGCGGTCCTTGCGGCAAGGCTATCTCGACGCGCTCGAAGCCTATTTGGAAGAGTTGCGGCGTGGCTGCGCGAAGCACGCCGTCGATTACGCGCTAGTGCGGACGAGCGATTCGCTGGGGGCGGCGGTGGGCAAGTTCTTGAGCACGCGCCAAGAATTGAATCGCCGCGGATAGAAGTTGTATTGTCGACCTCGCGCCGCGCCGGCGCCTTTTTATAGAAGCCTTCTCCGATGCCAAGTTTTGTTTTTTCGCCGCTCTTGTGGGGTCTGTTGGCCGTCGCCGCGCCGCTGTTGATCCATCTGATCAACATGATGCGGCACAAACGGATTCACTGGGCCGCCATGGAGTTCTTGCTCCAGAGCCAGAAGCGCAATCGCACCTGGGTCATGCTGAAGCAATTGCTCTTGCTGCTGTTGCGCATGGCGGCCATCGCCGCGGTCGTGTTCTTGGTCGCGCAGCCGCTGTTTCGCGAAAGTTTTGGCTCGATCTTCGGGGGTGGGAGCAAAACCCATCACATTGTCCTGCTCGACGATTCGTTCTCGATGAGCGACACTAGCAACGGCCCCAGCGCGTTTGACAAGGCGCTGCAAGTGACCGGCCAGTTGGGCCAATTCGCGATCAATAGCTCGCAAGAGTCGCCGCAAGTGTTCACCTTGCTGCGGTTCTCGCAGGCCAAGCAAAACGCCGGCGCCTCGCGGCCCGACTTGACGCAACAGGCCGTCAATGGGGACTTCAAAAAGCTGCTCGACGACAAGCTGAAAACGCTCAAAGTCTCGGAGTTGGCCACCGGCCCCCAAGCCGCCCTCAACATGATCGCGCGGCAAATGGATCAGGCCAAGGACGAAAAACGGATCGTCTACCTCGTCACGGACATTCGCAACAAGCAATGGGACAATCCGGTCGAACTCCGCAAAACGCTGACCGATTTGAGCGAGGCGGGCGTGCAGCTGCGCTTTGTCCAGTGCGCGGACGCCTTCCATCCCAATCTGGCGATTACCGCGCTCGAGCCGGAGGCGGGGACGAAAGCCGCCGGTGTTCCTTTGTTCATGCAGGTTGCCGTGAAAAACTTCGGCGCCAATGCGGCCAAGCAAGTCGCGATCAGTCTGGAAGAAGACGGCAAGTCTCGGCCGGGGGTCAAAATTGACGACATTCCGCCGGGAAAAACGGCCGTCGAGCGGTACCAGGTCTTTTTCGCCGATCCGGGTGTCCATCGGCTGCGGGCTTATCTTCCGGGCGCGGATGCGATCGGCGTCGACAACCAGCGGTTTGCCGCGGTCAACTTCGTGCAATCGGCGCCGGTCCTGTTGGTCGATGGCGACAACCGGGCGGCCAAAACGCGCGGCGATTCGTACTACTTGTATTCCGCCCTGACGCCGGGCGGACAGGTGAATACGGGCATTCGCCCGCGGATTGAGACGGCCCGCTACTTGGAAAACCACTCGCTCGACGAGTTTGAAGCAATCTATGTGCTGAATGCCGAGCGGATGGAGCAGAACGAAATTGCGGCGCTGGAGGACTATGCGAAAAAAGGGGGCGGCGTGGCGTTCTTCATGGGGCCGCTTTGCTCAGCGAAGTTTTTCAACGACAATCTTTATCGCGATGGCGAGGGGATTTTTCCCTTGCCCTTGGCCGGTCCGACTGATTTGCTGGTGGACCGGACCGAGAAGGCGCCCGACATGGAAGTCACGCAAAACCCGATCTTTAGCATTTTCACCGCCGAGCGCAATAGCTTCATCAACTCGGTGAGCATCGACAAATACTTCGCGGCCCAAAAAGACTGGGTTCCCCCGGCGAACGCCACGACGAAGGTCATCGCCCGGACTCGCAACGGCGCTCCGCTCGCGGTCGAGCATAAGTTTGGCGAAGGGCGAGTCGTTGCATTTCTGACGACGGCCGCGCCGGTTTGGAACAATTGGGGGCGCGACAACCCGAGCTTTGTCGTCACGATGCTGCAATTGCAGGCCTATCTCTCGGCCCGGCCGGAGGTGGTCCGGCTCGTCGGCTCGCCACTGACGCTGAAGCTCGATCGCGCCAAATACAAAGCTCCGTTTAGCCTCACGCCGCCGAACCAGGGGCAGCAAATCGCCTTGTCCTATGCCGACGACGAAGCCGCCCGGGCGAAACCCTATTTCGAAGTGACGATCTCCGAGGACACGACGCGGGCGAGCGGCTTTTACGAGTTGGCGCTGCCGCGGCTCGACCAAGCGACCGAGACGGTCGAATCGCAAAGCTTGGCCTACAATGTCACCCCTGAAGAAGGAGACCTGCGGCTCCTCGACGAGCCGCAATTGCGAACGCAGTTGAAATCGCTCCCCTTTAAATATTACACGGCCGCCCAGTTGCAATTCGATTCGACCAATCTGGCGGGCGTCAATCTCAGTCGGACCTGGGAGTATCTGTTCTTGTTGATCTTGCTCTTGCTGGGCGAACAAGTCCTGGCCTATTCCGCGAGCTATCATCCGGCCAATCGGGCGATGGCGAAAGGCCTGGTGGCCGCATGAACCTGTTCCCCTCCTTATTTTCCGAAGCGGTTAACAGCTTCGCCGGAGCGGCGGGCCGCGTCGCCTCAGCGACCGACCCGAATAGCCGCGTGACTTACGAATGGACCCGCTTTCAATCATTCACCGAATGGTGGCAGAAGCCGCTGCTGGTGCTGGTCTGTTTGTTGATCGCCGCCTTTGTGTTCTGGATGTATCGCCGCGACAGCGTCGAGTTGAAGCCAGGGGTCGGGCCGCTGCTGTTGTTGCTCCGCATCGCCACGTATGGCGGCCTGTTGCTCTTTTTCCTCGGCTTGGAAAAACGGACCGAGAAAAAAGTTACTCACAACTCGCGCGCGATCCTGCTTGTCGATACGAGCCTCAGCATGAGTCGCCGCGACGCGGCCGGCAGCGCCAGTGATCCGCAAACGACGCGCATTGATCAAGTAGTCAATGAGCTGGCGAGCACGGATCTGTTGAAAGACCTGCGAAAAACGCAAGATGTGTCGGTCTTTCGATTCGACCAAGAGACGCAAAAGATTCGCTCTTACGGAAAGCTCGTCGATCCGATCGCGGCAACCCAGCCAGCCTACGAAAACTTCGATTCGATTCGCGAAGAAATCCAGCCGTTCAAATGGGCGGCCCTGATCGGCTCAGCCGTGTTTCTATTGTCGGTTGTCAGCTTGATCATCCAGCGGCTCTCGACGGGCGGCTTCTCGCGCCCGTGGCTGTCCGGCGGCCTGATCGGCCTTTCGCTGTTGGTCGCGCTCGTGTCGCTCGCTCGCATCAATATTTCCTATCCCAAAGCCAATCTGTGGGCCATGCTCGGCTTTACGGATGAACAGAATGAAGCGGCTGCACCCGAGAAGAACGTCGAGAATAAGCCCAACATCGAGCCGGAAAAGCCGGTCGATTGGGCGGTCGAATTGCAGCCGCATGGAACCGAAACTCGGCTCGGACAAGCCCTTCAGCAACTGCTGAACGAAGAACGGAACACGCCGCTGGCGGGAATCGTCGTCTATACCGACGGCGGACAAAACGCCGGCGTCGATCCGAAATTGGCGATGGATCTGGCCAAAGAGACCGGCATTCCGATCTTCACGGTCGGCCTCGGCTCCGATCAGCCGCCGATCAACGTCCGGATTAGCCGTTTCGAGGCGCCGGCGCGCGTCTATCCGGGCGACGGTTTCAAGATGACCGGCTTTTTGCAAGGCGAAGGCTTGGCCGGGCGAAATGTCACGGTCCGGCTCTTTTCGCAACCTTCCGGCAAGTCGGGCAAGAGCAACATTTGGCAAGCCGAGGGAGCCGCGCAAATCATCGCGCTCGGCAAGGACGGCGAAGAAAAGCCGGTCATGTTCGACCTGCCCGGCTCGCCTGAAACGGGCCGCAAGACCTATCAGGTCCGCGTCGAACCGCCGCCCGGAGACAGCAATCCGGCTGACGATCATCAAGAAGCGGACGTGGACGTCGTCGAGCGCAAGAACAAAGTCTTGCTCGTGGCCGGCGGTCCCACCCGAGAATATCAATTCCTTCGGACGCAGTTGAAGCGCGACAAGGACACCGTGGTCGATGTCCTGCTGCAATCGGGCGGCGATGGCATCTCGCAAGAAGCGAACCAGATTCTGTCCGATTTTCCGAAATCGAAAGAGGAATTGTTTGCCTATGACACCATCGTCGCCTTCGATCCGAATTGGAGCGCGTTCGATCAGACCCAAATCGATCTGCTCGAAAAGTGGGTC